>NZ_JBAWDE010000270.1:0-16289 GCF_049590575.1 Pseudomonas sp.
CGGCGGTGCTGGCGGCGGAGCGCAAGCAGGTGGAAATCCTCAGCGCCCAGCGCGATGCGGCCGAAGGTGGGCTCAAGCGCGCCCAGGCGGCGCTGGAAATGGCCAGCTATCAGCTGTCCTACACACGCATTGTGGCGCCGGTGGATGGCATGGTCGGCGAGCGCGCGGTGCGAGTTGGCGCCTACGTGACGCCGGGCAGCAAAATCCTCGCCGTGGTGCCGTTGGCCGAGGCCTACGTGGTGGCCAACTTCCAGGAAACCCAGCTCTCCCACATGCACGCCGGCCAAGCCGTGCAGGTGCGCGTCGACAGCCTCGACGGCGAATTGCTCCACGGCCATCTGGAGAGCCTGGCGCCTGCGACCGGGGTGACCTTCGCCTCGGTCAGACCGGACAACGCCACCGGCAACTTCACCAAGGTGGTGCAGCGCATTCCGGTGAAAATCGTGCTGGAGCCGGGCCAGGCGCACACCGAGCGTCTGCGGGTCGGCATGTCGGTGGAAGCCAGCGTCGACACCCAGCCGGTGGCACAGCCGCGCGAGGTGGCCCAGCAATGAAGCGATTCGCCTGGCTCACCTTGAGCCTTATCAGCCTGGGCGCCTGCACGGTCGGCCCGGATTTCCAGCGCCCGCAAGGCCCGCAAGTGGCTCAGTGGAGCGAGCCACAGGGCCGCCAGGCCGCCAGCCGCGCGGTCACCGATCCACTGCAGGAGCGCTGGTGGGATGTGTTCCACGACGAGCAACTGTCGGCCCTCACGCGTCGCGCGCTCACCGACAACCTCGACCTGAAACTCGCCAGCAGCCGCCTGCAACAAAGCCGTGCCGTGCGCCAAGTGACCACCGCCGAGCGTTATCCGAACGTCAACGCCACCGGTGGCTATCAGCGTGAGCGCAATAGCGCCAAAGGCTTGAACGACCCCTCCGGCGAGAATGGCCGCTCGGCGTTCAGCCAATGGGACATGGGCTTCTCGGCCTCGTGGGAGCTGGACTTCTGGGGCCGCGTCAAACGTGAAACCGAAGCCGCCGACGCCACCCTGCAAGTCGCCGAAAACGACCGCCGCGCGGTGTTGCTGTCGGTGCTGGCCGAGACGGCCCAGGACTACATCCAACTGCGCGGCGTGCAAAACACCCGCGCCGTCACCGAGCAAAACCTCGACGTCGCGCGCCACAGCCTCAAGCTCTCGCAACTGCGTTTGGCCGACGGCGTGGCCACCGACCTCGACGTGGCCGAAGCTGCCGCCCAAGTCGCTGCGATCGAAGCGCGCCTGCCGGATCTGCAGCAGCGCCAGGATCAGTTGATCAACGCCCTGAGCCTGTTGATGGGCGAGCCGCCGCAAGCGCTGCACGCGCAGTTGTCCAAAGACGCCGCCGTACCGCAGACCCAGCGCCAGGTCGCCATCGGCCTGCCGTCGGAGTTGGCCGAACGCCGCCCGGATATCCGCCAGGCCGAAGCGCGCCTGCACGCCGCCACCGCCAGCATCGGCGTGGCCAAGGGCGATTTCTACCCGCGGATCACCTTGTCCGGCAGCCTCGGTTCGCAGGCCTTGCAGCTATCGGATTTCGGCTCCTGGGGTTCGCGTGCGTTTGCTTTCGGCCCGCAATTCAGCCTGCCGCTGTTCAACGGCGGGCGCCTGCAAGGCATGCTCAACCTGCGCGAAGCCCAGCAACAGGAAGCCGCACTTGCCTACCAGCAAACCGTGCTGCGCGCCTGGCATGAAATCGACGACCAGTTGACCCGCTACAACGCCAGCCAACTGCGCCGCGACAGCCTCGCCGAAGCGGTACGCCAGAATCAGATCGCCCTGAGCACCGCGCAACACCAGTACGTCGAAGGCGTGGTGGATTTCGTTAACGTGCTGACCGTGCAAAGCGCTTTATTGGCGACGCAAGAGCAGTGGGTCGAAAGCTCCACCGGCGTCTCCCTGGCCATGGTCGGGTTGTACAAAGCGTTGGGTGGCGGCTGGGAATCGGTGTATCCACTGCAAACCGCCGGGCGCTGAGTGACAAAGAGTTTTTGCCAGTCGCTTAACAAGGTGTAATGATAATTGCTCTCAATAGTGTATCTGAGCTTTTCATGGACACCGCGCCCGACAGCCAGCAACAGCTTCACCTTCTGTACCGCGATCATCACGGGTGGCTGCAAGGCTGGCTGCGCAAACGCCTGGGCGATCGCGAGCATGCCGCCGACGTGGCGCAGGACACCTTCCTGCGCCTGTTGGTGTCCGGGCGTTTTCCCGGCGCCAAGGAAAGCCGCAGCTATTTGGCGCAGATCGCACGCAACCTGGTGATCGACCAATGGCGGCGCCTGCGCATCGAGCGCGCTTACCTGGAAAGCATCGCGCACCTGCCCGAGCCGGAGTCGCCCTCCCTGGAAACGCGCGCGCTGATTCTCGAGACCCTGATGCAGATCGACGCCATGCTCGACCGCATGCCCGACAATGTACGCCGCGCGTTCCTGCTGTCGCAGTTCGAAGGTTTGAGCTACGCGCAGATCGCCGAGCGCCTGGGGGTCACGGTCAGTTCGGTGCAGAAATACATGACCCGCGCTATCGTCGCCTGCTACCAGGTGGCCTACGCAGAATGAGGCACGACGCGCCCATCGCCCCGGCTATTGTCGAGCAAGCCAGCGAGTGGCTGATGCTGCAATGGGGTGGCGACTTGCACGGCGAGCAACTTCAGGCGTTTGCCCAATGGCAGGCGGCCGACCCGGAGCATCGCCGCGCCTGGCAACGCTTGCAACGCCTGCAACACACCCTCGGGGGCGTGCCCACCGACAGCGCCCGTGCGGTATTGCGCGATACCCCGGACACCCAGCGCCGCGCCGCGCTCAAATTGCTCGGCGTGCTGTTGGTGGCTGGGGGCAGTGGCTACCTGGTACAGCGCAGCGAACCCTGGCAGGCAGCTTTTGCCGAGTATCGCACCACCACCGGCGAGATCCGCCATGTCACCCTCAGCGACGGCACGCGCCTGGCCCTCAACAGCGACAGCGCAGTGGACCTGCGCTTCAGCGCCAGCGAGCGGCGCATCCGCCTGATCCGTGGCGAGATCCTGCTGACCAGCGGCCACGACCCCATTCGCCCATTGATCGTCGAAACCCCGGCCGGTGATGTACAGGCACTGGGCACCCGCTTTGCCGTGCGCGAGTTGCCCGACGGTAGCCGTGTCGACCTCTACGAAGGCCGTGTGCGGGTGACTCCGTTGCACGGCGCAGCGGTGCAGATTCAGGCCGGCGACAGCCTATGGTTCAACCAGCGCCAAAGCTCGCCGCTGCCTGCTGTGGAGGCCGGCACCAGCAGTTGGACCGAGCATCGCCTGATCGCCGAGCGCCAGCCCTTGGGCCAGTTTGTGGCGCAGTTGAGCCGCTATCGTCCGGGCTTGTTGCGCTGTGATCAGGCGGTGGCCGGCTTGTTGCTCACCGGCGTCTTTCCGCTGAACGATACCGACGCGATCCTCGCGGCCCTGGAGCGTTCGCTGCCGGTGCAGGTGCAATCGGTGACACGCTACTGGGTGACCATCAAGGCGCGGGTCTGAAAAATAATGTCGTCGGCGCTTGTCGGTTTTTGCGCACCGTTCGGGATACCTCTTGAAAGCCAATCAAGAAGCGATCTCACGGGGAGTCCTGCAATGCCGCACCACCCAATCCAACCCTTGGCCCGCGCCCTGCGTCGTGGCTTGTTTGTCAGCCTGCTGGCAACGGTGCCTGTGGCGCCGACCTTCGTTCAAGCTGAAGAGAGCGTTGAGACGCTACGCGCCTATAACATTGCGGCGGGCAGCCTCGATCAGGCGCTGAACAGCTTCGCGAGTGCGTCGGGTATTTTGCTTTCGGTGGACGCTTCGCTGACCCAAGGCAAGCGCAGCGCTGGCCTGCAAGGCCGTTACGCGGTCGGTTCGGGCCTGGAGCGGCTGCTGGCGGGCAGCGGCCTGGTGGCGGTGCAGGCCCAGGGCGGTTGGTCGTTGCAGACGATTGCCACTGACGGGCCGTTGCAGCTCGGCGCCACCCAGATCAGCGGCCAGCAGGCGCAGGAAAGCGCCTGGGGACCGGTGGTTGGTATCGTCGCCACGCGCAGCGCTTCCGGCAGCAAGACCGATTCGGCGCTGGTCGAAATTCCCCAGACCATCAACGTGATCACCGCCGCCGAAATCAAGGCCCGCGGTGCCCAGAGCGTCACACAGGCCCTGCTCTACACGCCGGGCATGACCGCTGGCGGTTTCGCTGACCGGGTCAAGTTATTCGATGAGCCCACCTCACGCGGTTTCACGCCGACGCCGTTGTACCTCGACGGTTTGCACCTGCCCTACGGCGGCGGCAGTACGGGCGGTGCGTTGCAGATCGAGCCCTATTCCCTGGAGCGCATCGAAGTGCTCAAGGGCCCGGCGTCGGTGCTGTACGGGCAGAACCAGCCTGGCGGCATCGTCAACATGCTCAGCAAGCGCCCCAGCGAAACACCGGTGCACCAAGTGGTATTGGAGGCCGGCACCTACGAGCACAAAAGTGCGGCCATCGACCTCAGTGGTCCGTTGGATGAGCAGGGCCAATTTCTATACCGCCTGACCGGCCTGGCTAATGACGGGCAGGATGAGATCAATTACGTCGAGAACAAGCGCCAGTTCATCGCCCCTAGCCTCACCTGGCGCCCCAACGACGACACCAGCCTGACGGTGTTTGCCCAGTACCAGAAAGACAAAGGCGTGCCCGAAGCCCAAGGTCTGCCGGCGTCCGGCACCCTGTGGGCGAATCCCAACGGCAAGATCAAGCGTGATGTGTTTATCGGCGAGCCGGGTGTCAACCAGTACAACCGCGAGCAGTACGCGTTGGGTTATGAGATTTCCCATCGCCTCAACGACACGTGGACCCTCAAGCAAAACGCACGTTACGCCGAGGTCGATGACCGCTATACCGCGCCGTTGCACGGCTACCGTTTTGTCGCCAACCCGGTCACCGGCGTGCAGGACCAACGCTACCTGCAACGCTTCGGCGTGGACTGGGCGCAGAACAACAAAGTGTTTGGCGTGGACAGCATCGCCCAGGCCGAATTCACCACCGGCGCGCTGGCCCATACCGTGATCGTCGGCCTGGATTACTACCACTCCGGCTCCCTGTTCCACGGGCGGTATGACCGCAACCCGCCGGTGATCGACCTGTTCAACCCGGTGTATGGCCAGCCGATGAATTTTGGCCAACCGTACCGTTGGGATCGCACCTTGAGCCAGACAGGCCTGTACGTGCAGGACCAGATCAGGCTGGATAAATGGGCCTTGGTGCTCGGTGGCCGCTATGACTGGGCCAGCGTGGTCAACAGGGAGCCGCTGCAAGGCACGCGCTTCGCCAGCAAAGACGAAGCCTTCACCGGCCGTGCGGGTTTGGTGTACCTGTTCGATAACGGGCTGGCGCCCTTCGTCAGTTACTCCGAGTCGTTCCTGCCGTTGACCGGCACTGACGCTCAGCGCAAGCCGTTCGACCCCTCCACCGGCAAGCAATATGAAGTCGGCATGAAGTACCAGCCACCTGGGCAGAAGAGTTTTGTGCAGGTGTCGGTGTATCAACTTGACCAGGAAAACGTGATCACCACCAACCCCAACGATACGTTCAGCACCCAGAGCGGCGCGATGCGCTCGCGTGGTGTGGAACTGGAAGCCAAGGCCGCCCTCAGCGATGCCTGGGAAATCATTGCTTCGGCTTCGCGCAACGACATCAAATACACCAAGGACGAGGAGGGCCGCCAAGGCCGTCACCCTGCTGGTATCTCGCCGCTGACCGCGTCGATGTGGGTCAACTACAGCGTGCTCGGCGACACACCGCTGGCCGGCCTCGGCGCGGGCCTGGGCGTTCGCTACGCGCGCCAAAGCCTGGGCGACTACTATGAAGGCGCCTTCAGCGTGCCGTCGTACAGCGTCTACGACGCCAGCCTCAGCTATGACTTAGGCCTGTCGCCGCTCAAGCTCACGGGCGTGAAACTGGCGATGAACGTGCAGAACCTCACCAATAAGACCTACGTCTCGCAGTGCACCAGTGACTTGGATTGCTACTACGGCGAAGGGCGCACGGTGGTGTCCAGCCTGACATATGACTGGTAAAAAATGACGCACAGGAGCCGGTTGTCCGGCTCCTGGCTTTCAAGGGTTCTGCAAAAACACCACATACCCGCGAAACCACTCGCTGCCCTTCAAATATCCCGGCTCAAGCCATTCGCCGCCCTGAATCAGACCCACTTTGAACGGCAGCCCCAGCCGATTCATGCGTGGCAGATACGCCGCGTAATCCGGGATGCTCTGGCGCCCCTGGTACGTCTGCACCACCACCTCGTCCACCACGCCCTTGAGCTGGGCGAGGGCGGCGGGGTCGGCGTTGCTGCCCCAGTCCATCAACCCGGTGATGCTCAGGCGCAGGTCGGCGGGCAGGCGTTGGCGCAAGTCGCGCAGGAAATCTGCGTATTCGTGCAGGTATTGGGTGCGGGCGTCGAAGTCGATCTGGATACCGACCACCGGGTTGCCCGCCTCGCGCCAGCGTTGCACCTGGCCGAGCACTTGGCGGTAGACCGGTTCTGGCCAGTGCAGCGTGTGGGCGCGGTAGACCACCCAGACTTCGCCTCGGCTCAGGCGCGGCACGCTGATGCCCTGGGCGATCAGTTGCACGCCGCGCTGCGGTGCGCGGCGCGTGGAATTGATCTGGCCCTGCAGGATATACAGGGTGTTGGCCTGCTTGAGCACCGGTTGCGGCGTAACGCCGCTCCACAGCCAGAAGGCGTCGTAGTCCCCGGCGTCGACGGCGGCGAAGGCCGGGCTTGCCAGCAACAGCAAGCCAAGCCACAGGTGCTTCACCAGTAGTACTGCAGGGATTTGCCCCACTGGGTGTCGGCAAATCCGCTCTTGAGCTGGCGGAACCAGGCCTTGCGCACCGCCGGTGTCACGTCCTGGCCGCCGCAGCTGTTGTAGCCCGACGGCGCATAGCAGTTGATGGCGCGGAACAGTGCGTAGGCCTTGTCGTTTTTCGGTGCCTTGGCATTGGCGATCACCTGCTTGTAACCGTCGAGCCGCGAGAAGGTTTCGCCGGTGAACTGCGACGCGGTGCTGCCCAGGCTGCCGGCGGCGCGCGCCTGGTCCAGGGGCATACCGTCCAGGCCGTTGCGCAGGATGAACTCACCGAAGCAGTTCAGGCCTTGCGGGTTTTTCGCGTCGTTTTGCAGGGTCGCGGCGGTTTGCGCGATGCCCGGGCAAGCGTAGCCGGACTCGGCCTTGTCGCCGTTCCACTGGAACAGTTTCAAGCTCTGGCCGGCGCTGTAGACATAGCCCAGGCTGGTGCCCAGTTTGTCTTCGGGGGCCGAAGCGGGCAGTTGCTTGAGGTCCTCGGCGAAGGTCGCGAACTGGCCGCGCAGCAGGTCTTTGTAGAGCAGCACGAATTGCGCAGTCTGGCGTTCCAGCGGGTCGCTGGCCTGGGCAATCTGCTGGCGCAGCAGCTCGGGGCCGGCGACGTTGCGCAGCAGGATGTAGCGCACCTGCTTGGCGTTGATCGGCGAGTCGGCGGCGAACACCTTGGCCAGTTGGCCACTGCGCTCGTAGTTCATGGCCAGGGCCAACTCCAGCTGGTCGCGTTGCAGCGGCAGTTTTGCCAGCGGCAGCAATTGCAGCCACAGCGCCTCGGCGCCTTTCCAGTCTTGCTTGGCTTCCAGGGCCAGGGCGCGCAGGGTCTGCTGGCTGAAGGCGAAGTAGTTGAGGCTCGACGGCACGCTCTGCGGCAGCTGCTTCAAGGCCGCGTCCGGTTGATGTTCGATGTACAGCGCACACACGGCCAGCAGGTAGTCATAGAGTTCCGGTTGGCTGGCAAAGGCGCCTTTTTGCTTTTCCAGATCAGCGCGGGAGAGGGCGGGTTGGTCGCCGCCACGCATCACCATCAGGTCGCTGACCAGCTGGATCATCGGCGTGTTGACGGTCTCGCTGTTAACCATCAGCAGCTTGAGGTCGGCCTCTTCCACCAGCTCATCCACCGACACATTGCGCTGCGCGTCCGTCGCTTGGGTCAATTGCCAGGCAAAGGCCTCGGCAAGCTTGTCATTGTTGCCCGCCAGCCAATACACACGGCGCAGCAGGCCACGGGCGGATACCGCGTACTCGCCCTGTGGATAAGTTTTCAGGTAATTGAGCAAGCCCTCTTCAGCATCGCCCAGCGCCGACTTATCCACATGCGCCAGCTGCGGCATGCCGTATTCGTCGAAGGCTTCGGCCTGGGCCTGGTTCAGCGAGGTGCGCGCAGTCATGTACAGCGCAGTTTCGGTGAGCCAGGGCAGCGCACTGCTGCTGGCCGCCGCAAACCCGCGCTCGGCGTCGCTGAAACGGCCGCTGTAAAAATCGGCGGCGGCTTGCAGGTAGGTCCGCAGTAACTGGCCGTCAGTCGATTGCAATGGCTGGTCTAGCACTTGCCCGTCCCAGGTACAGGCCGTGAGCAGTTGCAGGCGCGCCTTTACCAGTAGCTCGCGCTCGGCGGCCGGGATGTCAGCCTTGACCACCTGGCTGATAAACGCGGCGGCGCTGTCGTCGTTGTTGCTGCGGCAGCGGCTGCCTTCCCCGCTGAGGAAGGCGTCACCCGCAGGGGTGAGCTCCTTGCGCTCGATGCCCAGGGGCTGGAGCAGGGTTTCGAGCTCTGCGGTGCGCGAGTTGTCCGGCTGATTGTCGGGTTCGGCGTCCGAGCTGGGCACCGGCGCCAGGCGGTACACCGGAAACGGCACCGGGCCGAAGCCCTGGGCCAGATCGTCTTCACTCAAAGCGTTGGGTGCCAGGCCCGCGGCCTTTTTGTCGGCCAGCAGCAGGCGCAGGTTAACCCGGCTGTCATTGCCCGGGCTGAGGAAGGGCTGGTTGCTGCATGGGTCGAGACTGTCACGCGACACGCGCCAGTCGGGGTAGCACGAGTCGTCTGAGCTGGCCTGTGCCGGCAAGGAAATACCGGCGAGCAGCGCCAGTGCCAGGGGTGACAGAAAACCGATGCGCATGACGTGTCCTTGATCCTGAGTCCTTGGAGGGCGGCAATCATAGCGTGTTCCTACGGGCGCTTCGGTGAAGGCCTACGCAAATTGTTGATTTGTCCGAATCCAGAAGCGGTTCCCGGGCTTTTGTCCTAGAGTGGCGGTGTTTGCACTGAGGCAGTCAGGGCAGTGGCGGGGGAATCGAAGTGCGTCGGTCGGTGGTAGAGCAAAACGAAAAGGTCGGGGCGTTACTCGCACTCAGCCGCCTTGGGTGGGAGGGCGCCGGTTGGCTCGGCCGCCTCTGGTGGGTGCCGATCCTGGCGCTGGCGATGGCCCTGCGTTTTTACCAGCTGACGTCGGCTGCGATCTGGGGCGACGAAGGCTCCAGCCTGCTGCTCAGCGAATATGCGGCGACCGACCTGTGGTTTCACGCGGCCCACGATGTGCACCCGCCGCTGTATTTCTTCATGCTGCGCGGCTGGATCGAACTGTTCGGCGACAGCATCTGGTCGATACGCGGCATGAGTGCCTTGCCTGGGGTGATCGCAGTGGGCCTGGGCGCCTGGCTGACACGACAGCTGTCCACGCGCCGCGCGGCCGTGCTGGCGGGGATCCTGCTGGCCTTGCTGCCGACGGCGGTGCGCTACAGCCAGGAAGTGCGCATGTACTCGCTGCTCGGCGTGTGGCTGCTGGGCGCCACGCTGGCGCTGGTGTATTGGGTGCGTCAGCCCGAGCGCACGCGTTATCTGGCGGTTTATGTGCTGTTGATGAGCGCCGGGTTCTACACCCATTACTTCACCGCGTTATGCGTGCTGGTGCATTGGGCCTGGCTGGGTGTGTTGTGCGGCGCGCAGCCGCGAGACCAGCGTTTGCTCACCCGCCCGGCCTGGTGGGGGGCCAATGCGGCGATTGTGCTGTTGTACCTGCCGTGGCTGCCGAATCTGCTCGACCTGGTCCAGCACGTCGAGCAACTCAAAGTCGGCGGTGATATCGGCTGGGAAGACCCGGTCAGCCTGGCCTCCCTGCCGTCGATGATCTGGCAGTTCGTGCTCCAGGATGAAGGCATCGGCTTTTGGCCGCCGCTGTTCTGGCTGTTCCCGCTGTTGCTGGCGACGATTGTGCTGGTGACCGCCGGGCGAGACCGCGAGCGCTATCGCCCGGCCAGCCTGCTGGCGCTGTTTTTCCTGCTGCCGCTGCTGTTGGTGTACGCGGTGTCGTTTATTTCCCCGGTGTTTATCGAGCGCTACCTCACGGTCTATGCCTTGGGGTTGCCGGTCCTTGTGGCCTTGGCCATCGACCGTCTGCCCAAACGCCTGTCGCTGTTGGGCGCTGGGTTATTCGTGCTGTTTGTCGGCGTGGAACTGGTGGGCCTGAAAAACAACTTCACGGTGGATGAGCACGACCAATTCAACGTGCCGGTGGAGTTCGTCAATCGCAATTACCAGGAAGACGACCGCATCGTCCTCAGCGACATGATGTGGTACCTCAGCTACGTGTATTACGACCAGACCGACGCCCAACTGCAGCTCTACACCCCGCCCAAGCCCGACGGCACGCCAACCCACCCAAATGCCTACGGTTTCGGCACCCTGGTGGATCAGGACGGCGGACGCATTTACCTCGACCACCTGTCGGCACTGCCCGCCGACACTCGCCGTGTATGGCTGATCAGCAGCAACGAAGCGCCGGACGACTTCGCCCCGTTGCCCGCCGGCTGGCGCGAACTCAGCCGCCAGGACGGCGGCGGTGCACGGGCGCGCCTGTTTGTGGTGTGCAACGTTGCCCCACCGCAGCCCGAAGGCTGCCACTAGACTCGGTTAAACCCTTCCCATCTGGAGCCCGCCATGCAGTCGCCCGTGCACAGCTTACCGTCACTGTTCAAACAGCTTGGCCTGGAAAATGACCCCGTCAATATTGAGAAATTCGTGGCGGTCCATTCACCACTGAAGCCGGATTTGAAACTCGCGGATGCGTTTTTCTGGACGGACAGCCAGAAAGCGCTTTTGCGTGAGGAGATTCTGGAAGACGCGGATTGGGCGGAGGTGGTGGATGAGCTGAATTTGATGTTGCGGGGTGGGAGAGGGGTGTAAATGCCTGAACGGCATTTTCCACAGCCAGTTTTTCTGAGTTGCCGGATCAACCATAAATAGACCAGAATAAAGTCCTTATTTGAGGTCTTTATTATGCAAAGTGTTTTGGCCGATATGGCCGTCAGCGTTTCCGAGCTTAAAAAAAATCCCTCTGCGGTGATGAGTAACGCTCATGGTGGTCCGGTTGCCGTGCTCAATCACAACCGCGTTATGGGCTACATGGTGCCTGCTAACGTGTTCGAAGCGATGGTGGAAAGGCTAGATGATCTGGAGCTGGCTGAGCTAGTCCGCTCGCGCAGTCATGAGACGCCTGTACCGGTGAAGCTGGATGACCTATAAGCTCGAGTTTCTCCCTTCTGCTCGCAAGGAGTGGGACAAGCTTGGGCACACAGTGCGCGAGCAGTTTAAAAAGAAATTGGCAGAGCGCCTGACGCTGCCCAAGGTCCAATCTGACGCGCTGTATGGCATGGCTGACTGCTACAAAATCAAACTCAGGTCCTCTGGTTACCGTTTGGTTTATCAGGTGATAGAGGCGCGAGTGGTGGTTTCGGTCGTAGCCGTAGGCAAGCGTGAGCGTAGTGATGTCTACGAGAGCGCCAAGAAGCGCTAGCGCGGTGTGACTTGATTCCGACCTTTCGCACGCGGTACGTGGAAACCGTCACAAAACCCGACACCCCGTTCAAACCCGCTTTGCTTACCCACAGCCCCCCACCACCCATCCGCAAAATTGTTTCAAAACTTGACGCACTTGGCTTCATCCACCATATTGATAGTTAGCAAACTAACTGTATGCGAACTATTCAGTGTCCCAAACCCTCGAACAACTCCATATGAACCTCAGCAGCAGCATGGTGGTGGGCGCCCGTAATTGGCGCAAAATCTGCCAGGCGACGCTGGTGAGCTACGGTATTTCCGAAGCCTGCGCCGTGCCGTTGTTGATGATCGGCCGCTTGGGCGACGGTGTGCATCAGGTCAAAGTGGCCCAGGCGTCGGGGATGGAAAGCCCGTCGCTGGTGCGCCTGCTCGACCGCTTGTGCAACGACGGCTACGTATGCCGCACCGAAGACGTGCACGACCGCCGCGCCAAGGCCTTGAGCCTCACCGAGCGTGGCCGCGAGCTGGTGCAGGCGGTGGAGTCGCAACTGGTGCGCTTGCGCAAGGAAGTGCTGGCCGATATTGATCGCAGCGATCTGGAAGCCGCACTGCGTGTATTAACCGCTTTTGAAGCGGCTGGGGTTGCAACGTCTTGAACGGTTTTTTTACAGGCTTCCCCCCGGCGCGGGACTGGTTCTATGGGGTTCGCACCTTCGCGGCGTCGATGATCGCGCTGTACATCGCCATGCTCATGCAAATGCCCCGCCCGTATTGGGCGATGGCCACCGTGTATATCGTCTCCAGCCCGTTTGTCGGCCCTACCAGTTCCAAGGCGTTGTACCGCGCCGTCGGCACCTTGATGGGCGCGGCGGCGGCGGTGTTTTTTGTGCCGATGTTTGTGCAGTCGCCCTACCTGTTGGTGGTGGTGATCGCGTTGTGGACAGGCACCCTGTTGTTCCTGTCCATGCACCTGCGCACCGCGAATAACTACGCGCTGATGCTGGCCGGCTACACCTTGCCGTTGATCGCCTTGCCGGTGGTGGATAACCCGCTGGCGGTGTGGGATGTGGCCGAGGCGCGTACCGAGGAAATCTTCCTCGGCATCGCGGTCGCGGCGGTGGTCGGCGCGATGTTCTGGCCGCGGCGCCTGGCGCCGGTGTTCGATGGGTCGGTCGCCAAGTGGTTTGCCGATGCCCAGGTCTACAGCCAGCGCTTTTTGACGCGCAATGTGCAGCCTGAAGAAATCAGCACTTTGCGCGGCGGCATGGTCGCCACCTTCAACACCCTCGAATTGATGATCGGCCAGTTGCCCCACGAAGGCGCGCGGCCGCAAACGGTGCGCAATACCAAGGAATTGCGCGGGCGGATGATCCACCTGCTGCCGGTGATCGATGCTCTGGACGACGCTGTCTACGCAATCGAACACCGCGCGCCGGCGTTCGTGGCTCAGCTCACGCCCTTGCTGGAAGAGGCCAATGCCTGGCTGCAGAGTACGACTGCAGAAGCGCCTGTTGAACGTTGGCGCGTGCTGCGCGACAAGATCGACGCCGCTCAACCCCATGGCGAAGCGCTGGACGACCGGCACACGTTGCTGTTCTCCAACGCCTTGTATCGCCTCGGCGAGTGGATCGACCTGTGGCAGGACTGCCGCAGCCTGCAAGCCGCCATCCAGTGCGAAAGCCAGGACACCTGGCGCGCCGTATACCGCCACTGGCGCCTGGGCCGGCTCACACCGTTTCTGGACCGTGGCCTGATGTTCTATTCGGCGTTTTCCACGGTCACCGCGATCATCGTCGCCTCGGTGCTGTGGATTCTGCTGGGCTGGACCGACGGCGGCAGCGCAGTGATCCTGGCCGCCGTGGCCTGCAGCTTTTTCGCCTCGATGGACGACCCGGCGCCGCAGATCTACCGGTTCTTTTTCTGGACCGCCATGTCGGTGCTGTTCGCCAGCCTGTATCTGTTTCTGGTGCTGCCCAACCTGCACGATTTCCCGATGCTGGTGCTGGCGTTCGCCGTGCCGTTTATCTGCATCGGCACGCTCACCGTGCAGCCGCGATTTTACCTGGGCATGCTGCTGACGCTGGTGAACACCTCGTCGTTCATCAGCATCCAGGGCGCCTATGACGCGGATTTCCTGAACTTCGCCAACGTCAACCTGGCCGGGCCCGTGGGCCTGCTGTTTGCCTTCGTGTGGACCCTGGTGGCGCGGCCCTTCGGCGCCGAACTCGCGGCCAAACGCCTGACCCGTTTCAGCTGGCGCGACATCGTCGGCCTGACCGAGCCCGCGACGCTGAACGAACACCGGCACATGGCCGTGCAAATGCTCGACCGCCTGATGCAGCACCTGCCGCGCCTGGCGTTGATCAACCAGGACACGGGCAGCGCCCTGCGCGATTTGCGCGTGGCGCTCAACCTGCTCGACCTGCTGGCGTACTCGCCGCGCGTCCTCGGTGTGCCACGCGTGCTGCTCAACCAGGTGGTCGAAGGCGTGGGCGGTTACTTCAAGGCGTGCCTCAAGGCGGGTGAACGCTTGCCTGCGCCGAGCGGTCTGCTGATGACCCTCGACCGCACGCGCCGAGCCCTCAATGGCCAGGGCCTGCAAGACGAAGACGACACCCGCCTGCATCTGCTGCACGCCTTGGCCGGTTTGCGCCTGGCGCTGCTGCCCGGTGTGGAATTTATTGGCGGCACGGAAATGGAAGCGCCGTTGCCCGATGGAGCGCCTTTATGATCGGTGATCTGGATATCAGCGGTGTGTTCCTGCCTACGCTACTGGTGCTGATGGGCATTACCTATGTGTTGTTTCTGGTGGTGCACGGGTTGTTGACCCGCCTCCACTTTTATCGCCTGGTCTGGCACCGGGCATTGTTCAATGTGGGGCTCTACGCGCTGTTGCTGGGCGCGGTGGACTCACTCAGTCGATACCTCATGACATGAAAAAACCTTTTTTGACCATCGGCCGTGTCGTCCTCACGTTGTTGATCGTGACGTTTGCGGTCGTCGTTGTGTGGCGCATGGTCATGTATTACATGTTTGCGCCCTGGACCCGTGACGGGCACATCCGTGCCGACATCGTGCAGATCGCGCCGGACGTGTCCGGGCTGATCCAGCAGGTGGACGTGCGCGACAACCAATTGGTGACCAAGGGCCAGGTGTTGTTTGCCGTGGACCAGGACCGCTTCAAGCTGGCCCTGCGCCAGGCCCAGGCCGCCGTGGCCGACCGCCAGGAAACCCTGGCCCAGGCCAACCGCGAGTACAAGCGTAACCGGGGCCTGGGCAACCTGGTGCCGAGCGAGCAACTGGAAGAAAGCCAGTCGCGTGTGGCCCGCGCCCAATCGGCGTTGGCCGAAGCACAGGTCACCGTGGACTCCGCCCAGCTCAACCTCGACCGCTCGGTGATCCGCAGCCCGGTGGACGGCTACGTCAACGACCGCGCGCCGCGTGCGCAGGAGTTCGTCACCGCCGGGCGCCCGGTGCTGTCGGTGGTGGACAGCAATTCGTTCCACA
Source organism: Pseudomonas sp. (assembly GCF_049590575.1). Classification (GTDB taxonomy): domain Bacteria; phylum Pseudomonadota; class Gammaproteobacteria; order Pseudomonadales; family Pseudomonadaceae; genus Aquipseudomonas. The sequence goes on from NZ_JBAWDE010000270.1 coordinate 15,142, forward strand.
TCGACGGCTATTTCGAAGAGACCAAGCTCGACGGCATTCACATCGGCATGGCCGTGGATATCCGCGTGATCGGCGACAACGCTCGCCTGCGCGGTCATGTGCAGAGCATCGTCGCCGGTATCGAAGACCGTGATCGCAGCAGCGGCTCGAACCTGTTGCCCAACGTCAACCCGGCGTTCAGCTGGGTGCGCCTGGCCCAGCGGATTCCGGTGCGCATCGCCTTTGACGATGTGCCGGCAGACTTCCGCATGATCGCCGGGCGTACGGCAACCGTGTCGATCATCGGCGATAAGGTTAAAGACGGAGACAAGCCATGAAGCAGCTTTGGGCAACCGCTGCGCTGGGGTTGTTACTGTCGGCCTGCCAGGTGGTGGGGCCGGATTACAAGCTGCCGGAGAAGTCCGCCGTGAACCGTGGCGACCTGCAAGGGCAACTGGCGGGCGAGGGCAACAACGTGGTGTCGGCGCCGGTGCCCGCCGACTGGTGGAAGCTCTACAAAGACCCGCGCCTGGATGAGCTGGTGCGCCAGGCCATGGCCTCCAACACCGACCTGCGGGTGGCCGCCGCCAACTTGCAGCGCGCGCGCTTCCAGACTGAACAGGCGGAGTCCGCCGGCGGTTGGAGCCTCGGCGCCAAGGCTGAGGCCCAGCGCCTGCAGGAATCGGGCGAAGCGTTTTTGCTGACGGAAAAAGTCCCGGTGGGCAACATCGGCGCCGCGAGTATCACCACGTCTTACCAATTCGATCTGTTCGGCACCTTGCAGCGCGGTATCGAAAGCGCCCAGGCCAGCGCCGACGCCGCCCAGGCTACCGCCGATATCGCGCGTATCACCCTGGTTGCCGATGTGGTGCGTTCCTACACCCAGGTGTGCGCGGCCAACGAAGAACTGGCGATTGCCAACGAGTCCCTCGACCTGCAAGCCCAGAGCACCCAGCTGACCCAGCGCCTGCGCGATGCCGGCCGTGGTGATGAAACCCAGGTGACCCGTTCGCAAACCCAATACAAATCCTTGCGCGCCGACATGCCGCGCTACGAAGCAGCGCGCCAGGCGGCTCTGTTCCGCCTGTCGATGCTGCTGGCCAAGCCGCTGGACCAATTGCCGGCCGGCACCGCCAGCTGCGCCGAGCTGCCGCACATCGCGCAGTTAC
>NZ_JBAWDE010000271.1:0-1852 GCF_049590575.1 Pseudomonas sp.
GCCCCGGCATCCGCCAGGAGGGCTTGGGCTCGCGCATCCAGGCCGGCGCGCTCGTCGAGGTCGGCAATGTCACTGAACGCCCGGCGCCGGCGCGCGGCTTCGATGCGTCGCCCATCCTCTTCGCGAAACCCAGAAATCATGCGCAAGCCCAGGCGAATCGCCGGTTGCGCGCCGTCGATCGGCTCCAGGCTGCAATCCCAGTCGCTGGCCTGCACATCCACCGCGCGAATCTGCAAACGATGGCGCCGCGCGTCCTGCAGGATCTGGTCCGGGCTGTAGAACCCCATGGGCCAACTGTTGATCAGCGCACACGCAAACGCGGCCGGCTCGTGGCACTTGAGCCAGCAACTGGCGTAGGTCAGCAAGGCGAAACTGGCCGCGTGGGACTCGGGAAAACCATAGCTGCCAAAGCCCTTGATCTGCTCGAAGATCTGCGCAGCAAATGCCTCGCTGTAGCCGTTTTTGAGCATGCCGGCACGCAGGCGCTGTTGATGCGGTTCCAGGCCGCCATGGCGTTTCCAGGCGGCCATCGAGCGGCGCAACTGGTCGGCCTCGCCGGGGCCGTAGTCGGCAGCAACCATGGCGATCTGCATCACCTGTTCCTGGAACAGCGGGATGCCCAGGGTGCGTTTCAACACCGCCTCAAGCTCCGGCGACGGATAGGTGGTGGGTTCTTCTTTGTTCCGCCGACGCAGATACGGATGCACCATGCCGCCCTGGATCGGCCCCGGCCGCACAATCGCGACTTCGATCACCAGGTCGTAAAACGTCTGTGGCTTGAGCCTCGGCAGCATCGACATCTGCGCCCGCGACTCGATCTGGAACACGCCGATGGTGTCGGCCTTGCTGATCATCGCGTAGGTGGCCGGGTCTTCCTTGGGGATCGTCGCCAGGGCCAGGTCCTGGTTGCGATGACGGCGCAACAGATCAAAACAGCGGCGGATCGCGGTGAGCATGCCCAGGGCCAGAATATCGACCTTGAGCAGGCCCACCGCGTCGAGGTCGTCCTTGTCCCACTGGATAATGGTGCGCTCAGCCATTGCGGCGTTTTCCACCGGTACCAGGGTGTCCAGCGGGTATTCGGAAATCACGAAACCGCCGGGGTGCTGGGACAGGTGCCGGGGGAAGCCGATCAACTGCTGGGTCAGTGTGAGCACGCGGTGCATGATCGGGCTTTGCGGGTCGAAACCGCCTTCGCGCAGGCGTTCCAGCGGCGGCGCGTCGTCGCTCCAGCGCCCGCAGCATTCCGCCAGGGCGTTGATCTGGTCCGGCGGCAACCCGAGGGCCTTAGCCACGTCGCGCACCGCGCCGGCCGCGTGGTAACTGCTGACCACTGCGGTCAACGCCGCGCGGGTGCGGCCGTAGCGCTGGAACACGTATTGCAGCACTTCTTCGCGGCGCTCGTGTTCGAAATCCACGTCGATATCCGGCGGCTCGTTACGCTCCTTGGACAGGAAACGCTCGAACAGCATGTCCGTCAGGCTCGGGTCGATCTCGGTAATACCCAGGGCAAAACACACCGCCGAGTTGGCCGCCGAGCCGCGCCCCTGGCACAGGATGTCGCGGCTGCGGGCAAAGCGCACGATGTCGTGCACGGTGAGGAAATAACTTTCGTAGCCCAGATCGCTGATCAGCGCCAACTCTTTATAGATTTGCTCCAGGGTCTTCGCGTCGACACCGTGGGGCCAGCGCCGGGCGATGCCCTCTTCGGTGACGCGGCGCAGCCAGGACTGCGCGTCATGCCCCTCGGGCACCAGCTCGCGTGGGTAGTGGTAGCGCAATTGGCTGAGGTCGAAGGTGCAACGCTGCGCAATCGCCAGGCTTTCGTCGCGCAAGGCTTGCGGGTACAGCG
>NZ_JBAWDE010000272.1:0-27148 GCF_049590575.1 Pseudomonas sp.
CTGCCGCTGTTTGGCGCGCCGCTGTCGCCGTTGCTCACCGTGCTGTCGATGGTGCCGCCGCTGGCGATCCTGCCGATTCTGTTCATCGTGTTCGGGCTGGGGGAGTTGTCCAAAGTGATGCTGATCGTCATCGGCGTGACCCCGTGCCTGGCGCGCGACCTGGAGCAGCGCGCGCGCGAGATCCCCGTCGAACTGCTGGTGAAAGCCCAGACCCTCGGCGCCAACACCTGGACCCTGATGTTGCGCGTGGTGCTGCCGCAATTGCTGCCGCGCCTGCTGATCTCGCTGCGACTGATGCTCGGCTCGGCGTGGTTGTTCTTGATCGCCGCCGAGGCCATCGCCTCCACCGACGGGCTGGGCTACCGGATCTTCCTGGTACGCCGCTACCTGGCGATGGACGTGATCTTGCCTTACGTGGTGTGGATCACCCTGCTGGCCTGGCTGATGGACTGGGGCCTCAAGGCCCTGACTCGGCGCGCGTTCCCCTGGTATGAAGGAGCGCGCGCATGAGCTTTATCAGCGTCAACAATGTGTGGCAGCGCTATGGCGACCAAGTGGTGCTGGAAGGCCTCAACCTGCAGGTAGCCGAGGGCGAGTTTTGCACGCTGGTGGGCACCTCCGGTTGCGGCAAGTCGACCTTTTTGCGCCTGTTGCTGGGCCAGGAAACCGCGAGCAAGGGCCAGATCCTGCTGGACGGCCAAGCGCTTGCCGGCGAGCCGGATGCCAGCCGTGGCGTGGTGTTCCAGCGGTACTCGGTGTTCCCGCATTTGAGTGTGCTCGATAACGTCGCCCTGGGCCTCGAACTGCCGCGCTCGCCGCTGCTGGGGCGGCTGTTCGGCAAGGCCAAGACAGACGCCCGTGAACAGGCCGCCGCACTGCTGCACAAAGTCGGCCTTGGCCACGCCCTGGACAAGTACCCCGCGCAGCTCTCCGGCGGCATGCAACAACGCCTGGCCATCGCCCAGGCGCTGATCATGAAACCCCGCGTATTGCTGCTGGACGAACCCTTCGGCGCCCTCGACCCGGGCATTCGCAAAGACATGCACCAGTTGCTGCTGGAGCTGTGGCGCGAAACCCGGCTGACGGTGTTCATGGTCACCCATGACCTCAGCGAAGGCTTCAGCCTCGGCACTCGCCTGCTGGTGTTCGACAAGGTTCGCGTCGACCCCCACGCCCCCGGCGCCTATGGCGCCCGCATCACCTATGACATCCCTTTGAACAGCGAGCGTCGCAAGGCACTCGCCGCCGAACTTGGAGCGACTGCCAAATGACCGATTCGACTCAACTGTTCCCACCCTTCGCCGAAGAAATGCTACCCGGCGGCGGCCACCGTTCGTTCGTGCTCAAGCGCGGCCAACTGCTGCGCCTCACCGACATTCGCGGCGGCGCCAACGTCAGCCTGACCTTGCTCAACGCGAATGAAAAAACCGAGCGCCTGAACCTGCCCGACAGTCTCAAATGCCAACACACCGCCAAGCTCACCACCGGCCATTGCCTGTACTCGGACATGGGCCGCGTGCTGGCCGCGATCACCGCCGACACCTGCGGCTGGAGTGACAGCATCGGCGGCGTGTTGTGCGCCGCCGAAGTGGCCGAGAAGTATGGCCAGGGCCGTTATCAAGAACTGCGCAACGGTTTTTTCCGCAACGGTACCGACAACCTGCTGGTGGAGCTGGGCAAGTGGGGCCTGGGCCTGTCCGACCTGCTGATGACCCTCAACCTGTTCAGCCGCGTCAGCGTGGACGGCGACGGCGGTCTGCACTTTGTGCCGGGCAATTCCACAGCTGGTGACTACATCGAGCTCTACGCGCCGATGGACACCCTGGTGGTGCTCACCGCGCTGCAACACCCGATGGACCCGAATCCGGCCTACGCCCCGCAACCGCTCAAACTCAGCTGGATGAACGCCGACGCCAGCGTCGCCGAACACTGCCGCACCTCGCGCCCGGAAAACGAGCGTGGCTTTATCAACACCGACCGCCTGTTCGCCTGAGGAGCTGCCATGTCTATCGCACTGAAACAACCCGACGCCGCGGTGTACCGCGCGACCATTCCCGCCGGTGAGCCGTGGCTGATGGAGGTCAAGGCCGGGCAGACCTTGCGCATCCTCGACCTTGAGGGCAACCAGGCCGTCGACACGCTGTTCTACAGCCTCAAGAACCCCAAGGAACGCTACGACGTGCAACGCACCCTGCGTCGGCAAAACAGCGTGTACCTGGGCACCGGCAGCGTGCTGTATTCCAACCTCGGCCAACCGATGCTGACCATCGTCGACGACACCTGCGGGCGCCACGACACCCTCGGCGGCGCCTGCGCCCAAGAGAGCAACACCGTGCGCTACGCCTTGGAAAAACGCTACATGCACAGCTGCCGCGACAACTACCTGCGCGCCTGCGCCCACGACGGGCGGCTGGGCAAAAGCGACATCGGGCCGAACATCAATTTCTTCATGAATGTGCCGGTCACCGCCGACGGTGGGTTGACCTTTGAAGACGGCATTTCCGCCCCCGGCAAATACGTCGATCTGCGCGCGGAGATGGACGTGATCGTGCTGATCTCCAACTGCCCGCAATTGAACAACCCGTGCAACGCCTACAACCCCACCCCTGCGGAGCTGCTGGTATGGAACTGAAAATGAAGCGGTTGCGTAAATGGTTGTTCGCCCTGTGCCAATCCCGCGCCGGGCAGTGCTTCCAAAAGCGCTAGAGATCCAATGTGGGAGGGGGCTTGCCCCCGAAAGCGGTGTATCAGCCACTTAGACATTTGCTGAACCACCGCTATCGGGGCAAGCCCCCTTCCACACTAATCGCATGCACTCCGGACGACCGTAGTGCTACCCCCACTTTGCGGGACGGCCCGCAGGGTTTCGCCATGTTCGAAAAACTCTTGATCGCCAACCGTGGCGCCATCGCCTGCCGCATCCTGCGCACCTTGCGCGCGCTGCACGTCAAAGGCGTCGCCGTGTACGCCGAGGCTGATGCGGCGAGCCTGCATATCCAGCAGGCCGACGAGGCCTATAGCCTCGGCGAAGGCGCGGCGGCGGGGACGTATCTGGCGGTGGAAAAAATCCTCGCCACGGCCAAGGCCTGTGGCGCCAAAGCGATTCACCCTGGCTACGGATTTCTCTCGGAAAACGCCGCCTTTGCACAAGCCTGTGAAGACGCCGGTATCGCGTTTGTCGGCCCAACGCCGGAACAGCTGCGCGTCTTCGGCCTCAAGCACACCGCCCGCGCCTTGGCCAAGCAATACAACATCCCGTTGCTGGAAGGCACCGAACTGCTCGACAGCCTCGACGCCGCACTGCAGGCCGCCAACGGCGTGGGCTACCCAGTGATGCTCAAGAGCACTGCCGGCGGTGGCGGTATCGGTATGCGTGTGTGCCGCAGCGCGGCCGAGTTGAGCGAGTCCTTTGAGGCGGTCAAGCGCCTGGGGCAGAACAACTTCAGCGATGCCGGGGTGTTTATCGAGAAGTACATCCAGCACGCGCGCCACCTGGAAGTGCAGGTGTTCGGTGACGGTGCTGGTGAGGTCATCGCCCTCGGCGTGCGCGATTGCTCGGTGCAGCGGCGCAACCAGAAAGTCCTTGAGGAAACCCCGGCGCCGAACCTGCCCGAAGGCATGGCCGAGGCCTTGTGCTCGGCCGCCATCACCTTGGCCAAAGCGGTGAATTACCGCAGCGCCGGCACCGTCGAATTTATCTTTGACAGCAGTGACGACCGCTTCTATTTCCTTGAAGTGAACACGCGCTTGCAGGTGGAACACGGCGTCACCGAACAGGTGTGGGGCGTGGACCTGGTGCGCTGGATGGTGCAACTGGCGGCGGGGGAAATGCCACCGCTGCATACCCTGGAACTGCAACCCCAGGGCCATGCGATTCAGGCGCGCTTGTATGCGGAAGACCCTGGTCGGGATTTCCAGCCAAGCCCGGGGCTGCTGACCTGCGTGGACTTCCCAAAAGCCGATGGACTGCGGATCGACACCTGGGTAGAAGCCGGTTGCGAGATCCCACCGTATTTCGACCCGATGCTCGCCAAGCTCATCGCCTGGGCGCCGACCCGCGAACAGGCACGCCTGGATCTGCATCAAGCGTTGAGCGACAGCCAGCTCTACGGCGTGGAAACCAACCGCGATTACCTGCGCCAGATTCTGCTGGCCGCGCCCTTCGCCAGTGGCCGGCCGTGGACGCGCTGCCTGGAAGACCTGGTCTACGTCGCCGACACCGTCGAGGTGCTCAGCGCAGGCACGCAAACCAGCGTGCAGGACTACCCTGGCCGCCTCGGCTATTGGGCCGTTGGCGTACCGCCGTCGGGGCCGATGGACAGCCGCGCGCTGCGGTTGGGCAATCGCCTGCTGGGCAATGATGACGGCGCGGCTGCGCTGGAAATCACCATGAGCGGGCCGCTGCTGCGCTTCAATTGCGCGGCGGTGGTCGCGGTGACGGGCGCGCAGATTCCGTTGCTGCTGAATGACCAGGCGGTGCCGATGAACACCGCGTTGCTGATCCCGGCGGGCGCTACCTTGAGCCTGGGCAGCATCGCCGGGGCAGGCGCACGCAGCTACGTGTGCCTGCGCGGTGGGCTGCAAGTGCCGGACTACCTGGGCAGTAAAAGCACCTTCACGCTGGGCCAGTTCGGCGGGCATGGCGGGCGCGCGTTGCGCGCCGGTGATGTGCTGCACCTGGCGCCGCTGGTGGACGTCAATGCAGGGCAGCAGTTGGTCACCGAACCCCTCACGCACGTGCGCACACTCCGGGTGATTTACGGCCCACACGGCGCGCCGGAATACTTAAAACCCGAGTACATCGAGACCTTCTTCGCCACGCAGTGGGAGGTACATTTCAACTCCAGCCGCACCGGCGTTCGGTTGATCGGCCCCAAGCCGATGTGGGCGCGCACCGATGGCGGTGAAGCGGGGCTGCACCCGTCGAATATTCACGACAACCCCTATGCCATCGGCGCAGTGGATTTTACCGGGGACATGCCGGTGATTCTCGGGCCGGACGGGCCGAGCCTGGGCGGGTTTGTGTGCCCGGTAACGGTGATCGAGGCCGACCTGTGGCAGCTCGGCCAGCTCAAGGCCGGGGACAGAATCCGCTTCGAACCCGTCGACCTCAAAACGGCCCGCGACCTCGCCTTGAACTGGGATCAAGTGCCGCAACCGGGCTGGCGTGCCTGTGGGATTGAATCACCTGTGGTGTTGGACATCGGCCTGGCCGACACCCGCCTGGTCGCCCGCCTCGCCGGTGACACTCATCTGCTGCTGGAAATCGGCGCCGCCGAGCTGGACCTGGTGCTGCGCTTTCGCGGCCACGCACTGATGCAAGCCCTGGAAACCCGCGCCCTGCACGGGGTGATCGACCTGACCCCAGGCATCCGCTCGCTGCAGGTCCATTACCAACCCGAGCAACTGCCGCTGGCCGACCTGCTGGTGCTGATCGCCAGCGACTGGGCCGCCGTGTGCGCCCGGCAAAACCTGCAAGTGCCGTCGCGTATCGTGCACCTGCCGCTGTCCTGGGATGACCCGGCGTGCCAGCTGGCGATCGACAAATACATGACCACCGTGCGCAAGGACGCGCCCTGGTGCCCGAGCAACCTGGAGTTCATCCGGCGCATCAACGACCTGGCCAACCTCGACGCAGTGCGCCACACCGTGTTCGACGCCAGCTACCTGGTGATGGGCCTGGGCGACGTCTACCTCGGTGCCCCGGTGGCCACCCCGCTGGACCCGCGCCATCGCCTGGTGACCACCAAATACAACCCGGCCCGCACCTGGACCGCCGAAAACTCGGTGGGCATCGGCGGCGCCTACCTCTGCGTGTACGGCATGGAAGGCCCCGGCGGTTACCAGTTTGTGGGGCGCACCTTGCAGATGTGGAACCGCTACCGGGAAGTCGCGGCGTTTGATGGCAAGCCGTGGCTGCTGCGCTTTTTTGACCAGATCCGCTTCTACCCGGTGAGCAGCGATGAACTGTTGCGCATCCGCCGCGATTTCCCCCTCGGGCGCTTTGCGCTGAACATCGAAGAGAGCGTGCTAAACCTCGCGGATTACCAAGCCTTCCTGGCGCGCGAAGCCTCGACGATCGATGGGTTTCGTGAGCATCAGCAGCACGCTTTCAACGCCGAACGCGAGCGTTGGATCGCCAGTGGCCAGGCGCATTTCGACAGCGAAGAACTGGCGCCGCCGCTGGGCGACGACACGCCGTTACAGGCCAATGAGTACAGCATCGACAGCCATATCGCCGGCAATCTCTGGCAGGTCCAGGTGGCGTGCGGTGATCGGGTGGCGGCGGGCGACGTGCTGGTGATTCTGGAGTCGATGAAAATGGAGATCCCGGTGCTCGCGCCGTTTGCCGGTGTGGTGCGGGAAATCCCTGTCCAGCCGGGCAGCGGCATCGGCGCGGGGCAACGGGTCGTGGTGCTGGAACGGGACTGACTGGCGCTGTATCGTGCAGGGACTTCCAAGGCCCTGCACACAACCAGCCCATGACCACGCCGACCCTTTGCCCTGCCTGCGGCGCCCGTAACGATTGCAGCCTGGCCGACCCGCGTACTGCCGACCAGCCCTGCTGGTGCTACAGCGTCACCATCGACCCGGCGGTGCTCGAAGCCCTGCCCGACGCATTGCGCAACCAGGCGTGCCTGTGCCCGCGCTGCGCCCAGGTGGATGAGCAGCTTCGCAATGCGCGTTGACCGTTTCCTCAGCAACCTGCCGCGCTTCAATCGTCAGCAGGTGCGCTTGTTGCTGGTTGAGCGGCGGGTGACTGTCGATGGCGTGACGGTCAGCGATCCGCACCATGAGGTGCGCGAATTCAGCCGGGTTTGCGTGGACGATGAAGTGCTGCAGGCGGGCAAACCGGCGCGTTATTTCATGCTGCACAAACCCAAGGGTTGCGTGAGTGCCACGTCGGACCCGCAACACCCCACCGTGCTGGACTTGCTGGATGAGCCGGATACACCCGCGCTGCACATCGCCGGTCGCCTGGACTTCAACACCACGGGCCTGATGCTGCTGACCAACGATGGCCAGTGGTCGCGGCGTCTCACGCAACCGCAGACCAAGCTGCCCAAGGTCTATCTGGTTGAGACGGAACAGGCCATTGGCCCCGAGTATGCCGCGACGTTTGCGGCGGGCCTGTATTTCGCGTTCGAGGACCTCACCACTCAACCCGCCGAACTCGAGCTGCTGGGGCCGACGACGGCGCGGTTGAGCATCATCGAAGGGCGTTACCACCAGGTGAAGCGGATGTTCGGGCATTTTGATAACAAAGTGGTCAGCCTGCATCGCGAGCGGATGGGCCCGCTGGTGCTGGATGCAGCGCTTGCGCCGGGCGAGTACCGAGCGTTGACCGACGACGAAATCCGCCACGTCTGACGACCGTTCAGCCGGTGATGGCAAAAACCCATTTCTGCGACTTGCGACATCCCGCGTCTGCTGCTTGAATCAGGACGTCAGCCAGATTATGACTGACGAGTCGCCTATAACCTCCAAGACACACCTTGCCGCGCCCGCGCTTGATCTACGGGCCTCTCAGGCAAACAGCCCGCCATAACAACAGCCGTCGGCCAGCCGTCATCGGATCGACATGGGTGCTCATCTTCAAGGCGTATGCCTACCTGTCATAAAGCTTGTGCAGAGTGATCTGCGCGCCCTACCCGCTTGCCAGGAGTCTTACGACATGAGGCCAGAAATCGCTGTGTTGGATATACAGGGTCAGTACCGGGTTTACACGGAGTTCTATCGCGCGGACGCTGCTGAGAAGACCATCATCATGGTCAACGGCTCCATGGCCACCACGGCGTCCTTCGCCCAGACCGTGAAAAGCCTGTACCCGCAATTCAATGTGGTTTTGTACGATCAGCCCTACGCCGGTCGCTCCAAAATCCATAACCGCCATGAGCAAATGCTGACGAAGGAAGTCGAAGGCCAGATCCTCCTGGAACTCATCGACCACTTTGCCGCCGAACATGTGCTGTCGTTTTCCTGGGGCGGCGCCGCCACCCTGGTCGCCCTCGCCCACCGGCCACGGCGTGTGGAAAAGGCGGTGATCAGCTCGTTTTCCCCGGTGATCAACGCGCCCATGCGCGACTACCTTGAACGCGGTGTCGACTACCTCGGCAACCTCGATCGCCACAGCGTCGGCCATCTGGTCAACAGCACCATCGGCAAACACCTGCCGTCACTGTTCAAGCGCTTCAACTACAAGCATGTGAGCAACCTGGCCGAGCACGAATACGGGCAGATGCATTTTCACATCAGCGAAGTGCTGTACAGCGACCGGTTGTGCTACCTCAAGGCTGCGCGGCAGATCGACATACCCGTACTGTTCTTGAACGGCGAATGGGACGAATACACCAGCGCCCAGGATGCCAAGCAGTTCGGGCAATACGTGCCGAACAGCAGCTTCAGCACGGTGCAGGCGACCGGGCATTTCCTGGACATGGAACACAAGGCAGCGTGCCGGGACAGTCGCGAGGCAGTGGTGGGCTTTTTGAAACCGGAGCGGCAGGTCAGCCGATTGCGTTATCACCAGGGCCAGACACAGCATGCGTTTGCGATCTGAAATGCAGGCTTGCAGGTGGCCAGCACGCTCCCTCGCCACCTGCAAGCCACACATTTTTTTCGAAGAAAAACTTCAAATCCCAGCGCACATCTGGTACAAAGTCAGCCGCTCTGAGCGGGTGTCGTATAACGGCATTGCTCCAGCTTCGCAAGCTGATAACGATGGTTCTTAAACACAGCGTTTAGTGAGCAAAGAGAAATGTGTAATGCGGGTATAGTTTAGTGGCAAAACGAAAGCTTCCCAAGCTTTAGTTGAGGGTTCGATTCCCTCTACCCGCTCCACCCCCCTCCCAGAATCTCCAGCAAAACCGGGCTCTTTAGCCAACCCATTCTTGTCCCCCGCCCCCCCCTGTTCCTCCGCTGATCATCCCGGCGCCAGACTTCTCGCTCATTTCGCATGCGCTACGCCCTCGATACTCCCGGCACATCCATATTGATCTTGCGCCAGAAGGCTTCAGAGAAGCTGTAAACCGAGAAAGCAATCAGCCCCAAGGCCATCACCATCAACATCAGCCATCCAGCTGGCAGATTCTGGAGCGCGTCCAGGGCTTCCTTCATACCCGGAGGGTCCATGGCTTGGTAAGTGGAACCGCTGATTGCCAGTAGCAATGAGATTTCTATAAACACGACGCCACGGGCGACCAGACCGAATCGAGACACCGGGCGAACGTAGCGCATGACGTCTGCGTCGGCCTCGAAATATCGCTCGAACGACGCTTTCCATCCCTTGAAGATGTGGGCAATACCCACACCTAGCGGAACGAGCGCGATCAGGTACACCAACAGGTTCGAGTGTTTCCAGGACAAGAGATGCGCCAGCAAGTCCCGGGTCTGACCTGAGGAACTGCCGGAACTTTTGAGATCGGTGATAAGCAAACCCATCGCAAACAGTGCCAATGCGCCGTTGACCAAACCGCCCGCCAACAGACCTGCGCGGATCACCAAGCCTTTGAATTTTTTGTCGTGATGATCGACATCACGGGTCGCTTGCAGCACGCGCCAAGCCGCAAATGCCAGCAGACCCGCCACTACAAGCCCAACCAGAAAATAGCCGAATGGTTGGCTCAGCAGGGCTTCCAGGCTCTTGTGGCTGTCTTTGGGCTTTGTCGAATCCCGTGCTGCCAGCAGTGCAAAAATACCGATGATCAAATACAGCATTCCCCGAGCGGCGTAGCCTCCCCGAGCGAGTATTACCAGGCTATGTTGCGCGGACATTCGATGTATTCCCTATATCTGATACAAGAGCAGACCCCTCTTGCCGGATGGGGTTCTATCTATCAAGTCAGCGGCCACAGTGATTTGGGGCACGCAGATTCGACATTACAACGCGCGTCCCGCATGACCGGTTTTTTTAGGGATGCGATTTCACTCCCGCCCGCAAACCTGTACAAATCGTTATTTTTGTACAAGTATCAACCCTGAGTGTCGGCATCGCGCCGCGCACCATGCGGGGGTGAGCCCATGACACGTCTACTGATTTCACTGCTGCTGGTACTCGGCCTGTGCAGTTGCGGCAACGTCGGTGTGGATCACTACGCCGACCAGCAACCGCAATTTGACCTGGAGCGTTTTTTCAGCAAACCCGTCAAGGCCTGGGGCATCTTCCAGAAACGCTCGGGAGAGGTGGCCAAACGTTTTGAGGTGGATATCACCAGCCGGCACGAAGGCAAGGCGCTGATCCTTGACGAGCGCTTTCTGTACAGCGATGGCACCCGCCAGCAGCGGGTGTGGACCCTAACCCCGGATGGCCCAGGACGCTGGCGCGGGCGGGCCGGGGATGTGGTTGGCGCGGCTATCGGCGAAGTCGCGGGTAATGCGCTGCGTTGGCGCTACCGCCTCAACTTGCCAGTGGATGGCTCCGTTTACGAAGTCAGCTTTGACGACTGGATGTACCTGATGGACGAGGACACCCTGATCAACCGCTCGAGCATGACCAAGTTCGGCGTCGAGTGGGGCCAGGTCACGTTGTTCTTTCGTCGCCAATGAACGACCCGGTACGAGGGCACATCATGAATATGCAAAAGCTGACAGAACTGGCTATCAAAGGCGAAATACGTGAGTTGCAATTGCTCTCGCTGGAGGGCGGGTTCTACCTGGCCCGCATCAACCTGGGCGATGCGCAGATAACCCTGATGGACGATGATGCAAAGCCGATGCGCATCAGGTCTACCACGCATCTGCGCGACCTGCTGCAAAAGGTCCCACCGTTCCCGTGTGTGCTGGTGCAGCACTGTGTGCATGATGAAATGTGCGGTGTGCGAGAGGGGCCAATTGGGGCGTTACGGATTCCGTTTTCGCTGGCGGCGTCTATGTGAGCTTCAGGCACTGCTCTGCACCACCCACGCCAACGGCAATGTCAGCAATAACATCCCCGCCAGCAGCATCACGGCCACCGGCACGCCCACCAGCATCGGTACGCCGCCCCAGCGTTTGGCGACGCGGCTGGCCATCAACTGAAATACCGCCATCATCCCGGAATAAGCGCCGCGTAAAAGGCCGATCTGAGCGTAGGACAACGCGAACTGAGCCTGCCAGACAGGCAGCAGAACATAGATGACATCGGTAAGCACATCGTGCACCGCATGGGCGCCGCAGCCGGCGAAAAGGGCGCGACGGCGTGTAGGTATTTCAGACGCGGGCACAGCGACGGTGTCGTTCATGGCGTAGGAACCCGCTCAGGTTTAGGGGGCTTCCAGCCGGTCAGGGCGATCAGCAGGGTCAACAGTTGAAAACCGATAATCAGCGTCACGCAACCCGGCCAACCCCATCGCTCCCAGATCAGCGCCGGGACGATGGCCCCGCAACTGCCCCCCAGGTAGTAGCAGGTGAGATAAACCCCAACGGCACCCGCCTTGTTATCGCCGGCGGTTGAGGCCGTAAAGGCATTGGCGGCGGCCTGGGCGAGAAACACGCCAGTAGAGCTGAGCGCCAGGCCCGCCACGATGCACCAAAGGCTGGGCGCCAGGGTCAGGGCCGCGCCACTTACGCCGAGCACCGCGGCGACAGTCAGCAATTCGACATGGGGCCGCGCCCTGCTGAGGCGACCCGCGATGGGGATCACGATCAACGCCAGCAAGAACACCGTGTACAGCGTCCCCAAAGCCGCTGGCCCTAGACTGAAAGGCGGTAGGCCGAGATACAACCCTGCGTAGGTAAACGCCGCAACCTGGGAAAACAATACGCAGAAACCTACGGCATAGGCCGCCAACAAAGGTGCGCGAAAAACACCAGACGAAGGCCCTTTGACCTGCGCTGTGCGCGGTCGATTGGCCGGCAATAGAAACTGGATAAACCCGCCGACCATCAAGCTCAACACCGCCAGTAACTCAAAGGCCTCGCGCCAGCCCACGTATTCGGTCATTACCCCAGTCACAAAGCGCCCGGCAAAACCACCCAACACGGTGCCCGCGACATACAGGCTGGTCACCTCGGTAACCGAGCCGTCGCGCCAGCGCTCGCCGATGTAAGCCACGCTCGTGGCGAACACCACCGGAATCAACATGCCCTCTGCAAACCGCCACACCAGCACCTCGGCGAAGCTATCGGCATAGGCCGCCATCAGCGCCGGGAACGCCAGCAGCAACGCCGCACTGGTGATCACCGTGCGCTGATCGAAACGCCCGGTCAGGCGGCTCACAAAGGGCGCGGTGATCGCCACAGCCAGGGTCGTCACGGTGATGCTCCAGCCTGCTTCCCTGGCACTGATATGAAATTGCGCGGCGAAGGTCTGCAGGATGCTCTGGGTTGCATACAGATTAAGAAACGCCGCACACCCACACAGGAACAGGGCAAGGCGGGCACAGTGCAGACGCGGTCTCATGCAACCTCTCGTTGGTTTGTTGCGTTTTATTTTGTTACGCCTTTATAGAATGAGCGGCATGATCGTGACCAATACCGATTTCCGACCGATCAATACCCAAGGATCAGAATGCTCGACCTACGCAAGCTGCGTTACTTTCTGACAGTCGCTGAAGAACTGCACTTCGGCCGCGCGGCACTACGCCTGCATCTGGCACAGCCACCTCTGACCCGGCAGATTTCAGCGCTGGAAGCCGAATTGGGTTTCAAGCTGTTTGATCGCACCAGCCGCACCGTCTCCCTCACCGCCCAGGGGCGCGCGTTTCTGCCGTATGCCCGTGGCGTATTGGAACAGGTGGAGCTGGCCCAAGTGATCGCCGGCAAATTGGCTGCGGGCACAGCCGGGCAACTGGCGTTGGGTTACGTCAGCTCGATCGCCCTGTCGGACCTGTTCAGCCAGGCCATCCAGGCCTTCGCCCAGCGTTTTCCCGATGTACAGCTGACCCTGGTGGAATGCGCCTCCGGCAGCCTCGGCGCGCAGGTGGCGAATGGGCGACTGGATATCGGCCTGAGCCGGCTGCTGCCGCACAACAGCGAGGTGCAGGCATCGTCGTTGGGTGAGGAGCGCCTGGTGGCCGCGGTGTCCAGTGACAGCCCGCTGGCGCGCCAGGCGGACGTCAGCCTGGCACAGCTCAGCGCGTACCCGTTGATCCTGTTTCCAGCCGACTATGGCTCGGGCCTGAACCAGTCCATCGAGCAGCTTTACCGCCACCACGGCGTACCTCTGCGGGCCGGGCCGACCGGGCGGCAGATCACCTCGATCATTGCGTTGGTGGCCGCCGGGCAAGGCGCGGCGCTGGTGCCGGCGTGCACCCAAAGCTTGATGAACAAGGGCGTCACGTACAAACCGCTGGTGGAAGTGGATGCGTGTGCGCAGTTGCTGGTGCTGACCCCCGCCCACCGACACAGTAGGTTGGTTGACGCGTTCCTCGCCGTGATTGCAGAGATCCTGCACACGCGCTGACGCATTCGAAAAACCCCGCAACACCTCTTCCAGGCACCGTTCCTGCGCGGTCATACACTCCAGATACCGCCTGCCCAAATACCGGTCGTCGACCGTTGGTAGGTAGAGTGTTGATAATTTATTTTCAGTGGTTATAGTCACCACCAACACACACCACAAGGAGGTGCTGTGGATAGCCGATATTTGATAGGACATATCGTTGCCGATGGTTGGTATCTGGTGCGCGTCAGGGGCAGTCATCATCACTTCAAGCACCCGACAAAACCCGGGCTGGTAACGATTCCTCATCCAAAGAAGGACCTGCTGGACAAGACCGCCAAGAGCATTCTCAAACAAGCTCTGCTGAGTTAAGCCGTCCCTGGAGGACAACAGACATGCTGTATCCCATCGCAATTTCAACCGGTGACCAAGACCATGCCTGGGGCGTGGAAGTGCCGGATATTCCCGGTTGCTTCTCGGCAGGCGACGACCTGGATGACGCCATGGCCATGGCCCGTGAAGCTATTGAAGGACACTTCGAGATTCTCGCGGAAGACGGTGCACCGATCCCCAGCGCCCAGAAGGTGACCGTGCATGCAGCCAACCCACAGTACGCCGGCTGCACCTGGGCGGTGGTGGACATTGACGTCACCAAGTACCTGGGCAAGGCACAAAAGCTCAACATCACCTTGCCGGGCTATTTGCTCAACCGCATCGATGAATATGTGCTGCACCACCCCGAGGAAAAAAGCCGTTCGGGGTTCCTCGCGTCAGCGGCACTCAAAGTGCTGCAGCAAGAACACTGATCGACCTGAATTCAACCGCAAGAAACGAAGTTTTCAGTGGCGCGGGCTGCGCTAGATTGAACCACTGCCCACCCAGGAGCCCGATGATGGCCTACGAATACACCCTCATGCCCTCCCCCGTCGGCGTCCTTACCCTGGTGGGGCGCGACGGTAAGCTCAGTGCCATTCTGTGGGAGTGCGAGCGCGCCAACCGCGTGCGCCTGGGCGCCTTGCACGAAGCCAATGACAGCCCCGTGCTGCTGGAAACCAAGCGCCAGTTGACGGAATATTTCGCCGGCACTCGCGATCGATTCGACCTGGAACTGGACTTCGCCGGCACCGAATTTCAGAAGCAAGTCTGGCAGGCGCTGCTGACCATCCCCTTCGGCGAAACCCGCAGCTACAGCCAGATCGCCCAGCAGATCGGCAATCCGAAAGCCGTGCGTGCCGTGGGCGCGGCCAATGGGCGTAACCCCATTTCGATCATTGCGCCGTGCCATCGCGTCATTGGCGCGTCAGGCGGGCTGACTGGGTTTGCCGGAGGGCTTGAGGCTAAGCAGTATCTACTTGCGCTGGAAGGCACCGGGCAGGCTGAACTGGCGTTCTAGGGCCCTCGCGACAAAAACGTACAACTTTGTCCAGGCAGACAATTGTAAAAAGAAATTTCAGAGCGGCGTTGCGGTCAATCATTTCATCACCCATCCATCAAGGAAAACGGTCATGAAATTCTCTGCAGTCTCCCAATCCCTGTCCCGCTGGGCAGGCAGTGCCCGGACGTTCTACGCGGCCGTTGCGTTGATTTTCCTGTGGAGCCTGAGCGGGCCTTACTTCCACTACAACGACACCTGGCAGCTGATTATCAACACCTCGACCACCATCATCACTTTCCTGATGGTGTTCCTGATCCAGAACACGCAAAACCGCGACAACGACATCCTGCACATCAAGATCGATGAACTGCTGCGCGTGTCCAAGGATGCGCAGAATGCTGTGCTGAGCCTGGACGGCCTGGACCGCAAGGAGTTGGAAAAACTGCGCAATGAATACCGCAGTATCGGCGCCACCGGCAGTGTCAGCCTCAACAGCAGCTGCGGTGAAGCGGTCGACGACGCAAAGCCGAACAAAACCGACTTGAACCACGCCTGAAAAAACGGCGGTTGGATGAACTCCAACCGCCGTTTTCCGTATCAGGCACCAGGCTTAACCTTCGCCTTGATGACCTTTACCGTAGGTCGAGGCCAGCGCGCGGGCTTTCTGCAGACGCTCTTCCAACTTGGGCAGCGTCTCATCCACCAGCGCTTTTATTTCCGGCACATCCGACGCGGCGCCTTCCTTTCTGAACAGGGCGATGGCGTCTTCGTTTTCCTTGACCTGCTGCGCGGTGTAGGCGGCGTCGAAAGAGTCGCCGTCCTTGAGTTCGGGCATCAGCGTTTCGGCCTTGTCGACGATTTTCTCGCGCGGGGCCACGGGCAGGTCAAGCTTCTTGGCGATGGCCGCCAGGTGCTGGTTGGCCAGCGTGCGCTCGTTGATCACCTCGATGGTGTAGTCCTTGATTTCCTGGGACGAGGTTTTGGCGTGGGCCATGCGGCTGGTTTCGATATCGGCCATGCCTTTGGCCGACGCCTGCTCGATGAATTCAGCGGGCGACTGGGCGAAAGCATTGCTGGCGCCGAGGCCCAGCAGCATCGCGAAACTGGCGGTGCGTAACCGGATAGCCATGCGGCTCATGATGGGTTCCTCCAGGGCAAAAATAGGTGCGGGGGAATACACCCCGCCCTGAATTCGAATTTCATGTGCAGCAAAGGTTTAGAAAAAACTCGCCAGTGCGACGAACGGTCGTGGCCGTCTCAGGCGGGTTTAGTGCCGAAAAGACCCGGCAGGGCGTGCGCCAGAGCATTGATGGCGAAGCCGATGAACATCACTCCGCAGAGCTTGGTGATCAGGACTTCATGGCGCTGATACACCGTGCGCACTCGCTGTGCCCCCACCACGCCGATCAGGATGGCATAGGCCAGCAGCCCACCGATGAAGCTGAGGAAGATCAACGAAGGCAGCATCGCCCAGGTCAGCAACTCGGCACGGCTGGACAGCAACGCGGTGAAGGTCGCCACGGCCACCGGGTAAGCCTTGGGGTTGGTCAGGCCGAATAGGATGCCGTGCCAGAACGGATGCCGCGCGGCGCCCTGGGGCGTGTCGCTGCTGCGGCGCTGGGTGCGGATGGCGCGCCAGCCGAGCCAGAACAGATACAGGCCACTGAGCACGCCCAGCACATCAAATGCGCTGCTGCCGACTTCCCGCGCGCCCACAATCGCAATCAACGCCGTGCTGCACCACAGCACATCGCCGAGCAAATGCCCGCACAAAAAACCCGCCCCGGCGCGACGGCCGCGGGCGGCGCCGATGCCAAATACGGCCAGCACCCCAGGACCTGGCGTAATGCCGTAGATAAAACCGGAAGCGAGTACGGCAAGCAGCAAGGATGGGGTCATGGGCGCAACTCCGACAGGCGGTTAGGTGGATGGATTCTGCACGTTCTGCCGGCGAGTGCAATCGTGGCTAATTCAAAACGCCCTGCACCTGCGCAATCAACCACTGCAACCCCGAATCCCCACCGCGCCGCGCGTGCCATGCCAGCTCAAAGGCAAACGAGGGGATATGAAACGGCGGCGGCACCGTCAGTAAGTGTTGCTGATCAATGTTCAGTAACCCGCGCGAGGACACCGTCAGGATCAGATCGGTGCCCTGGATCAACTGCGGCGCCACGCCCCAGTGCGGCAGGCTGATCGCCACGTGCCGACGCTCACGGATCGCCGTCAGCGCGCGTTCGATTTCCGGGGTGCCGCTGCCGCGCATTTCCAGCAGCACATGGGGCCGCGACAAGTAAGTGGGCAGGTCCAGAGTGCCCTCTTCCGGCAGGCTGTTGCGGTCCACCACGCAGGTGTAATGCTCCTCGAACAAAGGCGTGGTGCGCAGTTCGGCGGGCATGTCGGGGAACACCCCGGCAGCGAGGTCGATATCGCCATTGAGCACGCCGTCGACCATGCCTTCGCGGCTGGCCTGGATAATCTGCAGGTCGATGGCTGGCGCTGCATGGCGTAGGACGCGTACCAATCCCGGCAGGAAAATCGCCGCACTGTAGTCCGACATCGCCACGCGAAATCGGCGTTTGGCCGATGCCGGGTCAAATCGATTCGGCGCCAGCAGCGCCTGCACCTGGGCCAGGGCTTCCGCCAGCGGAGTCGCCAACTCCAGGGCGCGGGCGGTCGGCACCAATGCGCCGCCTTGCCGCACCAGCAAGGGGTCGCCCAGCAGGTCGCGCAAGCGTGCCAGCGCATGGCTGACAGCTGGCTGACTCAGGTGCAAACGCTCGGCGGCGCGGGTGACGTGTTGCTCGCTGAGCAAAGCGTCAAGAATCACCAGCAGGTTGAGATCGATGCGGCGCAGATCATTCATCAGCTGCATGCTCGGCATAAGAATTCGGAATTTAAATCTGCGCGACGAATAACTTAGAGTCCAGCAAAACCTCTGGGAGATTGAAGATGACAACCTTGCATTGGGTGGGATTGCTGGTATTGGCCGTGATCGCCGGCGCGGTGGTGCCGTTTCAGAGTGCGATCAATGCCAACCTCGGGCGCGGGCTTGGCCATCCTTTATGGGCCACACTGGCGTCACTGTTGGTGAGCATCATTGTGTTGCTGCCGGTGATTCTGGCACTGCGCTTGCCGCTGCCGAGCCTGACGTTTATCGCCAAGGCGCCGCTGTGGATGTGGGCCGGTGGCGCGTTTGGCGTGTGCTTTATCTCGTTGGCGTTGGTGCTGCTGCCAAAGCTCGGCGCGTCGGGGTTTATCGCGCTGGCCATGGCCGGGCAAATTCTCGCCTCGCTGCTGCTCGATCACTTCGGCCTGTTCGGCCTGGTAGAGCGCCAACTGACAACGCCCCGGGTGCTGGGGGCGTTGTTGTTGATCGGCGGGGTGGCGTTGATTCAGTTCAGCGCCGCGCCAACGCCGGCAATGGCCAGCGCGAGCTGATCAGCCTTTGTCGAGCGTGCGCAGCTTTTGCGGCAGGCCCCACAGCAGCAATGCCGCCGCCAGCAGCGCGCACACGCCGATCACATAGAGTGCCGGGGTGGTGCTGCCGGTCAGGTCCTTGATCCGCCCGACCATCACTGGGCTGACGATCCCGCCGAACTGCCCGAGGGTATTGATCACCGCAATCCCGCCCGCGGCACCGGCACCCGCACCGGCCAGCAGCTTGGGCGGCAGCGTCCAGAAGGTCGGGATCGAAGCAATGATGCCGGCGCCCAACATGCCCAGGGCGATGATCAGAAAGGTGGTGTGGTCGGCGAAAATCCCGGCACAGAAGAAGCCCACCGCGCCCAGCACCACCAGGCCGCAGACAAACCTGCGACGCTCACCGGTGGCATCCGACAGCCGCCCGATCACCACCATGCTGATCGCGCCGCACACATACGGGATGGCGGTGAGCAAGCCGATCAGCACCGGGCTCTGGGTGCCGGCGCTGCGGATCAATTGCGGTGCCCAGAAGTTCAGGCCGTAGGACGCCACCTGGATCAGGAAGTAGATGAAACCAAGCATCAGGAAGCCTGGAATGCGGATGGCCGACAGCAACGAACCGCCGTGCTGGTTCGGCTCATGCTTGGCGATACGGCTCGACAACAAGGCCTTCTCCGCCGACGTCAGCCAGTGCGCGTCTTCGATACGGTCCTTGAGCAAGGTCAGCACCAGGAAACCCAGGCCAATACAGGGCAAACCGCCGAGCAGGAACAACCAGTGCCAACCGCGCATCTGCAACACGCCGTCGAGGTGCTCCAGCACCAAGCCGGAGAACGGTGCGCCAACCAGACCGGCGAACGCGGACGCCAGGAACAGCATCGAAGTAATACGCCCGCGGAAATGCTGCGGAAACCACAGTGTCAGGTAATACAGCACGCCGGGCGCAAAGCCCGCCTCCATCGCGCCGATGATGAAACGCAGGCCATAGAACTGCCATTCCGCCGTGACAAACACCATGGCCGCCGTGGCCAGGCCCCACGACATCATGATCCGCGCGATCCAGCGCCGGGCGCCGACCTTGTACAGCATCATGTTGCTCGGCACTTCAAAGATCACGTAGCCCACCACAAACAACCCGGCGCCCAGGCCGTAGGCGGTGTCGCTCAGGCTCAGGTCGGCTTGCAGTTGGAATTTGGCAAAGCTGATGTTGATGCGGTCAAAAAATGCGAACAAGTAACACACCATGATTAGCGGCATCAGGCGCCAGGCGACCTTACTGACCAGGGCTTTTTCGGCATCGATTTCAGCGGCCGGGCGCGCGCCGGCCTCCAACGTATTAGTGCTCATGGGTTTCTCTCCAGCGGACTGCTCACAGGCGCCCGATTGTTTTTGTTGTCTGGTGCGGCGTTACAACGTGGCGATGTACGCCGGTGGCGGATGCAAATCGCAGTTGCGTCCGGCCTTGGCCACTTGGCCGGGCAACTCGTGGCCGAGTAACGCCGGTAAGCGGCGGGATATTTCCAGCAGGTGCGCCAGGTCGATACCGGTGTGAATCCCGACCTCTTCACACAGGTTGACCAAATCTTCGGTGCAGATATTGCCCGACGCGCCCGGTGCAAACGGGCAGCCGCCCAGGCCGCCGAGCGCCGCGTCAAAACGTCGGGCGCCGGCTTCGTAGGCGGCCAGCACGTTGCACAATCCCAGGCCGCGGGTGTTGTGAAAATGCAACGTCAGGTCGCCGGCGGGCACCCGCTGCAACACGCGCTTGACCAGGCGTTCGACCTGACGCGGGTTGGCCATGCCGGTGGTGTCAGCCAGGCTGATGCCGTGGATGCCCAGCGCCAGATACGCGTCGACAATCTGCAGCACGCGATCTTCGTCGATCTTGCCTTCGAACGGGCAGCCAAAGGTGGTGGCGATGCTGCCGTTGAGGCGTACGGGGTACTCGGCAGCAAACCGCACAATGTCACCAAACGCTGCCAACGACGCCTCGCAGCGCATGCGCATATTCGCCAGGTTGTGGGTCTGGCTGGCAGACATCACCAGATTCAGTTCATCCGCACGCGAGTCGATGGCGCGCTGGGCGCCCTTGAGGTTGGGGATCAACGCCACGTAGATCACACCGGGTGCGCGTTGAATGCCCTGGAACACCTGCTCGCCATCACGCAATGCCGGGATGGCTTTGGGCGAGACAAATGAACCGGCTTCGATGCGCGAAAAACCGGCCAATGAAAGCTGGTCGATCAGGGCGATCTTGTCAGCCGTTTCGACCCAGGTCGGCTCGATTTGCAGGCCGTCGCGCGGGGACACTTCCTGCACGATCAGCGCATCGGAATAATCAGTGATCATTGCACCACTCCCGAGGTTTTAAGGCGTTGGATATCGGCACCGGTGAGTCCCAGGCTGCCGAGGATGTCATCGGTGTGCTGGCCGAGCGTTGGGCCCTGCCAGTTCACACCACCGGGGGTTTCGGACAGTTTCGGCACGATGCCGGGCATCTTCACCGACACGCCGCCGGGCAACTCGGCATTCAGCAACATATCGCGTGCCTGATAGTGCGGGTCGCCGACGATATCGGCCACCGAATAGATGCGCCCGGCTGGCACTTCGGCGGCTTCCAGGGCGCTGAGCACCTGGTCGATGGGCAGGCTGCTGGTCCAGTGGGTGATCGCGGCGTCCAGCAAACCACTCTTTGCCGCGCGGCCATCGTTGTGGGCGAATTCAGGTGCTTCGGCCAGGTCCGAGCGACCGATGCTGGTCATCAGGCGCTTGTAGATCGGGTCGCTGTTACCGGCGATCACCACGTAGGCGCCGTCGGCAGTCAGGTAGGTGTTGGACGGCGCAATACCCGGCAAGGCGCCGCCGCTGCGTTCACGCACGTGGCCGAGCATGTCGTATTCGGGCACCAGGCTTTCCATCAGGTTGAACACGCTTTCAGCCAGCGACACGTCGACAATCTGCCCGTCGCCCTGCCCGGTCTTGACCCGCAGCAACGACATCAGCGCGCCGATCACGCCATGCAGTGAGGCCAGCGAATCGCCGAGGCTCACGCCGACCCGCGCCGGTGGCGAATCCGGGTTGCCGGTGGTGTAGCGAATGCCGCCCATCGCCTCGCCGATTGCGCCGAAACCTGGACGGTCGCGGTAAGGGCCGGTCTGGCCGTAGCCGGAAATGCGCACCAGGGTCAGCTTGGGGTTGAGGGCGTGCAGCACGTCCCAGCCCAGGCCAAGTTTTTCCAGGCCGCCGGGGCGCAGGTTTTCGATCAGCACGTCGGCATCGCCGAGCAGTTGTTTGATCAGGCGCAGGCCCTCGGCGGACTTGAGGTCCAGGGCCAGGGACTTCTTGTTGCGCGATTGCAGGTACCACCACAGCGACGTGCCTTCGTGCAGCTTTCGCCATTTGCGAAGCGGATCGCCCTGGCCCATCGCCTCGATCTTGATCACCTCGGCGCCGAATTCACCCATCAGCCGGGCGGCGAACGGCGCAGCAATCAGGGTGCCGATTTCGATCACCTTGATACCGCTCAGGGGAGCCGTCATGGGGTGTACCTCTTATTCTTGGATGTGCGGCCAAGGCTAGAGGACAGCGCCAGGGAAAATCCAACCGTCAGTTGGCAACCAGCGTTCGCTAAACGCGAACGCTCAAGGCATCGAACAACAACCGGCTTACCGGCGACAGCTGCGCAACGTCACGTACCACCAGGATCAGGCTGCGATCGGACCAGGCATCCGTCAGCGGCACCGCGTGCAAACCCAGGGCGCGGCCAAACAGCTCATAGGCCTTTTGCGGCAGGATGCCGATGCCCATGTTGGCCTGGACCATCCGGCACATCGCATCAAAGCCCGGCACATGAATGCGCAGGCGCAGCACCTTGCCCGCCTCGCGTGCGGCGGCGTGGGTGCGCATATTGATCGAACTGGCGGCGTGCAGGCCGACGTAGTCGCTGCCCAGGGTTTCGGCGAAAGCCAGGGATTCGCGCACCGCCAGCGGGTGATCCAGCGGCATCAGCACCACCAGTTTGTCCTGACGATAGACCACGCTGGGCAGGCCTTTGGTGTCAGTGTCACTGGAGCAGATCCCCAGGTCCGCGACCCCATCCAACACGCCTTGCACCACTCCATTGCTGGGGCGTTCTTCGAGGTCGGTTTTGACTTCGGGATGCAACGCGGAAAAATCCCGCAGATCTTCCGGAAGGAACTGAATGATCGCCGAGAGATTGGCCAGCATCCGTACATACCCGCGCACGCCATGGCTGTGTTCGCCGAGTTCCAGGCCCATTTTTTCCACGTTGAACAGCATCTGCCGGGCATGGTGCAGCAGGGTTTCACCGGCGGCGGTCAGGTCCATGCCCTTGGCGCGGCGCACGAACAGGCTCACACCCAACACCTGCTCCAGCTCCATCAGGCGCTTGCTGGCCGCCGACACGGCGATGGCTTCGCGGGCTGCCGCGCGGGTCAGGGTGCCCTCTTCAAACACGGCGACAAACAGTTGCAAAGTGATCAGGTCCAGGCGCCGCACCAGGCTTTTGTGCAGCATCAGGCGCGCTCGGTCGCCAAGCGATTGATCTCGGCCTGCTCCACCACCGCTTGCGGCGCGCCATGCCGCACCGCCGCCAGCATCGCCCGGCCAACGGTTTCGGTGCTTACCACCCAGCCCGGCTTGACCCGGCGCACCAACGACAGCAACGGCCCAAGCACAGAATAGAAAGATTGATACAACGGCGTCTTCGAACGCACCCCATGCAAGGGCTGGATCACCCCAGGGCGAAACAGGTACACCGCCTTGAACGGCAGGCGCAGCAAGGCATTCTCGGTCTTGCCCTTGACCCGCGCCCACATCGACTTGCCCGCCTCGGAACTGTCCGTACCGGCGCCGGACACATAGATAAAGGTCATCTGCGGGTTGAGCCGCGCCAGGGTGCTGGCGGCCACGAGGGTCAAGTCATAGGTGAGGTGGGTGTACCGGGTTTCGTTCATGCCTGCCGACGAAACGCCGAGGCAGAAGAAACACGCGTCGAAACCTTGCAGCAGGTTTTCCAGCGGTTGGAAATCCAGCATGTCGCTGTGCAACACCTGGTGCAACTTGCCGTGCTCCTGGGTCAGGGGCGTGCGGCCAACGGCCACCACCTCCTGAACATCCGCGGCCAACAGGCACTCGCGCAGGACGCCCTGGCCGACCATGCCGGTGGCACCGAATAACAGAACTCTCATAAGGGGACCTCAGCGGCAAGCCGCAAGCTTCATGGTCAAGTTGATTGCGCTTTGGCTTGTAGCTTACCGCTTGCAGCTTGCGACTGCCCCTTTTAGAACGCGTTGCGAAAGATCTCCTCAATCTGCCGCTGGTCCGCGCGCCGTGGGTTGGTCAGCCCGCAGGCATCTTTCAGTGCGTTGGTTGCCAGCAGCGGAATATCCTGCAACTTGGCGCCCAGTTCGCGCAGGCCGGCGGGGATTTCAACGTCGTGGGCCAACGTGCGGATCGCCGCAATGGCCGCCTGGGCGCCCTCTTCCGCCGTGATGCCGTTGATGTCCGCGCCGAGGGCGTGTGCGACGTCGCTCAAGCGTTTGGCGCTGACGCTGGCATTGAAACTTTGCACGTGAGGCAGCAGCACTGCGTTGCACACGCCATGGGGCAGGTCATACAAACCGCCGAGCTGGTGGGCCATGGCGTGCACGAAACCCAGGGATGCATTGTTGAAGGCCATCCCGGCGAGGAACTGCGCGTACGCCATGTTCTCGCGCGCAGCCTTGTCGCTGCCATCGCGCACGGCCAGGCGCAGGTTGGCGCTGATCAGTTCGATGGCCTTGATCGCGCAGGCATCGGTAATCGGGTTGGCGGCGGTCGACACGTAGGCTTCGATGGCGTGGGTCAAGGCGTCCATGCCGGTGGCGGCGGTCAGGCCCTTGGGCATGCCGACCATCAGCGACGGGTCGTTGACCGACAGCAGCGGCGTGACGTTGCGGTCGACAATGGCCATTTTCACGTGGCGGGTTTCGTCGGTGATGATGCAGAACCGGGTCATCTCGCTGGCAGTGCCGGCAGTGGTGTTGATGGCCACCAGGGGCAGTTGCGGTTTGCTCGATTGGTCGACGCCTTCGTAGTCGCCGATATGCCCGCCGTTGGTGGCGCACAGCGCGATGCCCTTGGCGCAGTCATGGGGCGAGCCGCCGCCCAGGGACACCACAAAATCGCAGGCGCTGTGTTGCAGCAACGCCAGGCCCTTCTCGACGTTTTCCACATTGGGGTTGGGCTTGGCGCCATCGTAGATCACCGAGTCGATATCCTGCAGCGCCAGCTTCTCGGCGATCATGCTGGCCACGCCGGCCTTGGCCAGGCCTGCGTCGGTGACGATCAGCGCCTTGCGAAATCCGTAGTTACGGATGGCGACCATGGCTTCGTCGAGGCAGTCGGTGCCCATGATGTTGACGGCGGGAATGAAGAAGGTGCTGGTCATGGCGAATCCTCGGATGGCGTTTATGCCTACAGCATCGACTCCACTCGCCTACGGCATCTTGACCAGGATCAACGCCCGCTCGTGATAAAGTCACCGTCCAGCCGATTTCGAGTAGACCCGCCGCAATGAAGGATTTCCAGGATATTGACGCCCACCTTGAAGACTGGAGCGCGCTGCGCAGCAGCACCGCGTTCAGTGGGATTCTGATCGGCAACGGCGCGAGCCGGGCGATTTGGGAAGACTTTGCCTACGACTCTCTGTTCGAAAACGCACGCACCGTCGAAGAAAAACCCCTTAGTCCCTCCGAACTCAGTGTGTTCGACGCCCTGCAGACCCGCAGTTTCGAGCAGGCCTTGGGCGCACTGAAGACCACCAGCCGCGTCAACAAGGCCCTGGCGGTCAGCTCGGCGGCGCCGCGCAATCGCTACTACGCGATCAAGGAAGCGCTGATCAATACCATCCACGCGGTGCACATCCCGTGGCGCCTGGTGCAGCCGTCAACGTTGGCGACGATCAACGCGGAGTTGGGCAATTACGCCAGCGTCTTCACCACCAATTACGACCTGCTGAATTACTGGGCGATCCTGCACACTCCCGGCATCGACGACCTGTTCCGCAGCGCCGATGCCAGCTTCGACCTGCGCGACACACGCACCGACGCCACGCGCATCCTCTACCTGCACGGCGGCCTGCACCTGGTGCGCAACCTGGACGGCACCGCGCGCAAATTGCCGACCACCGACAGCACCTTGCTAAGCAGTTTTGCGATCAACAACACGATCAAGACCCTGGACGATGTGCCGCTGTTTGTCAGCGAAGGCAAAGTGGAAGAGAAGCTCAAGACCATCCGCAGCTCGGATTACCTGTCGTTCTGCTATGAGCAATTGCTGAATCATGAAGGCGCGCTGTGCATCTTCGGCCATGACCTGGGGGCCCAGGATAAACACTTGGTGGATGCGATTCGCCAAGCCCGACTTACGTCCCTGGCGATCTCGGTATCGGGCCGCAGCGACGGGTTTATCCGCCAGCAGAAGCGCCGGTATTCGGCGTTGTTCGATGGGTCTGGAGTAGAACTCCGGTTCTTTGCCGCGCGCACGCATCCCCTGGGCAGTTCAGCCCTGTCGGTGCCGGTAGAACGCTGATTGCTTGAACAAACACGCCCCGATTCCTACCAACCGGGGCGTTTTTTCTACCGCATCGTCAGGTCTTGTCCTTGACGACAGTGCTCGAGCCGTTGGTCTTTGCACTGGCAATGCCATTATCACGTGCCGCTGTCGAGGAATACTGCTCGCTGCTGCCGATCACCTGGTGATTGGCGGCCTTGAGGTTGAAGTACGACTGACCATTGCTGGCCACCTTTTTCTCATAGCGCTCGTCATGCGGGCTGTTAGTTTGTGCAGAGGCAATGCCGGCTTCAACTGCGCTGCGGGTGGTGTAAAGCTCGCTGGTCAAAACAGTCTCAGCGTTCGCCGCCTTCAGCACAAAAAAGAACTGCCCGTTGCTGCTCTTATTCAACTCATACCATCCAGCCATGTCGCTCTCCCTGTGAGTAGGACCTCGCTCTGTAGCTCGTAGGATTAAAGGCTATGTGCTGCGTATTTCCAGCGTGGCGGTGTGATATGCATTTACCCGGAGACAAATGACAATAATTCTCGATATCATTCACGACTTTTCTATGTCGTGCTTCTTTAAGAAGGATATCCATGCCTCGTCCCAAGCCCGACCCGTTGTCGGCCGATGCCTTTCGCGGGTTTTATGCAGATATTCTGTATTTCCTGCGCAAACGCACGGACAACGCCAACGATGCCGCGGACATGGCTCAGGATGTCTTTACCCAGTGGCTGGGCTACCGCGACCAGGCCAAGGTCGAGCAGCCACGGGCGTTTCTGTTCCAGATGGCGCGCAACCTGCTGCGTGATCACTGGCGCAGACAAAAGGTACGGCATACCGTCCACCCGGATCAGGCCGACATGGACGTCGACGCGATCACCGACGAGCAAAACGAACCCATGGCCGCCGCGCTTCGCATGCAACGCCTGGAACAGTTGAAAGAAGTCCTCGCTGAACTCTCGCCGCGCCGACGAGAAGCCCTTATGCTGCACCGCTTCGAAGGCCTGAGCCAGGCGCAGATTGCCGAGCGCATGGGCATTTCGACCAGCATGGTGGAAAAGCACATTGCCTTGGCCCTGCTGCATTGCAAGCGACGCCTTCAACACGACCACGGCACGGAGCAGCCAGAATGAACCGCCTGAGCGACATCGACGCCCTGGACATCGAAGCGAGTGACTCCATCGATGCCCAGGCCGCCAGCTGGTTTGCCCGCAACCGCGACAACGCTGCGCGCGCCGACCGCAAGGCCTTTGCGGCCTGGCAAGCGGAGCCTGCCCATGCACGCGCCTATGCCGAATTCGAACAACTGTGGGCCGACCTGGCGCAGTTGCAGCAATTGAACAAACCCGTAGCGCTGCCCCAGCGCAAACCGTCGGCATGGCGCCCAGCCCTGGCCGTGGCCGCCGCCTTGCTGTGCGCCGTACTGGCC
>NZ_JBAWDE010000273.1:0-20712 GCF_049590575.1 Pseudomonas sp.
CCCTGTGGGAGCCGGGCTTGCCCGCGATTGGGCTCACCCTTGTTTCGCGACCTTGCCGAGAACGCGCAGGCGGCTCACGCCCCCATCCGGGAACACGTTCAGACGGATGTGGGTAATCGGGCCCAGCGCCTTGATCTGCTCGGCGAAGGTGTGTTCGGCGTGCATTTCCAGTTTCTGCGCCGGCAGCAGTTCGCGCCAGAACAGCGATTGGGTTTCGATCTGGCTGTCGGTGCCGCCCTTGACGAACGCGCCCTGGATCGAGCAGGTGTCCGGGTAGTTGCCCTTGAAGTGCAGGGTGTCGACGATGATCTTTTCGATCTCGCCTGGGTGGCCCAGTGCGACGATCACCCAGTCATTGCCTGGCGTACGACGGCGTGCGGTTTCCCAGCCGTCGCCCATGTTGATGCCACGGCCCGGGTTGAGGATATTGCTCATGCGGCCGAAGTGTTCATCGGAACACGCCAGGGCACGGCCGCCGTTCAGCGCGGCAGCCAGGTCGACCTGTTCGTTGTCGCCCACCGAGGACCAGTCGCGGAACGGCACGCCGTACACACGCAGACGCGCCACGCCGCCATCCGGGTAGATGTTGAAGCGCAGGTGGCTGAAAGCCTGGTCGTGGTTGATCTCGTGGTAGTGGTGGCTGTTGCCTTGCAGCTCGACGGCCGACAGCACTTCCACCCACTGGGTGTTTTCGTCAGGCTCGCCCGAGGCCAGGAAGCAGGCTTCCAGCGAGGCAGACGGCGGGTAGTTGCCGGTGAAGAATGAAGTGTCGATGTCCACGCCTTTGATCGAGCCCGGTACGCCCAGGCGGATGACTGCGCTGTCATAGCCTTCGAAGCGCTTGCGGCGCGACTCCCAGCCGTCCATCCACTTGCCGTTGTCATCGAAAACGCCCTCCTTCCACACGGCCGGGGTCGGCTGGAACAGGCGGTTGGCGTCAGCGAACCAGTCATCGGTCACCGAGATGATCTTGGTGCCCAGACGGGCGTCGGCCAGGTTGACGAACTTCTCGAAAGGTACGGCGTAAGCTTTCATTCTTCTTGTCTGCCTTAAATAGAGTGGCTTGGGATGCTCGCCAGGCCCTGGGCGTCATGAGCGCTCGGGCGAGGTCTGCTTAAAGAGTCAGTAATCGGAACAACGCGATCTTGTTGATCTCGGCCAGTGCGCATTTGAACTCGGCCTCGACCGAGTGATGGATGCGCGTTTCAAACGCGGCGAGGATCTGGTGCCGGTTGCTGCCTTTTACCGCCATGATGAAGGGAAACTTGAACTTGGCCTTGTAGGCCTCGTTCAGCTCGGTGAAGCGAGAAAACTCTTCGGCCGTGCAGTGGTGAATACCGGCGCCAGCCTGTTCATGGGTACTGGCTTCGGTAAGTTGGCCCTGGACGGCGGCTTTGCCGGCCAGGTCCGGGTGAGCGTTGATCAGGGCCAGTTGACTGGTGTGATCGGCGCTCAACAGGATGTCGCTCATGCGCTGGTGCAGGGTTTCGATCTGGTCTATCGACGCGTCCTGGCCCAGGTCGAAGGCCTTTTCGGCCACCCATGGCGAATGTTCGTAGATATCGGCAAAGGCTGCGACGAATTCGTCGCGGCTCAGGCTCGACGGTTTCAAGGTCTGGAAAGCGGTCACTTGGCGGCTCCCTGGTACGGATGGGTGTCATGCCAGTGGCGGGCGATGTCCACGCGGCGGGTGAACCACACCTGTTCGTGGCCCTTGGCGTATTCGATAAAGCGCTTCAAGGAGGCCAGGCGCGCAGGGCGGCCGATCAGGCGGCAATGCAGGCCGATGGAAAGCATCTTCGGTGCTTCGGCGCCTTCGGCGTAGAGCACGTCGAACGCGTCCTTGAGGTACTCGAAAAAGTCGTCGCCCTTGTTGAAACCCTGCACCTGGGTGAAGCGCATGTCGTTGGTGTCCAGGGTGTAGGGGATCACCAGGTGCGGCTTGCCGGTCGGGTTGTTGGGCTCCCAGTAGGGCAGGTCGTCGTCGTAGGTGTCGCAGTCGTAGAGGAAGCCGCCTTCCTCCATCACCAGGCGCCGGGTGTTCGGCCCGGTGCGGCCGGTGTACCAGCCCAGCGGGCGTTCGCCGGTCAGCTCAGTGAGGATGCGGATGGCTTCGAGCATGTGCTCGCGCTCCTGGGCCTCGTCCATATATTGGTAGTCGATCCAACGGTAGCCGTGGCTGCAGATTTCGTGACCGGCCTCGACCATCGCGCGGATCACGTCCGGGTGACGCTGGGCGGCCATGGCCACGGCGAAGATGGTCAGCGGGATATCGAATGCTTTGAACAGCTTGAGAATGCGCCACACGCCGGCACGGCTGCCGTATTCGTACAGCGACTCCATGCTCATGTTGCGCGCGCCTTGCAGCGGCTGCGCCGAGACCATTTCCGAGAGGAAGGCTTCGGACTCTTTGTCGCCGTGCAGGATGTTGCGCTCGCCGCCTTCTTCGTAGTTCAGTACGAACGACAGCGCGATGCGTGCCTTGCCCGGCCAGTGGGGGTGAGGAGGGTTACTGCCGTAACCGATCAGGTCGCGTGGGTAGTCAGCGCTCACTGCAGTCTTCCTTCTTGTGCGTGGTAGCAAGTGTGTGGCGGCCGGCCGAAAGACCCAGTGGCGTCACAGCGATGGACTGATTGTATACAACTTGATGGTCACTTTGTAAGCCTGTATTTCGGCATTTTTTCCAGGCGCTTGCCGTAGCTTAGCACTGCAAGAAACTTGCCCGGTTGGTCAGTAAATGGATAAAAGGTCGTTTAAAAGCAAGGCTCGTTGACTTTTCAGTACCAGATCCAATGCCAGCAGGGGCGTGCAAAACTTTTTAATTTTTATTGTGTACAATTTTCATTAAAAGTGTCTTAATCAGCTCATTGCCGAGATATTCATGCCCTGCAAAGGTGCGGCCCATTTCCATTCCACTCAAGGGAGACCCGACCCATGGGACGATTGACCACACACGTGCTGGATGCCGCCCACGGCTGCCCCGGCAGCGCCATCCAGGTTGAGCTGTACCGCGTCGAGGGCGCGCAGCTGGAGCTGGTCGCCAGCACCGTGACCAACAGCGATGGCCGCTGCGACGCACCGTTGCTGCACGGCGATGATTACCGCAGCGGTGTCTACCAGTTGCAGTTCAGTGCCGGCGTTTACTACCGCGCGCGTGGCTTGCAGCTGCCCGATCCGGCTTTTCTTGATGTGGTGGTACTCCGGTTTGGCATCAGCGCCGAACAGGAGCATTACCATGTGCCTTTGCTGATTTCGCCTTACAGCTACTCCACCTATCGCGGTAGCTGAGTCGTCACCTCGCTTCACACCCCCAAAGCTCTTCGTTGGTTTTTCGCCCGCCCACACTGCGGGCTTTTTTTTGCGCGCGACAGCGTTCAATTATCTAGCGCCTCATAGGCGTGAGCGTTGCATAGGCTGGGTGTTTTCCCCGACGAAGATACTGCCGTGACCACACCTGACGATCAGATTCCGACGCCCATCGCCGATCTCGAAGACCCGGATACGTCTGACCAAGACGCGTTGCACGCGATGCGTGAGCGGCTGACGCAACGGATTAACGCCGCTCCCCGCCCCAGTGTGCTGATCAATCGGCTTGCGGCCGCTGACTGGCGTTGCAGCGAATCGGTCAAATCGCGCGCGCGCTTGATCCTGAATGCACCCAAGGTGCTGCGGGTCATTCGCGCCGTGCTGCGTAAAACCTTTGATCTGGACCCGGACAGTCTGCTCTTCACCGAGCCCAAGCCGCCGGCTGTCGCACAAAAAGTCGATACCTTGACCGACCGCGCATTGCAAGTGCTGGTCCTGCCTTCGTTGTCTATCAACCTCAATCATTTCACTGCCGTCAGCCTCAAGGGGGAGCCGACGCAAAAGTTGCCTTTCACCGCGCTGGAGGCCTTGCAGCGGGTCGCCGCGCTCAATCTGTTTGCGCGGCTCGCCCAGGCATGGGCCCAGTACTGGCAGGCGCTGGCTCCGGGGGGCTGGCAGACGCGCAAGGAACACTGGGTTGAGTCGCACAAGCAGCTGTTTGCCGACCAGGCTTTTTTGGCGCGGCAACTGGACGAGCTGTCGAGTGCAGGAATGGCCATGGTCCAGGCATTGGTCGACGCACCGACGATGGAGGCGCGTCAACGCGCGGGGGAGCAATGGGCCAGTGTCCAGGTGTGCGAGTTGATGTGGCCGGGTGTCGGCCCTCGACTGATGCCGATTCTCGGTGCGCTGCATATTTATCGTCAGGGCGACCCCAGCGGTATGCCGCACGTGATTTTTTTGCCCGGCGCTCGGCGCAACTACTACGAGTACCCATCCTTCGAACACTTGCAGTGTGGCCTGGTGGCGCTGATCAACGGCGCCTTGTTCGACGACTTGTGGCAGTGCCTGCCACTGCGGCGCCGACATGAGGTGTGCACGCCTGGGGAGGGCGCTGTGGCGGGCGGCCGAGGGCTGGCATTGACCGGCGATGCGTTGGCCCTCAGTGCGCAGGCGGTGCTGGAGGGGCAATGGGAAAACGAGCTGGCGTGCGCCGTGTCGATCAACCTCGCACAGGTCTATTCCCGCAGGCTCGAGCCAGCAGTGCCGAACGCCGCACGTTTTCTCAGAGCGGTCGAGCGCAGCAGGAAACACTGGGTGGGCAGGGCGCCGCTGGGCGGCATTCGCCGTGAACTGTTGAGCTGGGACCAGCGCCGGCGACGCGAGGAAATCATTTTCTCCAGCACGGCACCGGGCCTGGCACTGAACACCGTGTTGCAACAGGTCAAGCGCTATGAACGCGGCCTGATGAGGTTGTTGGCCCCAGAAGATCCCGGCAAAGACACCGAAGCCTTTCAAGCATTCGCGGCGCTTGAGGATCAGCTCAAGGTCCAGGCAGGCACGCTGGGCTCACTGCTGTGCGACGCGCAGTTGCAACTATTTGATACGGCATTCTGGAAAGCGCGTCCCAACGGCAAGGATAAACGCATTGCTTCGGTGATTTACACATGGATCGACAGGCTGCGCAGCGAGGTGCAGTTACAGCACCGACTGAGCTTGATCGGCACCCCCCATCGGGACGTGCTGATCGAAGTGCTGGACCAGCCTCTGGCGAGTAAACGCCAGGGCAGTGAAACCTGTGTGTTGGCGGTCATTCCAGGCAGTGAGTCCGACGCCTTTGTGCCCCTGCACAACCTGTTCGTGGTCACCCGCAGCGCCGCGATCAGTGACCCTGGCGCAAAAGTCCCGGTGGTGCTGTGTGCGCTTGGGCGCGACGGCGGGCTGATGACATTCGCCAGCCTTGGGGCTGTATCGCGAGGCATCAAGGCCAGCCTCGGCAGCCCCGATGAGTCGCCGTTATGGCGCTCCGTCGAGCGGCTGAACCGCAAGGCGGTGCGTGAGCATGTCGCCGGTCAAACCCTGACCCTGCGATATGCGCCTATGGAGGGCAACCCGATTTTGCTGACCCTCAAGCGGCTGTTCAAAAGCTACATCGCCCTGCAGCGCGGCCTTGAGGGCGGCACTGCTGTTTTCAGCGAAACCCAGAATGTTCAACTGAGCCGTCTGTTGCTGGCGGCCGAGCTGGACGCGCACTTGAGTGCGCCGGCCGGTGATGCCTTGCTTCATGCACGTGCGAATTTTGACCTGGTGCGAAAAGCCTTCGGTGCAAAGCAACAACTGCTGACGTGGCTGAGCGATGCGACGGCGGCTCAGATCAGGCGTTTCAAGCACTTGCAGGGGCGTTACCTGGGCAGCAACTTTGCGTATGAAAGCCGCATTAACGTGCACTTGCCGGACCTGCACACCTTTGGCCGCAACCTCTTGGTTGCGCGCTTGCGCGAGGATGGCCTGTCCCCGTTGATCGATATCGACACCCCTTTCATCGAGATGCCCGACCAGGTCGACAGCAGGTTCTGTGGCTGGGAAAGCGGCTGTACGGTGGGTGATCGCAAGCCGGTGTTGACGCCAAGCGCTGAGCGTACGTGTTTCAGCCTGCTGCAACTGGCCCTGCACAATCTGGACCCACAGATGATGCCTACCCGGTGGCGTTTCAACTATGCCCGTTACTTGCAACCCACCTGGGAGCAGCCACTGAACCCAGAGTATTTGATCGGCATGGTCTCCGCTCTGGATATCGGCGGGCAGTACGACACGTTGATCAAGCGGGTTTTTTACCCACCGGATGCCGGGGCGCACGGGTTGAGTGAAGTGCGCGTCCCGGAACTGTTGAGGCGTGCCGTGCAGGACGCTGCCGCTGCTCACCTCTATTCGGCGGCGCAACAAGGGCTGAGCGCACAGGCCCAGCGCCTGTTCAACACCGCAATGGGCGCACGCACAGCCGAGGACCTGCGTAAACACGCTGACCATTTGCAGCTGCACGTGGTTCACCTGGTCGGCCACACCTTGCTGCATGACCGCTACATCGCCGGCATCCTGGTACTACATGACCGGATTTCCCAACGCTGCGTGGTCTACTGGCCGACTGCGCCGGATGCGCTGAGCATCAGTGAACATGCCAGCCTGCGGCAGGCCCAGGCGCATCTGAATCGCAGCCTGGCATCACCGGCTACTGTCACCGCACTGGCCTGCCACGTCGCGCCGGGGTGGGCGTTTGAAGCCATCACGCATAATCCTGGTGAAACGCCCGGTGAGTCGCGTTCACTCCTGCCGGTCGTGGGCAATGTTCACCCGGGGTACGCGATGCTGCAGGGGGTTTGGCAGGGGGGCGAGTTTGTGCGTTCGTTCGCGATCAAACACCGGGCTCCTACCGCGCTCGTCGAGGACATTGAAAAACAGATCCACGAGCAAATTGCCAGTGACGCACTGAACTGGTTGGCGCTGGTGCCTACTTCCCACGCCGATGCCATGGCCCTGCTGTATCAGGCCCGAGTGCTCGACCAGCAGGCCCAGGCCCAGGCCGGCAGTCATTCCGGCAAGACCCTGGAAAAATACCGGGAACAGCGGCTGGAAGAGGAAAAAGACTGGCGCAGGCGCGCCTTGCTGGCGATGTTCGTACCGTTTTTCGGCTTGGGCAACCAGCTCTATGAACTGCTGCTCACCGCGCGGCGTTATCACCTCCATGGCGATCCTCGGGATGCGGTGGCGGTGGCGTTTGGCGCCGTGTTGTTGACCATCGACCTATTGCTGACCTTTGTTCCGGGACCCAAGCCGAAGGTGGGAAGCGTGGGGCGGCCAATGATCGGTTCGATAAATGCTGGCTTGAATCGTATTCACCGCTCGACGGCCTCACCGTTTGGCCGGGTTTCCCCATTGTCCAGGCCGCCGTCTGCGCTCGCGCGTCTGACACCCCTGGAGCGTTTCCGGTTGCCGAAGGGGGACCACGATGCCGTCGCGCTGACGGGGCAGGGGCAGAAGGGGGTCTTTGTGAAAAACAGTGAGCACTTCATTGTGGATGATGCGCAGCACTACCCTGTCTACCGCCGCGACGGCGAAGACTTCTATCGCCTGAAGAACAGGGGCTCGCCCAGGCAGGACGAGTTGGTCTTGACCATTCATGAACCCGGGGAGTGGCTGTTGGGCGCGGATGCACCAGTGGCGGGCCCGAGTTCCGGGGTGTTGCGCCCTTGGCAGCCGCCTGCGCCCGCGTTGAGCTGGCAGCCACCGAACGTCAGCGGTGCCCTGCAAAACCGGATTCTTCAGTCGCCCGCTCCGGCCAATTATTGGTTCAGTTGGCGGACGCCAACCCCACCGATTCAGTCGATGCGTTCATCGGCTTCCGGGGTCTATCACGTGCCCATGGAGCCGCCGGGTTTTCCCTATAATGTCATCCATTTAGGCCCCGGCTATGACACTGCGCTGCATTCCGGGAGCGGTTATTACCGGTTGCTCCACCAAGGCGATAGTGCCTCCTCGGGCCCTGTCTCGTTTATCTCCAAACACGAACCGTTGGTGTCCAAGGCCCACATTGATATCGAGCGCTGGACGACCACCGCGCTGCATGAACAGCCGATTCCGGTATCGCGCACGCCCGCGGGTGAATGGCAGGTGCATGCGCGCCTGTTCGATGGACCACTGGAGCCCCTGGTCGCCAGAGCGTTTCCTGGCCTGACGAGAAGCAGCCAGGTATTTGCCGTTGCCCGGCTCACCGAGTTGGCCGACGCTTCGCGCTCGGCAACCGCCAGCCATTTGCTCAATGTCCGGGCGACGCTGGACCATTGGTTGACGCCCAACCCGGTGAGGCTTGGCCAGACCGATGATTTAATGGGGATGTTGCGACCCACCGAAAGGCGCGGTCATGCCATATTCATCGGTTACGAAGGCAAGGCGCCGGGCTTCACACGGGTCGATTTCGTGCCGCCCCAGGCCTTGGAGCAGAGGCTCAAGTCCTCTGGCGCGCAGCTTACGGCACAGCGGCAGACGGCACAGCGCGCCGCCGTCAAGGCTGTGCTGGAGCAGCAGGGCTTCAGGCTTGACGAGTGGGCCGTCACACGTAATCGGTATGCAGGGCATGAGTTGGTGATGACTCACCCCCATTCAAGCCATGTGTATTACGTGATGTACCAGTGGGTTGAGCGAGCCAGCATTGTGTTGAGAACAAAGCTCACCGATAAGTGGCTGAATCTGGCACTCAACTCGCACAAGGATTCGGCCTTATCGGCGACCGTCAGCAGTGCAATGGCGCAACAGCGCCTGGTGCGGATCGTCGCGGGGATTCAGTGGCCGCGTTATGCAAACCTCCCGCCCACTGTGTACTTTGTCAAACTCAACTCACTCTAGCCTTGATCAGCGAGGCCACCGCGGCGCAACCGAACAACGCGGCACTGACGCGATTAAACCAGCTTTGGCCGCTGCCGCTGCGCAGATACCGCGCAGCGCCGTGGGCGCTCAGGCCGTAGGCCAGCTTGCACAGCAGGTCAAGAAGGGTCCAGGTGGCGATCATAATCAGCAATTGCGGCAGAAAGGGTTGCTGGCTGCTGAGGAATTGCGGCAGGAAGGCGGCGAAAAACAGGATGTCCTTCGGGTTGCTGGCCCCCAGCACAAAGGCCCGGCCAAACAGTGTGCGAAAGCGTGGCACCGGCGCGGCCTGGGGGACGGTCGCGCCCTCGGACGGCCGGCGCGACTGCTGCCAGCTTTGCCAGGCGAGATAAAACAGGTACAGCGCGCCGACGATTTTCAGCGCGTTGAAGAGTTGTTCAGAAGCGAGCAGCAATGCGCCCAGGCCCAAGGCCGACGCGCTCAACAGGCAGATCGAGGCGATCACCCCGCCAAGAAACGCCGGGTACGAGCGGCGCAGGCCGTAGTTCAGGCTGTTGCTGATCATCAGCAACGACAGCGGCCCCGGGATCAGGATCACCACCAGCGCAGCACCACTGAACAGCAGCCAGGTTTCCAGACTCATTGCTTGCTCCTTTTTTATAGAAAGACGAACTTGGCGATAAAGATCGCGCACAACACCCACAGGCTCACGGAAATTTCACGGTACTTGCCGGTGCCGGCCTTGAGCGCCACGTAGGTGATGAAACCCAAGGCAATACCGTCGGCGACCGAGAAGGTCAGCGGCATCATGATCGCGGTAACGATCGCCGGAATGCTGTCGGTGGCCTCATCCCAGTTGATATGGGCCATGCTCGCCATCATCAGCATCGCCACGTAAATCAGCGCACCCGCCGTGGCGTAGGCCGGGATCATGCCGGCCAGCGGCGCGAAAAACATCGCCGCCACAAACAGGAGGCCGACCGTCACCGCCGTCAGCCCGGTGCGCCCACCGGCGGCAACCCCCGCAGCGCTTTCCACGTAACTGGTGACGGGTGGCACGCCGACCATGGCACCGAACACACTGGAGGCGCTGTCGGCCTTCAAGGCTCGCGACAGGTTATCGATCTTGCCGTCGGCATTCACCAGCCCGGCGCGTTGCGCAACGCCCATCAGTGTACCGGCAGTGTCGAACATGTGCACAAAAAGAAAGGCGAATACCACGCTGATCATGCTGACATTGAATACACCTTTTACGTCCATGGCCATCCAGGTCGGTGCCAGACTTGGCGGGCTGGAAAGGATGCCGTTGTAATGCACCAGGCCCAGGCCCCAGCCGGCCAGGGTCACGGCGATGATGCTGATCAGGATCGCGCCGAATACGCGGTGGTAGCTGAGGATGGCGATCAGCAGGAAGCACACCGCCGCCAGCAGCGGCGCCGGTTCATGCAGCGAACCGAGCTTGATCAGCGTGGCCGGGCTGTCGACGATGATCCCGGCGGTTTTCAGGCCGATAACCCCGAGAAACAAGCCAACCCCGGCGCCCATCGCGTGGCGCAGGCTCACTGGAATACTGTTGAGCAGCCATTCGCGCACCCTGGAGAGCGTAAGGCCCATGAACAGCACGCCGGAAATAAACACCGCACCCAGCGCGGTTTCCCAGTGGTAGCCCATGGTGCCGACTACGGTGTAGGTGAAAAACGCGTTGAGGCCCATGCCGGGCGCCAGGCCCACCGGCCAGTTGGCGTACAAGCCCATCAACAGGCACCCCAGTGCGGCGGCGATGCAGGTGGCGACGAACGCCGCGCCGTGGTCGATACCGGCATCGGCCATGATGTTGGGGTTGACGAAAATGATGTAGGCCATGGTGATGAAGGTGGTGAGGCCGGCGATCAGCTCGGTCTTCACTGTGGTGCCATGCAAGCGCAGTTTGAACAGGCGTTCCAGCCAGCCGTTCGGTGAGGGGGCAAGGTCCAGCGTCGGGGCTTCGGATTTGCGGCTATCCACAGCGAGTACTCCTCAAGCGTTTTATTGTTATGTCCAGCGCCGGTCACACAGGTGGGCAACAGCGCTTTGAGGTACTGGCGGGTTTTGTTGACCAATAGGTCAGGAACTCGCACGAAGCGAATTATGCTTTTGTATACAAAGAAAGCAAATAATGTTTTCGATTAACTGTACGAAAGGGGATGAAAGGCACCTGTAGTGCCTCCACAGGGATTAGGGTTGGCTGGCGAGCGCCTGGTTGACCGCCAGCCAGCCCATCACGGCTTCTTCGCCCACTTCACCGAAGGCGCGTTGCAACAGCTTCACCTGTTCGCGACGCAAGGACTGCTCGAAATGCAGCCCCTCTTCTGTCAGCTCCAGCAGGCGTTTGCGCTTGTCGGCCGCGGACGCAACGCTGTTCACCAGGTGCATTTCCTGCAATTGGCGCAGCGGTATGTTCAGCGCCTGCTTGCTCACGCCGAGCAATTCCAGCAGCTCCTTCACGCTCAACGCCGGGTAGCGCGCGATAAAAAATACGATGCGCTGGTGCACTCGGCTCAGGCCACGACGTTCAAGCATCACGTCGGCCTTGGCGGTGAACGCCTGGTAGCCGAAGAAGAACGCCTCCATGGCCTGCTGCTGGCTGTTCTGGTTTTTAAGGTCAAGCATGTTGACGTATCCATTCAAGCTGTCGTAATTTCGGTCAACCAGTTTGACGTATTTCCCACAGGCTTTGCTACCGGTGACCTTATGGCCTTCTCTGAACGTGTTACGCGCCTCAAAAGCTCCTTGATCCGTGAAATCCTCGCGGCAGCCCAGCGCCCGCAGGTGATGTCGTTCGCCGGTGGCCTGCCCGCCGAAGCCATGTTGCCGGCGTTGAATTGGGACGGTATGCCGCTGAACATCGGCCAATACGGCATGAGCGAAGGTGAACCGCAGTTGCGTGAATTGCTCGCGGCCGAGGCGCGTGCCCTGGGTGTGCCGTGCCAGGCCAGCCAGGTAATGGTAGTCAGCGGCTCCCAGCAAACCCTGGACCTGGCGGCCAAGTTGTACATCGACAAGGGCACTGAAATCCTGCTGGAAGGCCCGACCTACCTGGCGGCGTTGCAGATCTTCCAGCTGTTCGGCGCCGACTGCCTTACCGTGCAACTGGAGGCCGATGGCCCCGACCTGGCCAGCCTGCGCGCCAACCTCGAACGCCATCGACCGGCGTTCATCTACCTGATCCCGACCTTCCAGAACCCCTCCGCGGTGCGCTACAGCGAAGCCAAGCGCGCCGCCGTCGCGGCCTTGCTCGATGAATTCGGCGTGACCCTGATCGAGGACGAGCCCTACCGCGAGCTGACGTTTGATGGCGGCAGCGCGCAGCCCATCGCCGGGCGCCTGAAGAAAGCCAGCTGGATCTACACCGGCACCGTCTCCAAGACCCTGCTGCCTGGCCTGCGCGTGGGTTACCTGATCGCCAGCCCGGACCTGTTCCCGCATTTGCTCAAACTCAAGCAATCGGCGGACCTGCACACCAACCGCGTCGGCCAGTGGCAGGCGATGCAGTGGATCGGCACACACAAGTACCAGGAGCACCTGGTGGCGTTGCGCAGCTTCTACCGCGAGCGCCGCGATGCATTCCAGGCTGCGCTGGAGCGTCACTTCGGCGACCTGGCTGACTGGCAAGTGCCCCAAGGTGGATTATTCTTCTGGCTGACCTTGAAACAGCCGCTCGATACCCGCACCTTGTTGGCTCCTGCGCTCGATCAGGACGTCGCGTTCATGCCCGGTGAACCGTTCTTTTCCGAGCCGGACCAGCACCTTGGCTCATTGCGGCTGAATTTCAGCCATATCGACCCGGCCCGCCTGGACGAAGGTCTCAGGCGTCTGGCCGCAGTGGTCCGTCAAGCACAGCACGCGCAAGCGGCATAAGGGGAGCCCCATGTACAAGGTTTATGGCGATTACAAATCGGGCAACTGCTACAAGGTCAAATTGATGCTCAGCCTGCTGGGCATCCCGTACCAATGGGTGGACGTGGACATCCTCAAGGGTGACACCCAGACCGCCGAATTCCTGGCCAAGAACCCCAACGGCAAGATCCCGGTGCTGGAACTGGAAGACGGTACCTGCCTGTGGGAGTCCAACGCGATCCTCAACTTCCTCGCCGATGGCAGCGAATTCCTGCCCTCCGAGCCGCGCCTGCGCACGCAAGTGCTGCAGTGGCAGTTTTTCGAGCAGTACAGCCACGAGCCGTATATTGCGGTGGCGCGGTTTATCCAGTTCTACCTGAACATGCCCGAGGATCGCCTCGAAGAGTACAAAACCACCCACAAGGGCGGTTACAAGGCGTTGAGAGTGATGGAGCGTCAGTTGCAAGCCACGCCGTACCTGGTGGGCGAGCAATATTCGATTGCCGATATCGCGCTGTACGCCTACACCCACGTGGCCCATGAGGGCGGTTTTGACCTCACGCCGTACCCGGCGGTGCAGGCCTGGCTGACACGCGTGGCCAACCATCCCAAGCATGTGACGATGCTCGACTAGGCAGCGGGTGTTCCCTGCAACGGCGCCAGCGGCAGCGTGTGCGAGGCCATTTTGTACAGCAGCCGCAGGCCCAGGTTGGAGCGCTGCGACAGCCGGGTCAGGTGCATGACCCCACGCAGCTCAGCATGGGACACCTTG
The DNA here is from genome assembly GCF_049590575.1 of Pseudomonas sp. GTDB lineage: Bacteria > Pseudomonadota > Gammaproteobacteria > Pseudomonadales > Pseudomonadaceae > Aquipseudomonas. The sequence goes on from NZ_JBAWDE010000273.1 coordinate 13,331, forward strand.
ACCGCCGCGCCTGGGCTTCGCCTGACGCGGCGCAAGGTCAGCAGCGCCAGGCCAATTGCCCACAACATGAAGCGGCGAATCCCCGTATGCCGGGTCGGGATCAGCAGCGCGTATTGCAGTGCCTGTCGCAGGTGGGCGTGAGCGGTGGCGATCAACTCTTCCACGGCCTGTGAGTGGCTGGCATGGTCCGCCAGCAGATCGCGCGGCAGCCAGCTGACACCGCGTGATCGATCTTCGTTCTGGTCCTTGAGGATGTTGGTCAGTTGCAAACCTTTGCCAAACGACACGGCCAGCTGACGCAGTTTTTCGCGATGTACCGCCAGTGCCGGGTCAAAGTCGATAAACAGTTCGTTCAGCATTTCCCCCACCACGCCGGCCACGCAGTAACAGTAGCGATCCAGGTCCTCACGGCTGTCCAGCCCGTTCAAGCCAGTGCCCTGAAAGTCGAGCATGCCTTGGGTCATCACCTTCAGGCAGTCACGGATGGCCTCACGCTGCGTCGGGTTGAGCGTGCGGTTGGCGGCCAGGACCAGGGGCAGGTGCGTGATCAGCTCGCGCTCGGCCGCCAGTGTCTGGTCGGTCAGGTGCCCGCTCAGTTCATCGCTGAATAGCCCGCCCTGCCCAGTGCCCATCACGGTGTCGAGATAGGCGCGTTGGTAGTGCTGTTTCTGGCTGTGGCTCAGGCCGGGTTCATCTTCAATGGTGTCGGCCATTCGGCAGAGCAGGTAAGCGTTGGTCACCGCCACCGCCAGTTCGGCGGGCAATTGCGGGATAGTCAGCGCGAAGGTACGCGACACGCGCGGCAGGATTTCATCCTGGTAGCGCAGCGCCTCCTCGGTGACCCACGCCTGTTGGCGCCAGCTCTGCAACTGGCAGGCCGGATCAGCGAGGATCACCTTGAACCAGGCGGTAAAGGCCTCGGGTTCAGCGTGTAACCATTGCTCCAGCGCTGCAATTTCGGCCCAGCACCATTGCGAGGCCTCGTTGGGATTGAGGGCGGGCTCGCCGTCAAACCCGCCAATGAAGATGTGGTCGAACTCATGCTCGGTCAGGTCGCCCGGCACCTGCGCCTGGTAGATCAGCGTGGTGACCTCCTGCAATGCGCAGTTGAAGCCCATTTCCTCCCCGAGCCGTCGAACGGCGGCGGCTTCGGTGGTTTCTCCGGGGCGCGGGTGGCCGCAGCAGGTGTTGGTCCACAGGTTTGCGGAGTGGTACTTGCCCTCGGCGCGGCGTTGCAGCATCAAGCGCCCGCGACGGTCGAAGACGAAGATTGAAAACGCCCGGTGCAGCAGGCCTTGGCGGTGCACCGACAATTTGTAGTCGGTGCCGATTGGCTGGTCGTTGCAATCAACCAGTATCAGTGATTCCTCCATGCTTCAATTCGCCTCGATCACTGGTAAATGGCCTTGGCTCAGTGCTTGATAGCGCGCCAGTGCCCATAACGGGAAATACTCGGCGTAACCGTGATAATGCAGGTACATCGCTCGCGGTATTCCCGTGCCGGTGGCATGGCGGTCGCGCCAGCTGCCGTCGCGGTGTTGCGCGTTCAACAAGTAGGTGATGCCCAGTTGCGTGGTGGAGTGGTCTACCGCACCGGCTGCCAGCAATCCTAACAAGGCCCATGCGGTTTGTGACGGATTACTCGCCGTCGGGCAGTGGTCCTGGTGGTCCAGCGCATAACCGCTGGCGTTTTCGCCCCAGCCGCCGTCGTCATTCTGGTGATGGATCAGCCAGTCGCGGGCATGTTGCATCACAGGTGACTGCAGGTCATAGCCAATCGCCGCCAATGCCTCCAGGGCCGACCATGTGCCGTAGATGAAATTGATCCCCCAGCGACCCAACCAACTGCCGTCGAGCTGTTGTTCTGCCAGCAGATAACGCACGGCTTTATCAATAGCGCCTTGGGACGTCGGGGTCGCCTCCAACCTTGCGAGCATCGCCAGGCAGCGGGCGCTGACGTCGGCGCTGGGGCCGTCGATCATCAAGCCGTGTTCGGCAAACGGAATGCTGTTGAGGTAATACTGGGTGTTTTCCGCTTCATAGGCGCCCCAGCCGCCCTTGCGGTTTTGCATGCCTTGGACCCACTCCCGAGCCCGGGCAATCGACTCGCTGCAGTCCACCGCAAGGTTGGCCTGCGAGGCCTGCTGCATAACGGTGGCGACTAAAGCGCTGTCGTCCACGTCGGGGTGCCACGGCAAGTTGTATTGAAAAGCCCAGCCTCCAGGGCGCAGGTGTGGCCGGGCGAGCGCCCAATCGCCATCAACGTCGAGAATCTGCTTGTGCTTGAGCCAGTCCAGGCCCCGCACGATGCCGGCGAAGGCGCGCTCGTCGCCGGTGGCCAGCAAGGCCTGGCACACCCATGCCGTGTCCCACACGGGCGAAACGCAGGGTTGGCAATAAGCGCTATGCGCGCCGACCACCAGCAATTTTTCGCAGGCCTTGTGCGCGGTCAGCATGAGCGGGCCATCACGGCTGAACCCCAGGGCCTGGAGTGTGACCAGGCTGATGGCAATGGTCGGCAATGCCGCGCCGTAGCCATCCTCGCCATTGAGTTGGCGGATCATGCAGGCTTGGGCCCTGAGCATTGCCGTTTCGCGACTGCGCCTGGGAAACCAGTGCCGACCGCGGTGCAGCAGCCGGTCAAGCGCGCTGAACACGGCAAACAAGACGGTGTTCTGATGTGCGGCACGCGGCAGTGGCGGGGTGGCCCAGGCCGGCTCTATAAACAGTTCGGCGATGCTTATCTGCTGAAGGTTGCATGCGCGGGGGCGCAACACCTGCAGCATCGAAAAGGCCACGGTGAATTTGCGCGCAATGCAGAAAATCTTCGACAGGTGAAACGGAAACCAGCGCGGCAGCAGGATCACTTCCACGGGGATCAGCGGCAATGCTTCCCAAGGGATGATGCCGAACAAGGCCAGCCAGAGGCGCGTGAACAGGTTGCAGTCGGCGCCGCCACCGTGGCGACGGATCAGCGTACAGGCCCGTTGCATGGCGGGTTCTTGTTCGCAATGCCCCAGGAGCTTCAGCGCCCAGTAGGCTTTGACGCTGGTGCTCAGGTCAAAGGCGGCATCCTGCAGCAGCGGCCAGCCGCCTTGCGCTTGTTGGTGGTCGCGCAGGTAGCGCGCAAGCTTGGCGCCGAGTACGGGCTCGATGGGCTCCCCGAGGAAGTGCATCAGCAGCACGTATTCCGCGGTTATTGCCGCATCGCTTTCAAGCTCGAAGACCCAATGTCCATCAGGCTGCTGCTTACCCAGCAGCGCGCTCACGGCACGGTCCATCACATGGTCTAGGCGTGGGATCATGGTTTTGGGCTCCCAGCCAGGGCACAACCCTGGGTTGGCTGGGATTAAAACGTCAAAAACCTGCGGCGCGATACTGTCAGAAATCACAGGGTCGACCTGCGGTTATCCGGCCATTTCGTCCTTGAGCAATTCGAAACAGCGCTGCGCCGCGGGGCTCAACCCCTGGCCACTGCGGCTGATCAGTCCGATCTGGCGATTGACCCCTTGGTGGTCGATGGGAATGCGCTTCAACCCTTCCAGGCTGTCCGCCGCCGATTCCGGTAATACGCTGATCCCCAGGCCCTGGCGCACCAGCGCCAATACCGTCGACATATAGTTGGCCTGCATGCCGGCGTTCATCGTCAGCCGCGTTTCATCGAACAGCGCATCGACTTGCTCACGCACACTGCTGTCGCGCCCGGTAAGGATGATTGGCTGGTCTGCCAGTTGCTCCAGGGTCAGCTGGCGATGGCGGGTGAGGGGGTGATCCTGTGGCACGAATGCACACAACCGATCATTGAGCACCGGCACAAACTCCAGGCCATGGTTGAGCCGCGCCCGTACGCCAATGCCGAAATCCACCTCGCCGGCGCGCACCTGGGCGTGAATACGGTGCGCCACCAGGTCATGCAGGCGCACTTCGATGCCGGCAAATCGCTCGCGAAACAGGCGCAAGGCCGGCGGCAGGGTGCCGGCGCAGACCGAAGGCAGGGCCGCGATGGTGACCACGCCACGCCGCAAGGCGGCCAGGTCGCGGGAGCCGGCGACAATGTTGTCCAGGTCCAGCAGCAGCTTTTCCATCGGGCCGCGCGCGTCCTGGCCGGCGGCGGTAATGGTCACATGGCGCGGGCTGCGGTCGAGCAGGGCGACGCCCAGCCAGTCTTCCAGTTGTTGCACCTGCACCGTCAGCGCCGACGGCGACAGGTGCAGCTCGTTGGCGGCCTTGGTAAAGCTGCCGGTACGCGCGACGGCAAGAAACGCCTGAATATGCTGGATCGAATTTTTCATTGTTGTTTTTCTCGAGCGTTTTGTTTTTACGAATATGACTCGCTGAACATTCCAATTTACAAAGGGTAACGCGATTCCAATACTCGGGCTAAAACAATAACCGGCCGCAAAGGCCGCTCTGGAGTAACCCATGCTCGCTACCCTGGGTGTCATCACCATCCTGTGTCTGCTCGCTGCTGTCATGAGCAAACGCCTTTCGCCACTGGTGGCCCTGATCGCCTTGCCGATCATCGCCGCGCTGCTCGGCGGCTTCGGCCTGCAAACCAGCGCCTTCATCATTACCGGAATCAAAAACGTCGCCCCGGTGGTGGGTATGTTTGTGTTCGCGATCCTGTTTTTCGGGATCATGACCGATGCCGGCATGCTTGACCCCATCATCGATCGCATCCTGCGCACGGTAGGGACGCGTCCTACACGCATTGTCGTCGGCACCGCGACCCTGGCGCTGCTGGTGCACCTGGACGGCTCCGGAGCGGTGACCTTTCTGGTGACGGTGCCGGCGATGCTGCCGCTGTACACGCGGCTGGGCATCGATAAACGCATCCTGGCCTGTGTCTGCGCGATGGCCGCCGGGGTCAATTTCCTGCCGTGGACCGGCCCTGTGCTGCGCTCGTCGGCCGCCCTGCACGTGCCGGTGGCGGACCTGTTCCAGCCATTGATTCCGGTGCAGATCGTTGGGCTGATCTTCGTGTTTGCCTGTGCCTGGTGGCTCGGTCGGCGTGAAGAAAAACGCCTGGGCCTGGGCGCCGGCTCCACGGTGGATGCCGTGCCGCAACGCGTGCTCAGCGACGATGACATCCAGCTGCGTCGGCCCCGGCTGTTCTGGGTCAACCTGATCCTCACCGTACTGGTGATGGTGGTGATGATCGCCGGCTGGGTCGACCCGGTGGTGATGTTCATGCTCGGCACCGTGGTGGCGTTGTGCATCAACTACCCGAATGTGGACGCCCAGCGCGCACGCATCGACGCCCATGCAAAAACCGCCCTGACCATGGCCAGCATCCTGCTCGCTGCGGGGGTGTTCACCGGCATCATGCAAGGTACCGGCATGCTCAAGGCCATCGCCGAAGTGGCGGTGGCGCAGATTCCGGCCGGCCACGGCAAGTTGATCCCGGCCGTGGTGGGCTTTATTTCGATGCCGCTGAGCATGCTGTTCGACCCCGATTCCTACTATTTCGGCGTGATGCCGGTGATCGCCGAAGTCGGCAAGGCCCTGGGCGTCGACCCGCTGCAAGTGGCCCAGGCCTCGCTGCTGGGCGTGCACACCACCGGTTTCCCGGTCAGCCCGCTGACCCCCGCGACCTTCCTGTTGGTGGGCCTGTGCAAGATCGAATTGGCCGATCACCAGCGCTTCACCATCCCTTTTCTGTTTGCCGCGTCGGTGTTGATGACCCTGACCGCGTTGCTCCTGGGAGTGATTTGAGATGAAAACCTTGCGCATCGGTTCCGGCGCCGGCTATTCCGGCGACCGTATCGAACCTGCCGTGGAACTGGCCGAACAGGGCGACCTGGATTACCTGGTGTTCGAATGCCTGGCCGAACGCACCATCGCCCTGGCGCAACAGGCGCGCATCGGCGACCCACAGGGTGGTTACGACCCGCTATTAAGCGAGCGCATGCGTCGGGTGTTGCCGTTTGTAGGCCTGAGTGCGGGGCGCCGTCGCTTGCGGGTGATCACCAATATGGGCGCGGCCAACCCGGTGTCGGCGGCGATTGAAGTGCGGCGCATTGCCCGCGAGCTGGGCTTGAACCTCAAGGTCGTGGCCGTGGTGGGTGATGATGTATTACAGGCGTTGCAGCCTGAACACATGCTCGACAATGGCCAGACGGTCGGCTCGTTGGGCGAGCGGCTGATTTCGGCGAATGCCTACCTGGGCGTGGAGGGCATTCTTGAAGCCCTGCGCGCCGACGCCGATGTGGTGATCACCGGACGCGTCGCCGACCCTTCGCTGTTTCTTGCGCCGCAGATGTTTGAATTCGACTGGGCGGCGGATGACTGGCAGCGGCTCGGGCGCGGCACGCTGGTCGGGCATTTGCTCGAATGCGCCGGGCAAGTCAGCGGCGGCTACTTTGCCGACCCTGGTTTCAAGGACGTGGACGATTTGGCGCGCCTGGGTTTCCCATTGGCTGAAATCAACGCCGACGGCGAAGCCTTGATCACCAAGGTCACAGGTTCCGGTGGCCGGGTCAGCCGCGCCACCTGCACCGAGCAGCTGATCTACGAGGTGCATGATCCGGCGGCGTACCTCACGCCGGACGTGACCGCCGATTTTTCCCAAGTGGGTTTCATCGAGGAGGGCGTTGATCGCGTGCGCGCCAGGGGTGCCAGTGGTCGGGCGCGGCCTGAGCAGTTGAAAGTCAGCGTCGGCTATCTGGACGGATGGATCGGCGAGGGGCAAATGTCCTACGGTGGACCCGGTGCTGTCGCGCGGGCTCAGTTGGCGCGGGAGGTCGTCCTTAAACGTCTTGAACTGATCGGCGTGAAGATGCAGGACGTGCGCGCCGAGTTGATCGGCATGGACGCGCTGCACGGCCCGCGCAGCAGCGTCGAGCCCTGGGAAGTGCGCCTGCGCGTGGCCGCCCGCTGTGAAGAGCGCGGCGATGCGGTGCGGGTCGGCAATGAAGTGGAAACTCTCTACACCAATGGCCCGTCGGGCGGCGGCGGTGCGAGTAAAAGCCTGCGCCAAGTGGTGGCGGTAGCGTCGTTGCTGCTGCCGCGTGGCGCGGTCAACCCGAGGATCGAAGCATGAAACTGCACACACTGGCCCATTCCCGCACCGGGGACAAAGGCGACACCTCGAACATCTCGATCATTGCCTATCGAGCCGAGGACTATGCATTGCTCTGTGAACAGCTGACCGCCGAACGCGTGGCCGAGTTTTTCGCCGGTTTACGCGATCCCGCTGCGGCGCCGGTGCGCCGCTATGAATTGCCCAACGTGCAAGCGCTGAACTTCGTGCTGCCGGGGATTTTACGCGGTGGCGTGACCCGCTCGCTGGCGCTGGATGCACACGGCAAGTGCCTGGGCTCGGCGTTACTGAATGTTGACTTGGTAATCTGAACTAAATGTGGGAGCGGGCTTGCTCGCGA
>NZ_JBAWDE010000274.1:0-1677 GCF_049590575.1 Pseudomonas sp.
CTTCTAATCTGGCGGGACGATGGAAAAGTCGAAACAGTTCCATTTTCCAAATGGACAGATTTCATTCAGATATCAACTGACTCAAGAGGCAAAAGGGTCCGCCAACCGATTGAGCCGACGGACATAGAGATCGGAGAACGACTGTTCATTCTGCTGGATCCCAATGGGGCGACGGCCGAACTTGTTGAAGTGCTGCCGGCCTGAATGAAATGAATTGTTAAACGATATAGCGGGCTGGTTGGGTATTCGGGTAGCTGCGTAGCAGGACTCAGGCAGGTGTGGAATCTCTCACACCGGCACAACAGCCGACTATCAGGACGACGATAAAGCCGCAGCGACAATGACTTTGGCACCCGAATAGTTGGTACTTCCCGTGCCCAGCTTCCAGAGGAGGCAATATGGGACACAAAACGATGCAAGCAGCGGTGGTTCGGGCTTTTCAGCAACCTTTGCGCATTGAGGAACTACCGGTGCCAGTGCCGGGACGACATCAGATATTGATTCAGACTGAGGCTTGCGGCGTTTGCCACACAGATTTACACGCGGCGGACGGCGACTGGCCGGTGAAGCCCATTCTGCCGTTCGCGCCGGGGCATGAAGGAGTGGGGAAAGTGGTGGCGGTGGGCGACGGAGTAGAGTCCTTTAAGATAGGCGACCGCGCTGGTATCGCATGGCTCTATAGTGCATGCGGCGAATGCGAGTGGTGCATCACCGGGTGGGAGACGTTGTGTCCGCAGGCGCAATACGGGGGCTACAGCGTAAACGGAGCCTTCGCAGAATATGTTGTGGCCGATGCCCGGTATGCAGCTCACATTCCGGACGGCCTGACGTCCGTGGCTGCGGCGCCTATCTTGTGCGCTGGCGTCACAACTTACAAGGGTCTGAAAGAGACGGAAACCGAGCCTGGCGAGTGGGTCGCCATCGTTGGGGTAGGCGGACTGGGGCATCTTGCTATCCAATATGCGAAAGCAATGGGTTTTCAAGTAATCGCAGTGGATGTGCACGACGATAAGCTGGCGCTTGCGCGGGAACTGGGCGTGTCCTTGGCAATCAACTCCACGAAAGATGACCCGGTAAAGATAGTGGAACGTGAGATAGGTGGCGCGCATGGCGTCCTGATCACAGCTCCTTCGCTTCCAGCCTTTCGCCAAGGGATCGCAATGACGCGGCGGCGGGGAACTTGCGTACTGGTTGGACTTCCTCCAGGTGAATTTCCGTTGCCGGTTTTCGACGTCGTGTTGAAGCGGATTACGGTTCGCGGCTCCTTGGTCGGGACCCGAGCTGATATGCATGAAGCCTTGGCCTTGGCGGCCTGCCGCGGAATCGCCGCGGATGTCGAGACGGAGCCTCTGGGAGAAATTAACAACGTGTTCGATCGGCTTCGGCAGGGAAAGATTCATGGCCGTGTTGTCCTCGATTTTAGCCACAGGGCCTTGGAACTTGTCGGATGTGGAGTGGGCTCAGTAGGGGCCAGAACTCGCTAGCGTGGTCCTGGAGCCTCGCATGGCACTCGAATTTGAACATCGGGATCAGGACGGGATCGAGATCCTCGCCTTGAAAGGCCGCCTTGTCTTTGGAGAAGAGGATTTGGCACTTCGAAACGAGATTGGCAAGGCCGTAAGGGCGGGAATAATTCGTTTAGTGCTGGATCTTGGTAAGTTGACCGACATCGACACG
>NZ_JBAWDE010000275.1:0-2732 GCF_049590575.1 Pseudomonas sp.
GGGCTTGCCCCCGATGGCGGTGGGTCGGATATGGATGTGTTGACTGACCCACCGCAATCGGGGGCAAGCCCCCTCCCACCTTTTGTCCTGTGTTGTTTTTGGGTTATTCGTCTTCGTTGAGCGCCCGCGAGCGGGTCACCTGCGCCGGCGGAAAATGGCAGGTAAACGTACTGCCGTGGCCCAGCACGCTGCTGATTTCCAGGCGTGCGCGGTGGCGCAACAGCACATGTTTGACGATGGCCAGGCCAAGCCCGGTGCCGCCGGTGTTGGAGTTGCGGCTGGAGTCGACACGGTAGAAACGCTCGGTCAGGCGCGGCAAGTGCTTGGCGTCGATGCCGATGCCGGAGTCCTGCACGCTCAAGTGCGCGCCGTGCTCGTCGGCCCACCAGCGGATGCGGATATTGCCCTTGTCCTGGGTGTACTTCACGGCGTTGAACACCAGGTTGGAAAACGCGCTGCGCAATTCGCCTTCGCTGCCCTTGAGCAGCACCAATGGGTCGGCTTCCAGGCTGATCTGTTGCCCGCGTTCACCCGAAAGGGCCTTGGCGTCATTCTTTATCGTCTGCAACAGGCTCTGCACCGCCACGGGCTGGTTGTCCGAGGGGTAGTCGGTCGCTTCAAGCTTGGCCAGCAGCAACAGGTCGTTGAGCAGCGTCTGCATGCGTGAGCCCTGCTGCTGCATCTGCTGCAGGGCGCGGCTCCAGCGCGGGTTGATCTCGTCGACGTTGTCCAGCAGCGTTTCCAGGTAACCGCAGATCACCGTCAAGGGCGTGCGCAGCTCGTGGGAGACGTTGGCGACGAAGTCCTTGCGCATCTGTTCCAGCTGGTGGATGCGGGTGACGTCGCGTACCAGCATCAGGTGCTCGTTGTTGCCGTAGCGCGTCAGGTACAGCTGGATGCGCACGCGGTCATTGGTGGGCGAGGGGATTTCCAGAGCTTCTTCGTAGTTCTCCTGTTCGAAGTACTCCTTGAAGCGCGGGTGACGCACCAGGTTGGTCACCGGCTGGCCGCTGTCCTGCGGGGTCTTGAGGCCCAGCAGGGTTTCGGCGGCGCGGTTCCACCATTCCAGGTTGCCGTCGCTGTCGAGCATGATTACCGCGTCTTTGAGCGCGGCGGTGGACTCCTGCACCCGGTCGATCACCGCTTGCAGGCGACCGCGCACGCGTTGGTCGCGGCGTTGCAGGTGGTAAATACTGTCGAACACTTCGCCCCACAGGCCATAGCCGTCGGGTGGTGCTTCGTCGGGTTTATGCTGGCGCAGCCATTCGTGCAGGCGCAGCAATTGCTTGAGGGTCCAGCCCAGGTAAAGGGCAATGCCGACGGCCAGGCTCCAGCCGTAATAGCCGCTGATCAAACCCACCACCAGGCAGCCGGTGATCAACAGCAGCATGTGGCGGATCAGGGTGCCATGCCAGTTCTGGTTCACGTGAACATGCGTCCTTGTCAGCGGGTAAGTCAGGCTCAGCCTTTGGTGGAAAACCGATAGCCGGTGCCGCGCACGGTTTGTACCAGATTCTCGTACGCATCGCCCAAGGCTTTGCGCAGGCGGCGGATATGCACGTCCACCGTGCGCTCTTCCACGTACACATTGCCGCCCCACACCTGGTCCAGCAGTTGGCCGCGGGTGTAGGCGCGTTCCTGGTGAGTCATGAAGAATTGCAGCAGGCGATATTCGGTCGGGCCCATCTCGGCCGGCGTGCCATCGATGGTCACGCGGTGGCTGATCGGGTCGAGGATCAGGCCGCCGACTTCGATCGGCGCCTCGCCATCAGTGGGGCCTGCGCGGCGCAATACGGCTTTCAGACGGGCGACCAGTTCGCGTGGCGAAAAGGGTTTGGTGATGTAGTCGTCGGCGCCGACTTCCAGGCCCTGGATCTTGTTGTCCTCTTCGCCCTTGGCGGTGAGCATGATGATCGGGATGTCTCCGGTCAGCTCATCGCGCTTGAGGCGCCGGGCCAACTCGATGCCGGAAGTGCCGGGCAGCATCCAGTCCAGCAGGATCAGGTCTGGCTTGCGGTCGACGATAATGGCATGGGCCTGCTGGGAGTTCTCCGCCTCCAGGCAGTCATAGCCGGCCATTTCCAACGCAACGGCGATCATTTCGCGAATGGGCGCTTCGTCGTCAACAATCAGAATACTCCTGCCAACCATGCCTAAAATCCTCTTGTCATTTAACTGTCTTGCGCCGCATTAGATAACGGAATTATTGCAGTCGTGTGACAGTAATTTAGTCGCCTGGGCAATTCCCGGCACTCTGGACTAACCTTTGGGTCCGAATCCTGACAACCACAAAAGGAAGGTTCCGATGACTTACAGCACTATTTCCTGGAAAGCCTTGCTGGTAACGGCTGCCTTGACGCTGCCGACCCTGGCACTCGCGGCTGAGCCGGCGATGACTGAAGACGGCATGTTGGTGGACCACAAGGGCATGACGCTCTACACGTTCGACAAAGACGCCGACGGCAAGTCAGTGTGCAAAGACCAATGCGCAACCAACTGGCCGCCGCTGAAGGCCGAGTCCACCGATAAGTCGATGGGCAAGTGGACAGTCATCACCCGCGATGACCAGACCAGCCAGTGGGCGTACAACGGTAAACCGGTCTACACCTACAAGGATGACAAGAAAGCCGGGGACAAGACCGGTGACGGCAAGGGCGGTGCGTGGCACGTCATCAAACCCTGAGCCGGCGGCGCCGCTAATAGAATCGGGGGCAAGCCCCCTCCCACAGGGG
>NZ_JBAWDE010000276.1:0-24122 GCF_049590575.1 Pseudomonas sp.
CTGGCGACTTGCATGTCGGGGCTGTTTTGCAACGCTTCCTGGATCAGGCCGTCGAGCTGCGGGTCGCCGAGGCTTTTCCACCAGTCGGCGCTGGGCCAGGCAGCGCTCGAGAGGGTCACGCCACTCAAGGACTTGCCGGTCTGCAGGGTGTTGGCGTCGAGGCGCTGGGCCTGGGTGTCGAGGCCACTGAAATTGGCGCAACCGGCCAGGCTCATGGCGACCAGCACCAGGCTGAGGGCACGTGTGTTCATTCTTTACCTACCCGCTGAAGGGTGATGGGGTCACCGGCAGCTATCAGAATTTTCTTCAGAATCTTTTCCAGGGTTTCTAACTCACCGGGCTCCAGGGCACCGGCCAACTGGTTCAACGCGTCGGCGCCGATGTACGGCAGCATGTCCGCCAGGCGCTGGCCATCTGCGGTGAGCACCAACTGCACTTGGCGGCGGTCAAGCTCGGAACGCTTGCGGCCGAGCAAGCCTTTCTGCTCCAGGCGGTCGAGCATGCGGGTCATGGAACCGCTGTCCAGGGACAGGTTGCGGCACAGCTCGGCCGGGGTGTCGACGCCGTACTGAGCCATGATGATCAACACCTTGAACTGCGCAGCGGTGATGCCGTGGGGTTCCATATGGGTGTCGATGATGCGGTCTTTGAGCAATGCGGCGCGGCCCAGCAACAGCCCGAGGTGGCAGTTGTGGAAGTTGTCAGAGGTGAAGTGTTTCATCGGAAGTCACCTTATTACTGCCTAGGCAGTGAATGTATGACGAGATGTTACTGCTTAGGCAGCGAATGTCAAATGGAATAATTAGCTTGCTTGGTAATGTGGGAGGGGCTTGGTGTGGTGAGGGTGCTTGCCCCCCGACGGGCGCACCACAAAATCCTGGGCCGGCTTCGCAGCCCAGCGCGGGACAAGCCCGCTCACCACAGCGTTAGAAATCGCGTTTGTAGAAAATATCCAGGGAGCTGGCTACGCCACTGGCGACTTCCAGATACACCCTCTTGCTCAACAGATAGCGCAAGGCGATGGTGCTGGCCGGTTCGAACACCCCGACCCCGTAACGCAGGCTGAGTTTTTCGGTGATCTTGCCGCTGGCGACCACGGCCGTGTTGTTGCCGGTGCCTTGAGTATCCAGGTCGAAATCCTGGATGCCGAGCTTGGTGGCGATATCCGACGTGACGCCGGCGCTGCCCATCAACCCCAGCCCCAGGGCCGCTTCGGCGAGCATATTGTTGTCTTCACCGGTGTTGGTGCGAGAACGCCCCAGCACCAGGTACGACAGCGCATCCTCCTGAGCCATGGCCGGCTCGGAGAAAATCTGCGTGGTCGGCTGCTCGGCGCTGCCGCTCAGGCGAATCCCGGCAGTCACTGTCCGCGAGGGCTCGGTGGTCACGCGTACCGCTTCAATATCCAGGAAAGGTTGATCCAGCGGCCCGGCGAACAACAGGCGTGCGCGGCGCACGTTGAGCCGTTGGCCATAGGCTCGGTAGCGACCGTCGTTGAGCCACAGTTCACCGCGGGTGTCCATGTTGTCGCCAATATGCACGTGGCCCTGGACCTTGGCCGTCAAGCCGAAACCGGAGAAATTCAGCTGGTCTTCACCCACCGCCACGTCGATGTCCATCGCCATGGCCATCGGCGGCTTGCCCTCTTCGGTCTGGCTGCCGACGATGACCGTGTCATCCGAGACCTTGACCGTCGACGGCGGCAGCTCGCGCACGGTGATGTCGCCGCGCGGGATCTGCACTTTGCCGGCAATCGCCAGTTTGTCGTTTTTCAGGCTGATCTTCAGGTCCGGCGCCACTTCCAGCACGGCGTAGGGTTCTACCGTGACTGGCAGTTGCGAGCCTTGCAGGCTCAGGTCCACCACCAGCGCCTGGCCCCAGTCGATCTGGCCCTTGAGGCTGCCCTGCCCGGCCTTGCCGCTGCGCCAGCCACCATCCAATTGCACGCTTTCACCGGCAATCAACGCCTGCACGTTCAAGCCTTCAAGGCTGATGGGCAGTTCCGGCCCGGAAACTTCGCCGCCCACCAAGTTCACGCTGCCGTTGACCAGCGGCGCCAGCAGCCCACCGGAAATCCGCCCGCTGCCGTTGAGCTTGCCGCTGAGGGTTTCCACCATCGGCACAAACGGGCGCGCCACGGCGAGGTCGAGGCCGCTGAGGCTGAAATTGCCGGTGATCGGTTTGTTTTTCGGCAACGGATTGATCTGTGCCTGCACCAGCAACTCGCCGAGCTTGCCGCCACGGAAGTTCAACTGGGTGTCGATGCGTTTCGGGTTGAGGGTGGTTTCCAGCTTGAGGGTGTCGTAGGGGAAATCCAGCCACTGGGTCTTGTCCTTGACGCGCAAGGTGCCACCGCCGGCATCCACCGACACCACGCCTTTGGGGCCGCTGTTCGGCAGGTCGAGTTGCAGGTCGGCATTGAGCTTGCCCTGCCACGCAAAGTCCTTGGGCAGGAACGCCGCGAGGCTGTCGATCGGGAATTGCTTGAGGTGGTAACGCAGCTTCGGCTCGGGCATCAGGCGCTGGTCTTCACCGCACAGGCTGGCTGCGCCGGACACCCAGCAGTGCGCCGCAAAGGTCAGTTTGCCGTCGGCCAGGCGTTCGATTTTCGCCGGGGCTTGCAGCTTCCAGTCCTGGCCACCGGCTTGCACATCGCCACTGGCCAGGCGCCCGCGCCAGTTGCCTTTGTCGAGGTTACCGTCCAGGGCCAGGGCCAGCTTGACCAGCGGGCCGACCAGATCGAGCTGGACCTTCTGGCTTTTGATATCGCCCTGGGCGCTGGCGGTCAGGGTGCCGACCTGGGTGTCGCCGCTTTGGATGCCGCTGCCCTTGAGGTCGATCTTCGCGCGCTGGGCGCTGTCGAGGCTGGCGTCGAGGCTCAGGTTTTGCAGGCGATTGTCGGCAAACGCCAGCTGCTGGCCCTTGAGGTCGAGTTTGCCTTGGGGAGCGTTGAGGCTGCCGGCCACGTCGAGTCGGCCATTGACCTGCCCACGCAACTGCGGCCACAGCTGGGCCAGACGGGTCAACTTGATGTCGATCTGCCCAGCCAGGCGTTGTTGCAGGCTGCCGCTGCCATTGATGCGGTTGTCACCCAGGCGGATGTCCAGGTTGGCCAGGGTCCATTGCTGGCCGGCGCCTTCGGCCTTGGCCGCCAGCACGGCGGTCTGGCCGCGCAGGCGGCCCTTGAGGTCGAGGTCGGCGTTCAGCTTGAGTTGCTCGTTCTTGAACTCGCCTTTGCTGCGCAGCGGTCCGGCCAGGGTCCCCGGCAATTCAGCCACCCAGTACGCCGGGTTCAGCGCCGACAGGTCCAGCGAGGTGTCCCAGGCGATGCCATCGGCAAACTGCAGGTTCAGGTGCCCTTCGGCCTTGCCTTGGCCGGCGGTCAGTTTCAGCTCGGGCAGGAACACTTGCTTGAGGTCACCACTGAACGGGGTGACCACATTGAACTTGCCGGCGGGGCCGTCGAGGTCGGCCTTGAGGTTGCCGAGGTAGTTGCCGTCCTTGTAGGAAACCTCGCCATTGAAGGTACGCAGCACCACTTGCGGCGCATCGATCAGCGGATACAGGCGATGCCACGGGAAGTCCAGCCAGTCAATTTTCGCGTCCGCGCTGAAGCCTTGCTGCCAATCCAGGTTGGCGCTGAGTTTCAGGCTCTGCTTGTCACCGGCATTCAGGTCCAGGCCGGCGATCTGCGCGCCCTTGGCGTCGACCCTGCCTTGCAGCAACAGGTCTACCGGGCCCTTTTCTGCCGGCAGTACCGCCTTGCCCAGCAGTTGGTAACCGCTGTTGAGGTCGCCCTTGGCGGTCAGGTCGAGTTGATTGAGTTGCAGGGTGTCGGGCAAGTCGGCACTGGGCTTGAAGCCGTCAGCGGTGATGTGCAGCTGGGCGGGAAGGTTTTCCGCCAGCGGTTGCAGCTCGCCGCTGAGCTTGGCGGGCAGGTAACCCGTGCTGTCGGCATCGAGTTTGAGGGTGTTGAGCAAATCGCCTTCGACGTTGAGCGCAACCTGCCACGGGGCACCACCGGGCGCGTACGGCAGGCTCAGGTTACCGGTGGCGCTTAACGGCCAGTTGCCAGTGGGCTGCAGCAGGCCATTCAGGTCCAGCACCAGGCCATCGCGCTGCAGGTGCACCGAGTCGATCTGCATGCCGGCAGCGGTCCAGTGCGCCGCCAGTTGCAACCCCTTGAGTTCTTCGCTGCCGTTGAACAGCAGGCTGCCGACGCGCACATCGCCCAGCTGGATCGCCAGCGGCAATGTCAGATCCGGCAGTTGGAGCGGCCCGCTGCTCTCGTCGGTACTGGGAGGAAATTGCAGGCTGACCTGCTCCACATCCAGCTTATTGATGCACAAGGTCATGCGCAGCAGACACCCTGGCGACCAATCGAACGTCGGTGCATTGAGCTCGACCCGGCTGCTGTCTTGCTGCCACAGCAAGTGGTCGGCGCTCCACTGGCCACCCAGGTGCCCCTGGAAATTCTCCACGCTCAAACCGGGCACCTGGCCCAGGGCCCAGCGGCTGCCGGCCTGGGTGCCGAGCACGGCCCACAGTGCCAGCAATACCACAGCGAAGACCGCAACGATGGCCAGCCCCGCTATTTTCAAACCACGCATCACAGCTCAGGCCCCATGGAAAAGTGCAATCGAATGCCGCCCGGATCTTCGAGGGCATGCGCCAGGTCCAGACGGATCGGCCCGACCGGCGAGACCCAACGGACGCCGACGCCGACGCCGGTTTTCAAGCTGGGCATTTCCAACGAGTTGAACGAGTTGCCCTGGTCGATAAAGGTCGCGATCCGCCATTTTTCGGCGATCGAATATTGATACTCGGCGCTCAGCGCAACCATGTAGCGGCCACCGATGCGGTCGCCCCGGTCGTTCTCTGGCGACAGCGTCTGGTACTCGTAGCCACGCACGCTCTGGTCGCCACCGGCAAAGAAGCGCAGCGACGGCGGCACCGAATTGTAGCCATTGGTGGCGCTGCCGCCGACCTGTGCCCGGGCCAGGAAACGGTGGTTATCCCACAGGGTGGTCAGGCCCTTGACCATGGCGGTGCCGTAAAGCAGGTTGGTGTCGGAGCCCAGCCCCTCCTTGGCGACCTTGGTATCGAATTGCAGGCGGTAGCCGTTGTGCGGGTCGATGCGGTTGTCGCTGCGCAGGTACGAATAGCTGACCCCTGGCATGACCAGGTTACTGAGGCCCGAGTCGTTGCCCAGGCGATATTCTTCACGCTGGTATTTGAGCGAGATCACGCGGGTCCAGCCACTGGGCAACTTGCTGTGCCATTCAGGGCCGAGCGTGAGCAATTTACTCAGGGTATCGGTGTTGGCGATTTCTTCATTCTGATAGCCACCGGCGAAGCGCAGCTTATCGGTGAGCGGCGGGTCCAGCGGAATGTCGTACCACAGCCCGACGTTTTGCCGTGGGGCCGACAGTTCGGCTTCCCAGCCGTAGCTATGGCCCTGGGGGTTGACCCAATGGCGCGTCCAGTTGGCCTTGCCGCGCGGCCCGACGTCGGTCGAGTAACCGAGGCCCAGGCCCATGGTGCGCGGCTTGCGGGTTTCCAGGTTGACGGCCACCGGCACCACATCGTTGGTCGACGCCGCCGGGGCAGCATCCACGCGCACCGCTTCGAAAAAGCCGCTGGATTGCAGGTTCTGGTTGAGTTCGGCGATCAGTTCGGAATCATAAGGGTCGCCGCTTTTGAACGGCACCATGCGCTGCAGTAATTCGTCGTCAAACGGCGTGTCGCCGGCAAAGTTGACCTTGCCCAGGGCGTAGCGCGGGCCGCTGTCATAGACAAGTTCGATATCGGCAACGCCGGCCTGGGGGTCCACCGAGAGTTTCTGACGGGAGAAACGCCCACTGAAAAAGCCGTAGCGCGACGCCTGGTTCTGGATCAGACGCTTGGCGTCTTCGTAGTGGCCGTGATTGAGCACGGCGCCGGATTTGAGGTCGTCGCTGGCGGGCACGCGAAACGCCTTGAGGTCGGCAGCCTGGCCGTCGACCCGAATGGTCACGTTGCGCAAATGCACCGGCTCGCCGGGGTCGATGGTGAGAATCAGGCGCGGGTTCTTGCCGCCCTTCACGTCACTGGCGATCCGTGGTTGATAGAAGCCTAGCGCCTGGGCGGCTTTGCGCGCCTGCTCTTCGGCGCCTCGGCTGAACCGCAGCAAGGCTTCTTCATCACGATCGCCCACCCCGCCGATATAGCCTTCGATATTGGCTTTCAACGCGTCGTTTGAGGGCTTGATCCGCACGTCCAATTCGCTCTGCGCAAAGGCGCCGCAGCTTGTGAACAGCAGAACCAAGCCGCTGGTAAATCTTCCTGGAAACTTCATAGGCGCGGATGCTACACGAGCTGGGGAGGGTCTTAGAACTCAGACGTTTCTGAAAAAATCTGATTTAAGCCGTAGCAGCCTGTAGGACTTGAGGGTTTGGATGAAAAAAAACATGCTCCAAAATGGGTCCTACAGCCACCTCACCGATTTCCTCGTAGCCCTGACGTTTGTAAAACTCCAGATAACGTGAATTGCCTGTGTCCAGCACCACGCCGAATGAGTGCGGGTCTTCGGCGCACCAGTTGTGTACCGCCTCCAGCAGCTGTTCACCGTAATGCTTGCCCTGGAATTGCGGGTGGATGCCCAGCAACGGCAGTACATGCACCGATTCGCTGGGCAGGCAGGCCAGCACCGCGTAATGATATTCCAGATAACGCCGGGTGCCGCGCACACCGGTGCTCAGCCACATGCGCAATTGCCAGGCCCAGCTCTCGGTAATCCCCAGGCGCCGTTGCGGCGGCGCGATCAAGGCAATGCCGATCAGGCGGTCATTGACGAACAGGCCGATCGCCGGGAGTTTCTGGAAAAAATGCTGCTTCACCAGTTCGCGCACGGTGGCACGCACGCGCTGTTCATAGCCTGCACGTTCCGCTTCGAAGATATAGGCGAACGTCGGCTCATGCCGATACGCCTGGTACAACAGGGACCGCGCCTCGCGGGAATAACCGCTGTTGAGCAGACGAATTTCGGCAATGGCAGTCGGTGTTTCAGACATACAGTCAATCTCCCTGGGCGCCACTCAAAAGATGGCGTTCTTATGGGTACGAACCTACGCAGCAGCAGTCGTTCCCAGACATTAGCAGTGCAGCTGCCCTACCGCCACGCTGGCCCCCGTCCGACTTGTCCGCTAGCATCGCCCTTTTGCCAGGACTGGACTGCCGACCATGAAAATCGTCTCCTTCAATATCAACGGGCTGCGCGCCCGCCCTCATCAGCTGGCGGCGCTGATTGAAAAGCACCAACCCGATGTGATTGGCCTGCAGGAAACCAAGGTCCACGATGACCAGTTCCCGCTCGCCGAAGTGCAGGCCCTGGGTTATCACGTGTACTACCACGGCCAGAAAGGCCACTACGGCGTGGCCCTGCTTTCGCGCAAAGAAGCGCTGAGCGTGCACAAGGGTTTTGCCAGTGATGAAGAAGACGCCCAGCGCCGGTTTATCTGGGGCACCTTCGCCGATGAGAACGGCAACCCGGTGACCGTCATGAACGGCTATTTCCCACAGGGCGAAAGCCGCGATCACCCGACCAAGTTTCCTGCCAAAAAGCGTTTCTACGAAGACTTGCAGCAACTGCTCGAAAGCCAGTTCAGCAATGACCAGGCGCTGGTGGTGATGGGCGACGTGAATATTTCCCCGGAAGACTGCGACATCGGCATCGGCGCAGACAACGCCAAGCGCTGGCTGAAAACCGGCAAGTGCAGCTTCCTGCCCGAAGAACGCGAGTGGATGGCGCGCCTGAAAAACTGGGGGCTTGTCGACAGCTTCCGGCACTTGAACCCGCAAGTGGCCGACCGCTTCAGCTGGTTCGACTATCGCAGCCGTGGTTTTGAAGATGAGCCCAAGCGCGGGCTGCGGATTGACGTGATCATGGCATCGAACGGCCTGCTGCCGCGGGTCAAGGATGCCGGCGTGGATTACGATTTGCGCGGGCTGGAGAAACCTTCGGACCATGCGCCGATCTGGCTTGAATTGAGCTAACGTCCAGTCCTACTCGATCAACTGTGGGAGATTCTATGGTTGAGGGGGCAATCCTCAACCATAGAATCTCCCACATTTTGGTGCATGGAACACCCCGTCACACTTGTGAAACGTTACTGACTTAATCTCGCAGCACTCCCTTTGGCTTGAGAAGGTGCCGGCATGATGCTGCGCGTTCTATTCCTGTATTGCGCGATTGCTCTCCCCGCTATAGCCGCCCCCCTGCCCGTTCCCGACCAAGGCCCTGCGTTGCGCATCCAGGGCTCGAATACCATTGGCGCGGCGCTCGGCCCCGCGCTGGTCAAGGGCTTGATGGAGCATCAAGGCTTGCACGACGTGCACAGCGAACCCAGCGAAGGCGCCAACGAACAGCGCGTGATCGGCACGACCCGCCTAGGCAAGGCGGTCTCCGTCGAAGTGGCAGCCCACGGCACCAGCACCGGGTTTGCCGCGTTGAAAAAATTCAGCGCCGACCTCGCCGCGGCGTCGCGCCCGATCAAGGACAGCGAACTGGTGGACCTTGAACCGCTCGGCGACCTGAAAAGCCCCGAGGCTGAACAGGTGATCGCCATCGACGGCCTGGCCATTATCCTCAACCCGCAAAACCCGTTGAATACGCTGAACACCGAGCAACTGGCGCAAATCTTCAACGGCGAGATCAGTACGTGGGAAGCCCTGGGCGGCATCGGCGGGCCGATTCATTTATACGCAAGGGATGACCAATCCGGCACCTACGACACTTTTAAGGACCTGGTGCTGCGCCTGCGCGGTAAACCCCTGGCGCCGGCCAAGCGTTTCGAATCCAGCGAGGCGCTGTCCGACGCGGTGAGCCAGGACCCGCAAGGCATCGGTTTTATCGGCCTGCCCTATGTGCGCCAAGCCAAGGCCGTGGCGATCGTGGATGGCGAATCGCAACCGATGTTGCCGTTGAACAGCCTGATTGCCACCGAGGACTATCCGCTGTCACGGCGGCTGTTCTTTTACCTGCCGCCCTCGAGTCGCAACCCGTGGGCCAAGGCGTTGGTGGACTTTACCCAGAGCAGCAAAGGCCAGGCGATTGTCGCGGCCAACGGTTTTATTGCGCAGCAGGTGCAGGCTATCGGCGTGGAGCCACGCCCTTCGATGCCTGAGGACTACCAGGCCATCGCGCGTGATGCCCAGCGTCTGAGCGTGAATTTTCGCTTCGAAGAAGGCAGCGCGAGCCTCGACAACAAGGCCCGTCAGGATTTGCAGCGCGTGGTGGTATACCTGAAAAGCCACGACAAACTCGATAAGCAGGTGACGCTGGTCGGGTTTGGCGACGCCAAGAATGACCCGCAGCGGGCGGCACTGTTGTCGAAATTACGGGCGATGGCGGTGCGCCGGGAGTTGGTCAAGAACGGCGTGGTGCTGCGCGATATCCGCGGGTTTGGCGCGCAGATGCCGGTGGCGGCGAATACGGCGGATGAGGGGCGGATCAAGAATCGGCGGGTGGAGGTTTGGGTGTACTGAATGCCGGGGTTTTGGGTGGTTGACACTGGCCTCATAGGGTCAAGCCCCCTCCCACATTTGGAATGCATTTCCCTGTGGGAGGGGGCTTGCCCCCGATGAGATTGACACGGTTTTATTGCCCGCTGCGCATCAGCTCTTTAGGCACGTACTTGCCGATCTCGAACTTGCCGATCGCCGCGCGGTGTACTTCGTCCGGGCCGTCGGCCAGGCGCAGGGTGCGCTGCATGGCGTACATGTAGGCCAGCGGGAAGTCGTTGGAAACCCCGGCACCGCCATGGATCTGGATCGCGCGGTCGATCACCTTCAATGCCACGTTTGGCGCTACTACCTTGATCTGGGCGATTTCGCTTTTCGCGACTTTGTTACCCACGGTGTCCATCATGTAAGCGGCCTTCAAGGTCAACAGGCGCGCCATGTCGATTTCCATGCGTGAGTCGGCAATCTTGTCGATATTGCCGCCCAGGCGGGCCAACGGCTTGCCGAACGCGGTACGGCTGACCGAGCGTTTGCACATCAATTCCAGGGCGCGCTCAGCCATGCCGACCGAGCGCATGCAGTGGTGGATGCGGCCCGGGCCAAGGCGCCCTTGGGCGATCTCGAACCCCCGTCCTTCACCGAGCAGTACGTTTTCATACGGCACGCGGACGTTGTCGAACAGCACTTCGGCGTGGCCATGGGGCGCGTCGTCGTAGCCGAACACCGGCAGCGGCCGCAGGATTTTCACCCCGGGGGTGTCCACCGGCACCAGGATCATCGAGTGCTGCTGGTGGCGCGGCGCATCCGGGTTGCTCAGGCCCATGAAGATCAGGATCTTGCAGCGCGGGTCGCAGGCGCCGGAGGTCCACCATTTCTTGCCATTGATCACCCACTCGTCGCCCTGGCGTTCGGCGCGGGCCGCCATGTTGGTGGCGTCCGATGAGGCCACGTCGGGTTCGGTCATGGCGAAGGCCGAGCGGATGTCGCCGCGCAGCAGCGGTTCGAGCCAACGGTGTTTTTGCTCTTCGTTGGCATAGCGCACCAGCACTTCCATATTGCCGGTGTCGGGGGCGGAGCAGTTGAACGGCTCCGGGCCCAGCAGTGAGCGGCCCATGATTTCGGCGAGCGGCGCATATTCAAGGTTGGTCAGGCCGGCGCCCAGCTCGGATTCCGGCAGGAACAGGTTCCACAGGCCTTCGGCCTTCGCCTTGGCTTTCAGCTCTTCCATGATGGCGGTGGGCTGCCAGCGGTCGCCCTCGCTGACCTGGCGTTCGAACACCGGCTCGGCCGGGTAAACGTAAGCGTCCATGAACGCGGTCACGCGTTCACGCAGTTCCTGAACCTTGGGCGAATAGGCGAAATCCATGAGCAGCTCCCTTCTCTGAGAGGTTGTTTAGGTCATGCAATCGATGCTAGAACAGCGTTGATAATTTACCTAGCCTATTCTCGGCGTGTATTAACATTCATCACCGATATATGATCGGGGTATGGACATCTAACAATAAGAGCGCAACGCAATGAATCTGAGCAAGGTCGACCTCAACCTCTTCATCGTCTTTGACGCGATCTACACCGAAGCCAACCTGACCCGCGCCGGGCAGATTGTCGGCATCACCCAGCCGGCGGTCTCCAACGCCTTGGCACGCCTGCGCGAGACGTTCAACGACCCGTTGTTTGTGCGTACCGCCCAGGGCATGGTGCCGACGCCGATGGCGCAGAACATCATCGGCCCGGTGCGTAACGCGCTGTCGCTGCTGCGGGTGTCGGTGCAGGAAAGCCGGATTTTCAACCCACAGCAGGCGGCGAAGACCTACCGCATCAGCATGACCGACCTCACCGAGGCGGTGATCCTGCCGCTGCTGTTCCAGCGCCTGCGCCGCCTGGCGCCGACCGTGGTGATCGAGAGCTTCCTGTCCAAACGCCGCGAGACCACCAAGGAACTCGCCGCCGGGCGCTTGGATTTTGCCGTGGATGCGCCGCTCAATACCGACCCGCAAGTGCGCCACGTCAAGCTGATGGAGGACCGCTACGTGTGTGCCATGCGCAAGGGCCACCCGATGGCAGGCAAGGACAAGCTCACACTGGATGACTACCTGTCGCTGACCCATATCCATATCTCCAGCCGCCGCAATGGCCTCGGCCATGTCGACCTGGCCCTGGGCAAAATGGGCATCCAGCGCAAGATCGCCCTGCGTTCCCAGCATTACCTGATGGCCTCGCAGGTGTTGCAGCAGACCGACATGGTCATGACCGTGCCCGAACGCTTCGCCCGCCGTCACGAACTGCATTGGTTCAACCTGCCGGTGAACGACGTGCCGCCGGTGGAAACCCACCTGTACTGGCATGAAAGCACCGACCAGGACCCGGCCAACCGCTGGATGCGCGAGCAGATGATCGAGCTGTGCCAACAAGTGACGGCCCACGAGAAGAAGCTCGACGGCAAGCAAGCCTGACGCGTGTGAGGCGCTCTGTGTGGCGAGCAGGCTTGCCCGGCGTTGGGCTGCAAAGCAGCCCCCTCCCCTGCAATCACCTTGACGTAAACGTCAACCAGCCACTAGCCTAACGCCCAAGCCACCCCTTGAGCGCCCCCATGAGTACCACTTACAGCATTTCCGACCTCGCCCGCGAGCTCGACATCACCACCCGCGCCATTCGCTTCTATGAAGAACAAGGCTTGCTGGCCCCCGAACGCCGGGGCCAGGAACGCATTTACTCGGCGCGCGACAAGGTCAGCCTCAAGCTGATCCTGCGCGGCAAGCGCATCGGCTTTTCCCTGGCCGAATGCCGCGAGCTGATCGAACTCTACGACCCTACCAGCGGCAACCATATCCAGCTCAACAGCATGCTCGCGAAGATCGCCGAGCGCCGTGAGCAGCTTGAACAGCAGTTGCTGGATATCGAACAGATGAAACTGGAACTGGACACCGCCGAAGAGCGCTGCACCCAGGCCCTGGCGCACACCATGAGCCAGGCCGGCCAATAACCAGAAGGTAAATGCCATGTCCCTCCCCTCCCATGTACGCCTGGTCGAAGTCGGGCCGCGCGACGGTTTGCAGAACGAAGCCCAGCCCATCAGCGTGGCCGACAAGGTTCAGTTGGTGGATGCGCTCAGCGCGGCGGGCTTGAGCTATATCGAAGTCGGCAGCTTTGTTTCGCCCAAATGGGTGCCGCAAATGGCCGGTTCTGCCGAGGTATTTGCGCAGATCCAGCGCACGCCCGGCGTGACCTACGGCGCCCTCGCGCCAAACCTGCGCGGCTTCGAAGACGCACTGGCGGCCGGCGTGAAGGAAGTCGCGGTGTTTGCTGCAGCGTCCGAGGCGTTTTCCCAGCGCAATATCAACTGCTCCATCAGCGAAAGCCTGGAGCGCTTTGCGCCGATCATGGCGGCAGCCAGGCAGCACGGTATCAGCGTGCGCGGTTATGTGTCGTGTGTGCTGGGTTGCCCTTATGAAGGTCAGATCGCGCCGGAACAAGTCGCGGCGGTCGCGCGCGAGCTGTACACGATGGGCTGCTACGAGGTGTCCCTGGGCGACACCATCGGCACCGGCACGGCGGGCGCCACGCGGCGGTTGTTCGAGGTGGTCGGGGCGCAGGTGCCACGGGACAAGCTCGCGGGCCACTTCCATGACACTTACGGTCAGGCGATTGCGAACATCTATGCCAGCCTGGTGGAAGGTATCACCGTGTTCGACAGCTCTATCGCGGGCCTCGGCGGCTGCCCTTACGCCAAAGGCGCCAGCGGTAACGTGGCCACCGAAGATGTGCTGTACCTGCTCAATGGCCTGGGGATCGAGACCGGTATCGACCTGGAGGCATTGATTCGCGCGGGTCAGCACATCAGCAACGTGCTGGGCCGGCCTACGGGCTCGCGCGTGGCCAAGGCGCGTAACGCCGGTTGAGTAGCCGGGCCGTGACAATGTGTTACCGCACGGCTACACATCGAGTAACACGGGAACATATTTTGTCGTATTTGCCGTAGGTCAAGACTTACAAAAAAACCAAACCATTGATTTTAAAGAGATTTTCAAAGTTGGCACGGCTCCTGCTATCTCTATGGCATAACAAGAATAAAAAGCGCCAAACCTAATAAAAATAAGACGAAACGACTCTGACATAACAAAAACAACACGGCAGAGACGCAGCTAACAGATTTTTTTGAAGAAGATGTGCTTCGCAGGGTACGGCGTGCCGCAACCCGCAACCGGTTAGAGAAAAATAAAACTACCTCAGGTAGCTACCCACTGGTTGGATCGATGACGAAGAGGCAGATCAGCGTTCAAAAAAATACGTTTGCTCTTGACCCCGGATGGGGGTCGCACAAAAACAGCGGTAAAGGGTAACGGTTGCCAAAAACAACAACAGACCGCCCCTCAATAATAAAAAAAGAGCACGCAACGACAAATTAAAGGGGACCCTCGGGTCCCCTTTGTGCTTATGCCTTAAGCCTGCACCACCGGGTAACGCGTCAGTATTTGCTCGGTTACGGCCACAAGCGCACGCTTTTCCTCAAGCTTCCACCTTTCCCCCAACGCCTCACGCCGCTCTGCCAGGCTGTCTGCGTCCAACTCCAGATCATCCAGCCCAGCCATCTGCGCGTGAAGCTCATTGGACGACTCGAGAAATTGCCGATCAATCTGCCCGGCGTAGAGCTTGCGCAAGTGCTCTTCCCAAAAACTCTGATCCACTAAAAAGGTCGCCAGTGCACCAGGCCTCGCTTCCTCGGCAAGCACAGTATTACCGGCTTGACTGATTGCCTGCGGCGCCACCGGATGCAAGTTGCCAAACGCCAGAACCCGCGGTTGACAGGGCAATTTGAGCCGATCGGCGAGCGACGTGCGGTACACCAGGTCCACTTCGATGTCCTCATCGAAATCCGGCCCGCGCGCCCGGATATCCGCTTTAACCAGACGATCCAGCGCGGTCAGGCGAAAGCAGCCTCGGCCCAGTTCCACCAGGCTTGCCTCGACCCGTAGGGTTCCCGCTTGCCGCTCGGCTTTATGCACCAATGCGCGCATACCCAACTTGAAGAGAACGTCAGTGCGTTGATCTACGCACGTGCCCGGCGCATCCGCATCGACGAATAGCTGTTCGCGCAAGGCTTGATCGCTGGCGGCATCGTCCAGCAGCTGCCACACCCATTCGGCAAGCCCCGGCCGCGCAGGCGCAAGCTTGAAGGTTGCAGAGCGTGTCATGTCCGCCATCACTCGAAAAAAAGCCGCTGCGCCGGGTGCCTCGCGCAGATCATTCCACAGTCGGGTGCACTGCTCGCGTTCGCTGGCCGGGATCTCCGCCAACCAGGCCTGCAAAGCCACTTCAAGGCGAACATGCATGGGCCCGGCGCGGTCGAGGAACGCGATCCCTGTGCGCAAACGGTAGGCTTCCATGCGGTCCTGGGCAGCCTGGGACCAGGGATTTGCATGCAGGTTGGTTTCACGGTTTTGCCCTTCATGGCGCTCGAACAGCAGCTCCGGCACGGCTTCCAGCCTGTTGCCATGTAAATCCAGGCGACGTAGAAAAGGCAATTCAAGTGCACCCGTCGGCATCTGGGTTAAACCGCAATCGGCAAGCCCCAGCTGGTTCAGGCGGGTCATGCCGGACACATCCGGCACCTCGCCCAGCGGGTTTCCCGCCAGTAACAGCGCACGCATATGGATCAGGCCGGCCAACTGCGCCACGCTTTGAGCGGTCAATTGCAACTGATTGGACTCCACAATCAGCTGAGTCAGGCCAGTCATGCTGCCAATCACCGAGGGTAGCCGGGTGAGGCGATTTCCAGTCAAGACCAGGTGGCGCAGGGCTGGAAAGGACGAGAGAAAGGTTCCCGCATCGTCCGACAAACGCATATTCCTCAATACCAGGCTGGACACATGGGGCATCTCGATCGGCAGTGTGGGAAGTTGTCCGACCAGGAGGTCACTGAGATCCAGCTTGTAGCCGACAAACTCAGCGTTATTGCTGGTAACACGCGGCGAACGACGCTGAAAGCAGGCACGGATCCGTTGTGCTGCGGTCTGTCGATTGGCGGCCGTCGCCGCCCACTGCGTCAGCTCGGCGTCGAGCCGTTGGAACTGCGCCCGCCGCCGGCGGATCTCCTTGAGCATGAAGGCATCAGACTGCCCCAGGGTATTGAGATACTCCTCGATTTGCGCAAGGGTTGACTCTGGATAGAGCGTACGTGCCTCATGCTGGCATTGCAGCGCACGGCGCGATGCCGGCTCCGGCACCCGAGAGTCTGGCGCTTGCCCCATGGACGACACGGAATCCTCACGTTCCGCCGGCATGTTCAGCGTCTCACGAACCGTCTTGGGATCCGGTGCCCGCCGGCGCAACACGTCACGCAAACTTCTCCAGGTGTTTTCGAGCGGGTAGATCATGACCTCACGCTCAGGCCGCGGCAGCCATTCGAACACGCTATCGTAGAAGCGCTGCGCACTGAAAGGATACGCCTGGTTCCCCACAGTGCCGTCCGCGTGCTTGACCCAACCGCGCCGTGTCGCAGACTTGGCATCACCGACGCGGTCCAGCAGAGGGCCGGTGTACGACAGGTCGCGCAGCTCGAAGCACATGCCGCCCGACCAGCCAGGCAGCCCCGCCAGGGTGTGCATGGACAGACGCACTGTGTCCTCTTTCACGGGTTCATCGAGATACATACCTTCGTAAGCACGCTGCAGTCGAAACGCGTCCAGATACTCTCGGGCCTCCTGGGAGAGTTTCAAAGGCGGTCGCCGAGTCGCACTCAATTGCTCCAGCTGAACATCGTCAGCCTCTGCCAACAGGTGATTTACCGCGGACACCGGCAGGTCGGGAAATGCCGCCTGCAGCCATTGCCCCGCCGCGTCATCGTTGCTGGCAGTCCAGTTCAGCAACTCCGTGCGGCGCAGCCCCGCCACCAGGGCCAGCCTGAGTCGCAGTCGTTGAAGCGTGGCCGTTAAATCGCGTGGGCGCTGCAACAGCTCGGCCAGGTCCTGCCGAGCAAAGTTCAACAAGCTTTTGTAACCGCTATTGGCAGGGGCGTCGGCCACCAAGCGCTCGCCCCTGTTGATACTGTCGCGCAGCCTGGCCTCTTGGGTGTCTTCGCCTAGCAGGATTTTCAACTCATCATCGTCCAGTTCGGCAACGACAGTCTCCAGCAACGCCCCGTCGCGCAACCGCTGCCCGCTGATCGCCACTTGCGCGCGAGCCTCAGACCCCTGCGGCGCCTGGCGCACGGTCGCGCCTCGCGGGCCACCGGTCACGGTCAGGCCCCTGGAAGGCGGCCAGATCTCACTATGGGTGAGCAGTTCAAGTTGCAGATCGATGTTGGCCCGGCCATATACCTGCGGGTCGTCACTGCACATCTGATCGTAGAATTCGCTGTAACGCCGATTGATCTGAAAGCGC
This sequence comes from Pseudomonas sp., assembly GCF_049590575.1. Taxonomy (GTDB): domain Bacteria; phylum Pseudomonadota; class Gammaproteobacteria; order Pseudomonadales; family Pseudomonadaceae; genus Aquipseudomonas. The sequence continues at coordinate 16,882 of NZ_JBAWDE010000276.1, forward strand.
CGCAAGGTCTCGCTTAACAATGGCGGGGGCGCCGAGAGGTCGATGTAGATTCGGCGTAACTGGTCATCGCTGATACCACTGATCTGGCGCACCTGTTCCAATTGCTCATCGCTCAGACCGTCCACGGCGTAGCCGATCCGGCGCATCAGCGTCAGTCGATCCCACTGCTGGGGCTGCTCGAACTCATGCACCCAGGCCCCTGCCCCGTTATGCCGGGAGCGAGGTTTATAGGCGTGCGGGTCGGTTGGATGATTGATCCGATACTCGTCGCCATTGGCCAACATTTCGTAGTAGGTGCCTCCCGGCGCAGACAAAAACTGCTTGCCGTCGTGGGCGTACAAGCCGAGCGAGTCAGGGCGGACCGCCTGAGGCAGGGCAAGGGCTTGCTGGTGTCGGTTCCAGTCCGGCTTGATCAAGCGACCCTTGCCCTGGGGCGACACGACTTGAACCCAGCCTTTAACGTAATCGGACTCGCGCAACGCAGGTATGACCGCGTGACCTGTCACCGCGAAAGCCAGGTTCAAGGCCAGGCCACTGATGTGCTCCCACATTGCACGTGTTTCGCCGCGGTCCATCGCGGCCACCGACACCCCAGCCTCGTAGAGCATCTGAACCGCGCCCACCGCCATCATCAGCACCCCCAGCCCCGGTACCACGAACGAAGCCAGGTTGAATACCTCCAGCGCGGCGCTGCCGACGGCTTGCAGCCAGTCACGTCGCGCCTTGGTGTCTTTGCTGTCGGTGCTAACGGCCAGTGCCTTGGCATTGCTACGGATCAAGTCGAGCTTTTGCTGGGCGCAATGCGGCCAGTAAGCCGGGATCCGGGCAATATTGACCCTGGGCCGGTGCAATCCCGCGCGGCTATCCACCCGCCATTCTGCAGTCGCGTTAAACCGATCCGTGGGGTCGAGTTGTTGCTTGAGCGCCGCAAAAAAGCCGTGCTGCTGTTCAATGCCGATAAATTGGCTGAAAAACACCCGGTAACTCGACGACAGCAAACGGTAGGCAAAATCGTCGGCGATCTGCCATATCGAGGTGTACTCCGCCAACGGCTTGTCGGGATCACCTGGGATGTACACCAGGCAATGCTCGATGGGCGCCGAGCCGACGAGAATCAGCAATACCTGGGCGACGGTGTAAAATTCAATCCGAGGGTGATAGCAGCTGATCGCCGCCCCGCGCCAGGTAATGCCCTGCTCCCCCGCAATCAGGCGGCCCAGCATCTGTAACGTGTCTTCACGGATATGCCCACGCTCTCGGGCGATCAACGCGCTGGCTTGCAGCTGGGCCTTCTGATGATTGACCAAGGTACCCAAGGCGCGGCTGCCGCTGGCATCAACCGATGCCAGCTCTGCGGTTACATGCGCTTGATACTGCTTTCCCAAGTCCAGCGTGCGGCACAGGCTGGCGAAACGATGAGCCTCGACCCCAAGGGACAGCTGCTTGACCGCAAATTCGGTGGGCAGGATTTCACTGGCGGCATCATGGAAATCGAAGCGCGTCAGCAGCCGGCAGTCCGTGCAGGCGCCGGATTTGGCTTCGTCGACGTCGAAGTTTGCCAACGCTGCCTCAAGCAAGGTGACGCCTTGATAGAAGTAACTGGGTGCGCCGCCCGTGTTCGTGGCGAAGTTGAACGCGCCGCCAAAATCGTTGCGTTCGCTGAGAGGGTTGACGTAATAGACTTTTCGCGCAAAGAACGTGGTGTTGACGTTCAATTCCAGGTTGAACTCATCCTTGATCGCCTTGACCAGCAAAGGCTCACAGAAGCCAGCGCAATCCTTGACGCCCTCGAACACACGATCAACCGTGTTCAACGCCGACCAGGCATCGGCGTAGGCCGTCATGAGCTTTTGCTTCGAAACGTCGCTGGCGCCCAAGTAGAAATCCGGCACGTCCAACGCATACCCGGCCAGCTCCTGCTTGCGCCTCAGGCTGGACTGAGCGAACCAGCCCGGGAGGTTTTCCCGAATGGGGTCGACATGAATGCTCTGCGCTTCTACTGCTGTTATATCCGTCATGACGGGCCCGATGCTCCTGTGCAAAGGGCCACTGTAAAGGCGATCAAGCGGGGCGGCGGGTTAACTAATTAGCGCCTGGTTTTCAGTTCCTCGATCATGATTTCGCGCATGCGAAACTTCTGGATCTTGCCCGTCACCGTCATCGGAAACTCATCCACGAACTTGAAATACCTGGGCGTCTTGAAGTGCGCGATCCTGCCCTTGCACCACGTTTGCAGTTCCAGCGCGTCGGCCACCTGCCCAGGGTGGAGCTTGACCCAGGCGACGATCTCTTCCCCGTAACGCACATCCGGAATACCGATGACTTGCACATCCGCCACCGCCGGGTGGGTGAAGAAGAACTCCTCCAGCTCACGCGGGTAAACGTTTTCGCCGCCGCGAATAATCATGTCTTTGTTGCGCCCGGCAATGCAGACGTAGCCGTGTGCATCCATGGTCGCCAGGTCGCCGGTGTGCATCCAGCCGGCCGCATCGATGGCGTCACGGGTGCCTTCGGGGTTGTTCCAATACCCGAGCATCACGCTGTAGCCGCGGGTGCACAACTCACCGATCTGGCCACGGGGCACGGTATTGCCGGTTTCGTCGATGATCTTGTTTTCCAGCTGCGGCTGGGTACGGCCGACGGTGGTCACGCGCCGTTCCAGATCGTCGTCCGCGCCGGTCTGCAGCGACACCGGGCTGGTTTCGGTCATGCCGTAGGCGATCTGTACTTCGCTCATGTGCATCTCGCTGATGACCCGGCGCATCACTTCGATCGGGCAGGTAGCGCCCGCCATGATCCCGGTGCGCAAGGTCGCCAGGTCGAACTCGCTGCGGCGTGGGTGATCAAGCATGGCGATAAACATGGTCGGCACGCCGTACAGGCCGGTCGCGCGCTCTTCGGCGACGGCGCTGAGGCTCAGCAATGGGTCGAAGCCGTCATTCGGGTAAATCATCGTGGTGCCATGGGTGATGCAGCCGAGGTTGCCCATGACCATGCCGAAGCAGTGGTACAGCGGCACCGGAATCACCAGGCGATCCTGCGCGGTCAGGCCCAGGCTTTCGCCGACCATATAACCGTTATTGAGGATGTTGTGGTGACTGAGGGTGGCGCCCTTGGGGAAGCCGGTGGTGCCGGAGGTGTACTGGAGGTTCACGGCTTGGTCGAAGTGCAGGCTGGCTTGGCGGCTGTGCAGGTGTTCCGGGGGGATGCCGGCGCCGAGGTCCGCCAGCTGCGCCCAAGGCAAAAAACCGGTGGGCGGGCTGGGGTCGAGGCTGATGATGCCGCGCAGGTCGGGCTGCAGTTCCTGCAACATGGCGTGGTAATCGGAGGTCTTGAATGAGCCGGCGCACACCAGCCACTGGCAGCCGGATTGCTTGAGCACGTAGTCCAGTTCACTGCTGCGGTACGCCGGGTTGATATTCACCAGAATCACCCCGAGCTTGGCACTGGCGATCTGGCTGATGCACCACTCGGCGCAATTGGGCGCCCAGATGCCCAGGCGATCGCCGGTTTGCATGCCCAGGGCCAGGAACGCGCGGGCGTGCAAATCAACCGTCTCGGCCAGTTGCCGCCAGGTGTAGCGCCGTTGTTGATGACGCACGACCAGCGCGTCGCCATCGGGGTATTGCGCGACCGTGTGGTCAAACGCCTGGCCAATGGTCATGGCCAGCAAGGCTTTGTCCTGGGAGCCACGGCTGTAGCTCTGATTCGGTTGATCCATAACGACCCCTGTTGTCTTTTTTGTAGGTTGACGTAAACGTAAACTACGATTGACAGCGTCGCAACGCAAGCTTACGTTAACGTAAAGGTGAGCGCCCTCCCCTGGCGTATTCCCCACACAACAACAAAGCTCACATTAAGGTGCCTGTCCATGAGTTACCCGTCCCTGAACTTCGCTCTCGGCGAAACCATCGACATGCTGCGCGATCAGGTGCAGTCCTTCGTGGCCAAGGAAATTGCCCCACGCGCCGCGCAGATCGACAGCGACAACCTGTTCCCCGCCGATATGTGGCGCAAGTTCGGTGACATGGGCCTGCTGGGCATCACGGTGCCGGAAGAATACGGCGGCGCCGGCCTGGGTTACCTGGCCCACGTGGTGGCCCTTGAAGAAATCAGCCGCGGGTCGGCGTCGGTGGGCTTGTCCTACGGTGCCCACTCCAACCTGTGCGTCAACCAGATCAACCGCAACGGCAGCCATGCACAGAAACTCAAGTACCTGCCAAAGCTGATCAGCGGCGAGCACATCGGCGCGCTGGCCATGAGCGAGCCGAATGCCGGCTCCGACGTGGTCTCGATGAAACTGCGCGCCGAAAAACGCGGCGACCGCTACGTGCTCAACGGCAGCAAGACCTGGATCACCAACGGCCCCGACGCCAGCACCTACGTGATCTACGCCAAGACCGACCTGGAAAAGGGACCCCACGGCATCACCGCGTTTATCGTCGAGCGCGACTGGAAAGGCTTCAGCCGCAGCAACAAGTTCGACAAGCTCGGCATGCGCGGCTCCAACACCTGCGAGCTGTTTTTCGATGACGTCGAAGTGCCGGAAGACAACATCCTCGGCGCGCTCAACGGCGGCGTCAAAGTGCTGATGAGCGGCCTCGACTACGAACGTGTGGTGCTCGCCGGTGGCCCGATCGGCATCATGCAGGCGTGCATGGACCTGATCGTGCCCTACATCCACGACCGCAAGCAGTTCGGCCAGAGCATCGGCGAATTCCAGCTGATCCAGGGCAAGGTCGCCGACATGTACACCCAGCTCAACGCCTGCCGCGCCTACCTGTACGCGGTGGCCCAGGCCTGCGAGCGCGGTGAGACCACGCGCAAGGACGCAGCTGGGGTGATCCTGTTCAGCTCCGAGCGCGCCACGCAAATGGCCCTCGACGCGATCCAGATTCTCGGCGGCAACGGCTACATCAACGAATTCCCCGCCGGGCGCCTGCTGCGTGACGCCAAGCTGTACGAAATCGGCGCCGGTACCAGTGAGATTCGGCGGATGCTGATCGGTCGCGAACTCTTCAACGAAACCCGCTGAAGGAGCGCGCCCATGGCCACCCTGCATACCCAGCTCAACCCGCGTTCGGCGGAGTTTGCCGCCAACAGCGCGGCAATGCGCCAACAGGTCGACGCCCTGCACAGCCTGCTTGCCCAGGTGCAGCAAGGCGGCGGCGCCAAGGCCCAGGAGCGGCATACCTCGCGCGGCAAACTGCTGCCGCGCGAGCGCATCAACCGCCTGCTCGACCCCGGCTCGCCGTTCCTTGAACTCAGCCAATTGGCCGCGCATCAGGTGTATGGCGAAGACGTGCCTGCCGCCGGAGTGATTGCCGGGATCGGCCGCGTGGAAGGCGTGGAATGCATGATCGTCGCCAACGATGCGACGGTCAAAGGCGGCTCCTACTACCCGCTGACGGTGAAAAAACACCTGCGCGCCCAGACCATCGCCGAGCAGAACCGCCTGCCGTGCATCTACCTGGTGGACTCCGGCGGCGCCAACCTGCCGCGTCAGGACGAAGTGTTTCCCGACCGCGAGCACTTCGGGCGGATCTTCTTCAACCAGGCCAATATGAGCGCCCAGGGCATCCCGCAGATCGCCGTAGTGATGGGCTCGTGCACCGCCGGCGGCGCCTACGTGCCGGCCATGGCCGACGAGGCAATCATGGTGCGCCAGCAAGCGACGATCTTCCTCGCCGGACCACCGCTGGTGAAAGCCGCCACCGGCGAAGTGGTCAGCGCTGAAGACCTCGGCGGGGCCGATGTGCACTGCAAGATCTCCGGCGTGGCCGACCACTATGCCGACACTGACGAACACGCCCTGGCCCTGGCCCGCCGCAGCGTGGCCAACCTCAACTGGCGCAAGCAAGGCGAGCTGCTGCAACGCCCGCCGGTAGCGCCGCTGTACAGCAGCGAAGAACTCTACGGCGTGATCCCGGCCGACGCCAAGCAGCCGTTTGATGTGCGCGAAGTCATCGCGCGGCTGGTGGACGGCTCGGTATTCGATGAATTCAAGGCGCTGTTTGGCACCACCCTGGTGTGTGGCTTTGCGCACTTGCACGGCTACCCGATTGCGATCCTGGCCAACAACGGGATTCTGTTCGCCGAGGCCGCGCAAAAGGGCGCGCACTTTATCGAGCTGGCGTGCCAGCGCGGGATTCCGCTGTTGTTCCTGCAGAACATCACCGGGTTTATGGTTGGGCAAAAATACGAAGCCGGCGGCATCGCCAAGCACGGCGCCAAGTTGGTCACCGCGGTGGCCTGCGCCAAGGTGCCGAAATTCACCGTGATCATCGGCGGCAGCTTTGGCGCCGGCAACTACGGCATGTGCGGCCGCGCCTACGACCCGCGCTTTTTGTGGATGTGGCCCAACGCGCGTATTGGCGTGATGGGTGCCGAGCAGGCGGCCGGCGTGCTGGTGCAGGTCAAGCGCGAGCAGGCCGAGCGCGCCGGCAACGGGTTCAGCGCCGAGGAGGAAGCCGCGATCAAGCAGCCGATCCTCGACCAGTATGAAACCCAGGGCCACCCCTACTACTCCAGTGCACGCTTGTGGGATGACGGCGTGATCGACCCGCTGCAGACCCGCGACGTGCTGGCGCTGGCCTTGTCCGCTGCGCTGAATGCGCCCATCGAGCCGAGCCGCTTCGGCGTGTTCCGCATGTAAATGGAGCTGTCCCCCATGAGCGATTTCAACACCCTCGAACTGATCACCGACAGCCGTGGCTTTGCCACGTTGTGGCTCAGTCGCGAAGCCAAGAACAACGCGTTCAACGCCGAGATGATCCGCGAACTGATCATCGCCCTCGACCAGGTCCAAGGCGATGCGTCCTTGCGTTTTCTGGTACTGCGCGGGCGCGGCAAGCACTTCAGCGCCGGGGCCGACCTGGCCTGGATGCAGCAATCGGCCGAGTTGGATTACCACACCAACCTGGACGACGCCCGCGAACTGGCGGAGCTGATGTACAACCTGGCCAAGCTGAAGATCCCCACCTTGGCGGTGGTGCAAGGCGCGGCCTACGGCGGCGCGCTGGGCTTGATCAGTTGCTGTGACATGGCGATTGGCGCGGATGATGCGCAGTTCTGCCTGTCGGAAGTGCGCATCGGCCTGGCCCCGGCGGTGATCAGCCCGTTCGTGGTGCAAGCCATCGGCGAGCGGGCGGCACGCCGTTACGCGCTGACGGCCGAGCGGTTTGGCGGCCAGCGCGCGCGGGAAATCGGCCTGTTGGCGGAGAGCTACCCGGCGGGTGAAC
>NZ_JBAWDE010000277.1:0-20384 GCF_049590575.1 Pseudomonas sp.
CCCGTGGGGTGCACGCTGGCCGGGGGCGCCGCAGGCCGGCCTTTCCACACGCGGCCGCCATTGAACAGCGAGTCCAGCGCAACGACGGCGCCCATCACCCTTGCCTCACCAGGCCGCAGAACACCCCTTCGATGGCCAGGTCCTGGTCGGGACCTACCACGATGGGTTGATACGCAGGGTTGCGAGGCAACAGGCGCACGTGGTCGCTGTGACGTTCGAAGCGTTTGATGGTGACTTCGCCGTCCAGGCGTGCCACCACGATTTGCCCGTTAATTGCCTCGGCACTGCGGCGTACGCCTACCAGGTCACCGTCGAGGATGCCGTCTTCGATCATTGAATCGCCCTGCACCCGCAGCAGGTAATCCGGGGTTTTGGCGAAGGTGGCGGGGTCGAGTTGCAGGCGGCTGTGCACGTCGGCATCGGCGCCGATGGGCAAGCCTGCGGCGACACGGCCGAGCACGGGGATGTCCAGCCATTCCGTGCGTGCCGGCTGGTTGAGCAGGCGGATGCCACGGGCCTGGTTGGGGTTGACTTCGATGAAGCCGGCTTCGGTCAGGGCCACCACGTGTTTGCGCGCGACGCTGCGGGAGGCGAAGCCGAACGCCTCGGCGATCTCGGCGAGGCTGGGGGGTTGGCCTTGTTGCGCGATACGGTCGCGGATGAAGGTCAGGATTTGGCTACGGCGGGGGGTCAGGGTTGTCATGGAGTACATTTGTACTCCTGTGGGAAATTTCTGACAATAGCCGGTAGTCGGGGGGTTGGGTTGGCTGGGTTGGCTGGGTTGGTTACGAGTACATATCCGTTGCTGCGGTAACGGCTGCGTATGGTTTCGCCCTTACGGCGAGTCACTTTGCAAAAGCGGCAAAGTAACCAAAGCGCTCTTGCCCCACCACTCGGCACCTCGCTCACGCTTCGGTGTGCCCGAAAACAGGCATTACTGCGCGGGCCGCCGCGACGGGCCGTCCCGGCCCCGTCGCGGCTAAACCGGCGTCCTGCCGGTTTACCCGCTCCGGACTACCTGTTTTCGGCCAGCGTGGTTAACGGGGCGCCTAAGATCAACATCAAGATCAAGATCAACAGCACGGCGGCCTGAAAGCCGACCTGAGTGGTTGGATCAAAGGCAGATACGTGTAATTGGATGGACTCGCCTAAGCCGAGGCGTCTGTGCGCCACGGTGGCATTCTTATAGAAGCCAACGACAGCGAGGGCGAGACCATGAAAAAGAATAGGACGATCAACCAGTCTTTGTCAGCCGATTTGAAGGCATGCACCACCCTTGCGGTGGATCTTGCCAAAAGAGTCTTTCAACTGGCCGGGGAGGATGCCCTCGGTCAGGTGATATTCGAGGATCGAATCAAGTCACGCGAGGCTTTCCAGGCCTTTCTTCATCAGCTTCCTGCGAGCGTGGCGGTGTTGGTGGAAACCGGGCCAGGTGCTCAGGCGTGGGCGCGATTGCTGCAAACGCAGGGTAATCCAGTCCGCATCCTGCCAGCCCAGCTGGTTGCCACTCATCGCAGCGGCCCGAAAAATGACCGCAACGATGCATTGGCGATCTTGCGCGCCGGCCGTGATTGCAAAATCTCAGCCGTACCGCTCAAGGTGAGGGCACACCGAGCCGCAGGCGAGGTGCCGAGTGTTGGGGGCACACCCCACCCCACTACCCCACTACCCCACCACCTCACCACCCCTCTTTCAACATCCTCAACTCCAAATGCTGCAACAACATTATCGTCTTCCCATCCACAATCTCCCCACTCTGCACCATCCCCAGCGCCTGCTCAAACCCCAACTCCAGCACCTCGATATCCTCCCCCTCCGCCTCCAAACCACCCCCATCGCCAACCCGATCCCCCGCCTGATATTCACCAATGAAAAAGTGAATCCGCTCAGTCACCGACCCCGGGCTCATAAACGCCGCAAACACTTTCTCCACAGCCCCCACACGATAGCCAGTCTCTTCCTCCGCCTCGAGCCGGATACGCTCTTCAGGGCTGGCATTGTCCAGCAGCCCAGCCGCCGCCTCGATCAAATACCCGTGGTAATCATTGACGAACGTCGGCATACGGAACTGCCGAATCAGCAACACCGTACGCTGCTCACGGCTGTACAACAGAATGGTCGCGCCATTGCCCCGGTCATACACCTCACGGGTCTGGGCTTGCCAGCTGCCATCGCGGCGGCGCAGGTCGAAGCTGTATTTTTTCAGCAGATACCAGTTATCCGAGAGGGTCTCTTCAGCGGTAATACAAACGGGGCTGTTGTCCATGGGCAGGCCTGTGCTTAAAAGAGCCCGAGCATGTCGCGCCGACGCCACCAGCGTCAAGGCAGCGATAGCGAGCACCCAACCCGCGCCGTAACACTTTGCAAGCAATCCCCGTAGACGGCTGTCGAATTAATTCCTGCCCGCCCAAGCCATCTGGTAAAAACCCAGCTTCACCTTTGCCCAGGAACCTTCATGTCTTCTCGTTTTCTGTCTCGCCTGAGCCTGCGCTGGTTTCCCATGCTGTGCATGGCCCTGTTGATCGTCGGCCTGCCGGTGGGTTGCGCCGTGCTGCAACACAAAGAACGCGAGCTGGTATTTCGCATAGAACCCGGCACCGCCAGCTGGTACAGCGGCTTGCCCAAGGCAGTACAGGAATTCGAACTCAAGCCCGCCAGCTTCAAGTCGGGGCAGAATATTCATGGCTGGTGGTACCCGGCGGACAAACAGGACGCGCCCGCGATCCTCTACCTGCACGGCGTGCGCTGGAACCTCACCGGGCAGCTGTTTCGCATTGAGCAATTGCACGCATTGGGCTATTCGGTATTGGCCATCGACTATCGCGGTTTCGGCCAGAGCCTGGGCGATCTGCCGTCGGAAACCAGCGTCTACGAAGACGCGCGCATCGCCTGGGAACGCTTCCAGGTGCTGCAACCCGACCCGAGCAAACGCCTGATCTACGGGCATTCCCTTGGCGGCGCGGTGGCCATCGACCTGGCGATGGAGTTGGGCAAGCAAACGCCGCTGCCGGTGCGCGGGCTGGTGATCGAATCCACCTTTACCTCCCTGGCGGATGTGGCCACGGCGGTGGCCAACACTTCGTTGCCGGTACGCTGGTTGCTGTCGCAGAAGTTCGACTCCATCGACAAGATCGCCGACATCCATATGCCGTTGCTGGTGGTGCATGGGCTGGACGACCGCTATGTGCCGCCGCGTTTCAGCGAGCAACTGTTCGAAGCCGCCCAGGAGCCCAAGCGGCTGCTGCTGGTACCCGGTGCCAGCCATAACAACAGCATGAGCCTGGCCGGTCGCAGCTATCGCCAGGCACTCGACAGCCTGATGCAGGCGAAGATGCCAGCACCGACGCCGGCACAAATAGTCAAGCACTCCACAGACCGCAAAGGCGACTCATAAAAATGCTTTTCGGCACTGGGTTCGCGCTTGCCTGTCAAGCGCAAACCCTGCCCATACTGGGCCTCGCCAGAATTTGATCAAATATTAACCGCCGCTTAAATCGCCAACCCTGCCGGGCCCTGGCAAAGTTATCCACAGAGATACCCACGGTTTTCGTGGACAACTCTTTTTATTTTTTTACGTTTTTTTTCTCAAAAAACGCTTTCGGGAAATGTACCGGGTAACAAAATCTCGCGATTCACATTGCGTATATCGTTATAGCCGCACAGCGCCATCGACACATCCAGCTCCCGGGCGATGATCTCGAGTGCCTTGGTCACGCCGGCCTCGCCCATCGCGCCCAAACCGTACAAATGCGGGCGGCCGATCAGGGTGCCTTTTGCACCCAACGCCATCGCCTTGAGTACATCCTGGCCGGAGCGAATGCCGCCATCCAGCCACACCTCGATGCGCTCGCCCACCGCCGCCACAATCGCAGGCAATTGGCTGATGCTCGACGGCGCGCCGTCCAGCTGACGGCCACCGTGGTTACTCACCACCAACGCATCGGCGCCGGAATCGGCCGCCAGGCGCGCGTCTTCCACATCGAGGATGCCCTTGATGATCAGCTTGCCGCCCCAACACTTCTTGATCCACTCCACATCGTCCCAGCTCAGGCGCGGGTCGAATTGCTGGGCCGTCCAGGACGACAACGAACTCATGTCCGCCACGCCCTTCACATGCCCGACAATATTGCCGAAGCCGTGCCGCTTGGTACCGAGCATGCCCATCACCCAACGCGGCTTGGTCATCATGTTGAGGATATTCGGTACGGTGAGTTTGGGCGGCGCCGACAGGCCGTTGATCAGGTCTTTATGCCGTTGCCCGAGGATCTGCAGGTCCAGGGTCAGCACCAACGCATCCACCCCAGCGGCCTTGGCGCGCTCGATCAATTGCTCGATAAACCCGCGATCACGCATCACGTACAGCTGGAACCAGAACGGCTGGCCGACGTGTTCGGCAATGTCTTCCAGCGAACAAATGCTCATGGTCGACAAGGTGTAGCGCAGGCCAAATGCGGCGGCGGCGCGGGCGGTGAGGATCTCGCCATCGGCGTGCTGCATACCGGCCAGGCCCGTCGGCGCCAGGGCCACCGGCATGGTCATGTCCTGGCCAATCATGCTGGCGCGGATCGAGCGTTCATCGATATTGCGCGCCACCCGCTGGCGGAATTTGATTCGCGCAAAATCGCTTTCATTTGCGCGGTAGGTGCTCTCAGTCCAGGAGCCGGAATCGGCGTAGTCGTAAAACATCCGTGGGACACGTTTTTGCGCCAGCTTGCGTAAATCTTCGATGGTTGTAATCAACGACATCTCGGTCACCTCTCCCTGAACTGAGCCCTGAGAGTAACCGCCGATCGCGCGCGCAACCAGCCATTGCGTTTATATCGGCGCACGACTAATCTCGCATAAACCCGCAATAAAGCGCACAAACATGCATAACAACCACCAAGCCATCGACCTGCCTTCGCTGCGCAAACAAAAGATCCTGTTGCTACTGGAGCGCGACGGCAGAGTCACTGCCGCAGAACTGGTGGAACACTTTGCCGTGTCCCCGGACACCATCCGCCGCGACCTCGGCGAACTCGCCGCCGCCGGCCTGCTGCAGCGCGTGCACGGCGGCGCCCTGCCCCGGCCGAAAGACACCGGCAAGGACTTCTTCACCCGTGTCGGCGAAACAAACGACGCCAAGCGCCGGCTTGCGCAACTGGCGGCTGACCTGGTGGAAGACGGCCAGATCGTGCTGTTCGATTCCGGCTCCACCACCTTGCAGATCGCCCAGTCATTGCCGCGTTCGATCCGCCTTACGGTGGTCACGCCGTCACCGATGATTGCCATCGCCCTGGCGGATCATGCCGATGTAAAAGTCATTCTCGCCGGTGGCCAGCTCAACCCCGCCACCTTGTCCACCAGCGGGCATGAGGCCGTGCGCCTGATCCAGGGCATCAAGGCCGACCTGCTGTTTACCGGGGTCTGCGCGCTGCACCCGCAAGTAGGCATCAGCTCGTTGCATTTCGACGAAGTGGCGGTCAAGCAGGCCTTGCTCGACAGCGCGTCCCATGTGGTCGCGGTGACCACGGCCGACAAACTCGGCGCGGTGGAACCCTTTGTGGTGGCGCCCTGCAACCGTATTCACACGCTGATCACCGAGTGGCATGTGCCGAGTGTCGAGGCGTATAAGCAGTTAGGGCTGGACGTGATGCGCGTGGAGGTCGAGTAGGTACAGGGCATCAGTCACCGCATGGCCGCTGGCGGTGTTATCGAAGATGCACCAGGTGGGAATGCCCTCCTGCACAGACTCGCTCAGCACCTGTGCATACGCCTGCACCCGCTCGGGCCCGTACGCGCTGTGATAGATACGCGGCGTGCCATGCAAGCGCCAATAACGCAGGCCCTGCCAACCGCTTGGTACGTCGCCGCCGTCGATAACCGGCGGGTCGGCAGCCACACGGCCTATGTGCAAATCCTGCAGCAAACCTTCTGCGTGCAGCCAACTGGGGTGACGCGGTTCCAGCACGATTGCGCCGAGATAACGCTGGCGCAAGGCGCGAAAAAACGTCGCGGCAACCACCGGTTCATACGCCAGCGATGGCGGCAGTTGCAACAACAGGCAGCCCAGGTTTTCACCCAAATGCTGGCATTGTTCGAGAAACTCATCCAGCGCGGTTTCGCAGTGCTGCAAGCGCAGTTCATGGCTGATCTGCTTGGGCACCTTGACCGAAAAACGAAAGGTTGACGGCACACACTGCCCCCAGCGCTCATACGTCTTGGGCAGGTGTGGCCGGTAAAACGAACTGTTGATTTCCACCGCATTGAACCGCGCTGCATAGCGCTGCAAATGCGTGCCTTCGCCGACAAACGCCGGCCCGTGTTCGCGCGGCAAACTCCAGCCGGCGCAGCCCACATACAGGGGTGCCGTCAAAACAGCACCGCTGCGGCATCGCGCATGAAAATCTCGATGGTCTTGGGCCCTACACCGTCGAATTCCGCCAAGCGTTTTTCAAAAGCCTGGCGGTCTTCGCTGGCACTGCGCATATGGCTGATCTTGCCGGCATATTCGGCGTTGAGCTTGGCGCTGAGGTCCAGCAGGCGTTGTGCGGTGCTTTCGTCGTAACGCACATAATGCGCACGCCCCAGCATCGAGACCAGTTCACGCGAGGTGCAATGCTGCAGCTTGCGCGGCGTGTCCCGGCCCTGCTCTTCGACGATCACTTTGTAGGCCTGAGCCGCAATCGGCGCCTGGATGCGCTTGCCCATCAGGAAGCTGGCGACAAACCATTTGAACAGGCTGGCGTCATCCTCGGGCTTGAGTTCAATGCCCAACTCCGATGCGGAAATCGCCCTGGCCATGCTCAGTGGCCCAGCTTGCGCTCGACCTTGGCGGCCTGCTCGTTGATGGCGTCGGTCTGGCGCTCGGTCTCTTTGATCGAGGTCGGCGTGATCACCTTGTCGACGGTTTCAGTGTTGGGGTTCGGGCGCTCCAGGGTTTCGCCCTTGGCGGCTCTGTGGGTGCCCTTTTGCGCCTGTTCGGAGCTAATCGGGTCTGGGGTTTTATCGGCAGTCTTGTGATCGGTCACGGTCTATCTCCTGGCAGTTGAAGGCCCGCAAAAATGCGCGAGCACGTATTCAGCAGAGGCCGCGCGATTTCGATAGTTCAAGGAATTTGCCGTTGAGAAATTAAGCCTGAAAAAATTTAAACCTTTTGCGCAGGACTTGGCTCAACAGTCAGGTAACGGCATCCCGCCACGTTCAAGGAGAACCACCATGACAACTTTACTGATGAAACAAATGGGCCTGACTCTGGTACTGGCTGCCGGCTCGATTTCCACGGCCATGGCCGCCACCTCCAACAGCTTCGTCGAGGACGCTGCCCAAGGCGGCATCACCGAAGTGGAAGCCGGCAAACTTGCGCTTGAAAAAAGCAGCTCGGCCGACGTGAAGACGTTCGCCCAACACATGGTCACCGACCACACCAAGGCCAACCAGGAACTGGTAGCCCTGGCGAAAAAACTCGATATCGAAGTGCCAGACGATGCGGCCCTGACCGACAAGGCCAAGAAAGCCATCCTCGAACTGCGCGATGAATCGTTCGACAAGGCCTACGCCAACAACCAGGTGGCAGCCCATGAAAAGACCGTCGAGCTGTTCCAGAAAGAAGCCGCTTCCTCGGACAACGCCGAGCTGAAAGCCTTCGCCACCAAGACCCTGCCCACCCTTGAAGCCCACTTGAAAATGGCCAAGGAGCTGCAAGCCAAACACGACCATTAATCCATTTCTGACTTAGGAGAAACTCGATCATGAGTGCGCAACTCAACGGCAAGAAAATCCTGATCATCACGTCCAACACCGGCATCGAGCGCGATGAGCTGATCAAGCCACTCGAAGCACTGCGCGGCTATGGCGCGTCGGTGACCCACGGCTCCAGCAAAGGCGGCACTACCCAGACCTTTGTCGGCGACACCGAAAAGGACCAGACCGTGGAGTCTGACGTGCAACTGTCGGACGTGGTGAGCAGTGACTTCGACGCGCTGGTCATCCCAGGCGGCACCGTCAACGCCGACACCCTGCGTCAGGATCCTGACGCGCTGCGCCTGATCAACGACTTCGTCAAGGCCGGCAAAACCGTGGCAGCGATCTGCCACGGGCCATGGGCACTGATCGATGCAGGCGTGATCAAGGGCAAAACCCTGACCTCCTTCAAAAGCGTGCGCATCGACCTGGAAAACGCCGGCGCCGCCGGTTGGGTCGACGCCGAGGTCAAGCAATGCCAAGCCAATGGCTGGACTTTGATCACCTCGCGCACGCCAGATGACTTGCCCGCGTTCAGCGAGGCCATTGCCAAGGCTGTTGCCGGCTAAACGGCTGGCCTGAAACGCAAACAGGCGCCCAACGGCGCCTGTTTTTTTTACCTCTGAGCGTCAGTGCTTATGTTGCTCAGCCATCTCGCGTTTAGGCCCGAACATCGCCCACGCAATCAAGCCCAGCAGCGGCACGAAAATCAGCACAACCACCCACAGCCCCTTGGTCTCCCAGCCACCAGTGCTGCGCAACACGACGTTGATCGCCCACAGCTCCAGCAGCAGCAAAACCACCGCCAATGCGATCCAGATATATTCTATTTGCATGATCCACCTCCTGAGGTCTATGCATTAGGTCAAGCATCCGCGCCGAGGGTTCCATTGAATTTTCAGCGCGGGCTCTCGCCCAATGCTTACAGCACATCCCGGACAACCTTCTAGACTCAACTTACGCCACCCCTCTTGTATTGCATTTTGGAGGCTCAGGATGACCGAGCACGTTATCCATTTTCATTGCCAGATCGACCAGGGCACCACCGAACGCTTTCGCGACTGCTGCCTGGATGCGATCGACGAAGGCGCAAGCTCCCTGCTGCTGAACCTGTCGACCACCGGCGGCAGCACCAACTTCGGTTTCACCCTGTACACCTTTCTCAAAGCGCTGCCGGTGCCGTTGTGCGCGATCAACGCGGGCAACATCGAATCCATGGGCATCATCATGTTCCTGGCCGCGAACCGTCGCATCACCACGCCGCACTCACGCTTTCTGATCCACCCGATGAACTGGTATTTCAGCCAGAGCTCGGTGGACCACCAGCGCCTGCGCGAGTACCTCTCAAGCCTGGATAACGACCTGGCGCGCTACGTGAAAATCTATGAGCTGGAGACTACTCAGGCCGAAACCCAACTGGATATCTTCAAATGTTTGTCGGCTGAAGAGAAAGTCATCGCAGCGCATGAATCGCTGGCCTATGGCATCGCGCACGAAGTCAAGCAGGTGGTGTTCGCCGAAGACATCAAGCATTGGAAAGTCAGCGGGGGCTGAGGGCGGCGTAATGCAACGGGCTGATTGCCCGACCATGCAAGGTGCACGATACCAAATGCCGAATGACTCACATAACTTGTTGATTAAAAAAGGATATTTTTATCCATTCAAGTTGGTACAACTGATGCAATACCTACCGGACGCGGCGCGCACTTCAGACGCGCCCGACTCAATATCCGTGAGGTTTCACCATGAATGCTATCGACCTTCTCAAAGCCGACCACGAACGCGTCAAGGCACTTTTGACCCAACTGAGCGAGTCCACCGAACGCGGCGTGAAAAAACGCACCGAACTACTGGCCAAACTCGAGATGGAAATCAGCCTGCACACCAAGCTTGAAGAAGAGATTCTGTACCCGGCCTTCCGCAAAGCCGGCGGCAAGAAACAGGACATCATGTACCACGAAGCCAAGGAAGAGCACCGCACTGTCGACGCGCTGGTGCTGCCTGACCTGAAGCAGACCGAGCCATCGACCACCGAGTTTTCCGGGCGGGTCAAGGTAGTCAAGGAGCTGCTGGAGCACCATATCGAAGAAGAGGAAACCGAGATGTTCCCCCAGGCCAGGAAGCTGCTGGGCAAGGCCGTGCTGGAAGAACTCGGCGCCGAAATGGAAGCGATGAAGGCCGCGCATAAAAAATCCCTGGGCGCCAAGCCGCTCGCGGCCTGACGTCCATTCGTCGCCTGAGCACGAACTTTTTCAAACTTTGCTTTCGATTGCGCATTCCCAATTAGGCGACACCATTGATTCACTCATTGATGAGGGATATGAAAATGGCTACCAGCGGAAAAACCACCACAGGCGCAGGCGGTAAAGCCAAACCTGATATGCAAAAGAAAAGCGGCGGTCAAGGCTCCGGCGGCAACTTTGCCAACGATCGCGAAAAGGCCTCTGAAGCCGGCAAAAAAGGCGGGGCGCATAGCTCCGCCGGCAGCAGCAAGAAGTCTTGATTAAAGCTTTACTGAAGCCCGGGGTTTCCGGGCTTCAGCCTTGATCAGAACAGCAAGGGGATTGCGTCATGAAGACCAGAATTTCCCAGAGAGTTTTGCTTATTGTCGGCCTGTCAGCCCTGCTGGCAAACCCTGCCTTCGCTGCCTTCGGCGATGACACCGCCCCGCCACCGAATTCATTGAGCGACAACAGCGCCGCCGGCTCTGCCCTGCCGCCTGGCACCTACCCCAGCAGCCCGTCGGACAGCGACAAGAAACAGACGGATACCGACAAACAACCGACCAAAACGCCAAAGCCTGCGGATCATAAAGACAGCAAGCAGAAGCCCCGTACCGGCAGTTGACGGTTTATCGGTGGGTCAGCAAAAAGCCTCACGGCACCGCCACCCACCGCTGAACTCACCCCGCGCGCCTAACGCGCTCCAGGCAAAGTCGCCGGCGGGCTCAGGCAACGCTTGATGCTCGGCGGCAGGCAATGCCGGGCCCTTCCAATCAAACACTCTCGAACCTTGCCAAGCCAGTACCACACCCTGGGCCTGGCTCTGGTCCGAGATAACCCACCGTGCGGCCGCTGCGGCCATAAACGCTTCGATTGGCTCATCGTCAATGTGCGTGCTGTAGCGCGAGCCCAATAGCCAGCGACACAGGTTCAGGTGGTAGGTCCAGTCCTGCGGTGGCTGGTTGCGATAGGCCCAGGTCATAAAACTGCGAAACAGGTTCAGGCCCTCGGGCGGGTCGAGTTTAAGCAGTGCCGGGCAGATATCGAACAGGGTGTGCCAGTACGACAACAGGCGTGCATCCAGGTGCACAAAGCAACGGGAATTGCTCGGGTAATCGGCTAAGGCCGGTTCCGCGCGCAGGCGGCGGGACGCCTTGCTGACCAGGCGGCTGGCGCCTGCAGGCAACAGGTGGTTCATGGCAACGCACTCACAGTCGTGACGATAGAATGCCGCCTGATCACAGGCGACCCAGGGCACACGTCAGTAAGCGGGGGAAGCGCGGGGGTTGGCCGACGGCCAGGAATAACGCGGCGGCGCCTTGTTGCGCCGTTCATGGGCCGGGCGCGGGGTTCGACCAAGGCCCAACAGCCAGGTAAGGCCGATCAGGAACACCAGCGCAACGCTGACGGCGTTGCACACTGGGCAGGCAAAGTAGTTCGAGATGTTGCTGGAAGACGGGCTGCCTAACCCTTTGTCGGAAAGCGGCGCCTGGCTACCGTCCACCGAACAGAACTCGCCGCCGATGCCATTCAATTGCTGCCCGGTCATCTGACCATGCCCTAAACCGCAGGCAAACAGGTTCATCAGCACGCAAAAGTACAGGGCCCAGGCGATCAGCGAACGGTCAGGTTGGCGCAATTTCATGGCGGCGACTCTACCATCGAAGCCGCACCAGAATGAAGCGCCGCGCGCCCCTGTGGCAGAACGTCGCAGATTACGCGCACTCCCCAGGGTTGGTAGACTGGGCGCCCTCCTCGTTATTCCTATTCAAAGCCTGCCGGTCAGCACCCGCGCACTGCAGGCGTTTCACAGGATGCACAGTTGATGAGTACGTTATTCACCCGCCGCAAGGTCCTGACCGGCATGGGCCTGTTGGGTCTGGGCCTGCTGGCCGGTTGTGACAACAGCCCGAAATTGAACTTCAAGTACGGCAAGGACTTGAGCGACAAGATCATGGGCCGCAGCTTCAAGCTCAAGAACACCGAGGGTGAATACGTCACCTTGAGTTCGTACCGTGGCCTGATGCCGGTGGTGTTCTTCGGCTTCACCCAGTGCCCGGCCGTGTGCCCGACCACCCTCGCCCGCGCCGCCCAGGCCAAGAAGCTGATGGGCCGCGACGGCGAGATCATGCAAGTGATCTTTATCACCCTGGACCCGGAGCGCGACACGCCGGAGATCCTCGACAAATACGTCAAGGCCTTCGACCCCAGCTTCGAAGCGCTGTACGGCACCCCGGAAGAAATCGCCGTAGCCGCCAAGGAATTCGGGATTTTTTATGAAAAAATCCCCGCCGGTGACACGTATACCCTGTCCCATACCGCCACCAGTTTCGTGTTCGACACCCGTGGCAACCTGCGCCTGGGCCTACAGGCATCCCTTACCGCTAAAGAGTGCGCAGAAGACCTGCTCACCGTCATGGAGGTCTGCTAATGACTGCTGTTCAACACCTCAAGCGCGCCCTGATCGGCCTGTCCCTGCTGGGCCTCGCGGCGCACGCCAATGCCCAGGTAGTGGTCACCGACGCGTGGGTACGCGCTTCCGTGCCGGGCCAGCCGTCGAGCGGCGCGTTCATGACCGTGACCGCCGACAGCGACAGCAAGTTGCTCAGCGTGGCCTCGCCGGTGGCCAAGGACGTGCAGATCCATGAAATGAGCATGAAAGACGACGTAATGCGCATGGGCCCGGTGGATTCGGTGGCCTTGCCCGCAGGCAAAGCGGTCAAGCTCGACCCGAACGGTTATCACGTGATGCTGATGGGGCTGACCGGGCAGATCAAGGAAGGCGACCAGGTGCCGCTGACTCTCACCGTGGAAAATGCCAAGGGTGAGAAACAAGCGATTGAAGTGAAGGCGGCGGCACGCGGTATTGATGGGATGGACCACAGCAAGATGCATTGAAGCCGCCAGGCGGGTGGTTTTCTGGGTAGGTTGAGTGCATATCCGTTGCTGCGGTAACGGATTAACCCCCACCGATTAATCCACAATAAACAGCTTCGCCCCCCGCGGGGTGGAGGAACGATGCCCTTCCATGTCATTGCCCACCTGATAACTCATCCCCGCCGTCAGCATGAACTGGCGGCCGTCTTCCAGCTCGGTGTGCAGTTCGCCTTCCAGGCACAGCAGCACATGCCCGCGCCAGCACCAGTGATCGGCCAGGTAGCCGGGCGTGTATTCGACCATGCGCACGCGGGTGGTGCCGAAGTGGCAGGTGCGCCATATAGCCTCGCCGATGATGCCTGGGTGAACGACGGGGTCGACGGTTGACCAGTCGGTGGTGCCAAAGGGCACAGCGGTGAGTTCCATAGCACGCTCGCTCATAAGAAAAGCTTGAGGCTATCCACCCGACGCGGCGCGCGATAGACACAGATCGCCCACTTTTGTGGGATACAGGTCAGCGCAAATATCCGCCTATACAGCGAACAAATGTGGGAGCTGTCGAGCTTCAGCGAGGCTGCGAAAGCGTCGGGTCAGGCGATGAAAATGTCAGCAGTGCCGGCCTCTTCGCAGCCTCGCCGGGGCTCGACAGCTCCCACAGGGGATCACCTCAAGTCCTCGAATACCGCGCGCTGTCAAAGCCCCCGAGTCTTCGTCCAGGTACGGCCGAAAGCTGCCTGAAGGACCAAAGATCGCCCGCTTTTATGGGATACAGGCCAACGCAAATATCCGCCTGCACAGCGAACAAATGTGGGAGCTGTCGAGCTTCAGCGAGTCTGCGAAAGCGTCGGGTCAGGCGATGAAAATGTCAGCAGTGCCGGCCCCTTCGCAGCCTCGCCGGGGCTCGACAGCTCCCACAGGGGATCACCTCAAGTGCTCGAATACCGCGCGCTGTCAAAACACTCCGGGTCGTCTTCCAGGTACTTTTTCATCCGCCGCCACAAGGTCGTGGTGCTGATCTGCAAACGCCGGGCCGCCTCTTCGCGGTTGCCGCGCACGCTGGCGAGGACTTCGTGCAGTACCGCCAGTTCGGTCTTGATCGGCGCACCCTCTTGCACCGTCGCCACACCTCTGGATAGGTCTTCCAGCACATCCTCCAGCCACGGCTGGGCAAACGGGCGGCCCTGGCTCATGACGGCCAGGCGTTCGACGATATTGCCCAACTGCCGGATATTGCCCGGCCAGGCATAACCGCTCAGGCGCGTGAGCAGCGCCTCATCCGGCTCGGGGGTGGCCATGGGCAGGCTGCGCAGCAGGTGGCGGACCAGTTCGGGGATGTCGGCGCGGCGTTCACGCAGGGCCGGCAGGTGCAGCTTGAGCACGCAGATGCGGTAGAAGAAATCCTCGCGAAACAGGCCCTGGGCCACGCGCTGCTCGAGGCTCTTGTTGCTGGCGGTGATGATGCGGATATCGACCGGCGTGACCTTGTCATCGCCGATGCGCACCACCTTGCGCTCCTGCAACGTGCGCAGCAGCTTGACCTGGATATCGGTGGAGGTTTCGTTGATTTCATCAAGGAAAATCGTGCCGGTGTGCGCCAGCTCGAACACCCCCGCCTTGCCCTCGTTGAGCGCACCGGTGAAGGCGCCTTTGACGTAGCCAAACAGCTCGCTCTCCAGCACGCCCGGCGCAAACGCCGCGCAGTTGATCGCCACAAACGGGCCCTGCTTGCGGCGCGACGCATTGTGGATGCTCTGGGCGAACAGCTCTTTGCCGGTGCCGGTTTCACCCTCGATCATCACCGTGCTGTCTACCGCCGCATAGGTCAGGGCCAGGCGCTTGGCCTTGGCCAGCGCGGGGCTGCTGCCGATGATGTCATCGAAAGTTTTTTCCGCCAGGTGCTGACGCGCCAACTGGCGGCGCATCTTGCGTTCGATGGCGGTGATTTCGGTCTGGTTCTGCAGGGTGGCGACGGCGCCGATGACCTGGCTGTCCAGGGTGATCGGCGCGATGCTCAGGCTCAGCGACAGCCGCCCCAGGGTAATCAGCGCACCGCGCACCGGGCGGCCGCTGCCGAGCACCTGGCTGAAATAATCTTCGGCCAGCAGGCCGTCGATGCTGTCGCCGCAGGCCAGCCCGCCCAGGCAGGCGGTGGCCACGCTGTTCATGTTGGTGATGGTGCGTTGGCTGTCGACGCTGAAGATGCCTTCGGACACGCAGTTGAGGATCGACTGGATCATCTCGTAGCGGCTTTGCAGCTCCATGCGCTTGAGCCGGCGCTCCTCCTCGACCTGCAGCAAGTGCAACGCTTCATCGATCGCCTCGTCGGCCGCGTCCGGGTCGGCCTCGGACATGATGTAGCGCATGCCGCGCGCCATCACGGCCTCGCGCGACGACAGGCCGCCAATCGCCACATCGATGCCCTCGGCCTGCAGGCGATCCAACTGCGCTTCGGTGGCCTGGTTGCTGCCCAGCGGGTCGATCAGGCAGATCGACACTTGCGGCATGAACGGCCGGGCTTTCTCGAGGATGGTCGCGTAGCCCTCGGAGGTGGCCAGAAAAGCAACCTTGTCCGAGACCTGCTGCGCCTTGCGATAGGCGTTGATGCAGTCGAAAAACGTGTGCTTGACCTCGACGATGGGCACGCGCAAGTGCTCACGCAACACGCTGGCGGTGCGGCCACGGCTGATGATCACGCTGACACCGCTGTCGATCAGTTGCCGCGCCTTGAGCGTGGCGTCGTGCTGCGCGGCTTCGACCACCACCAGGGATAAACCACGTTGCGCGAGGATGCCGCGCATCACCGAGGTCAGGGTACTGGAAGGGGAAATGACGGCGATGGTGCCTTGCATGAGAGTGCCTCGAAGCGTGAGCCGGATTGCAGACTATTTCAGGGTGAAATGATTTGAAAGCCCTTGCCATGCTTGCGCAACACGAGCTGATCCCATCTCTTTGTTTTATCTGGTTATTTTTAAATGGCACAGCCCTTGCTCTTCCTTCATCAATAACAAAGACAATGAAGGAAACACAGGATGGATATCGTCTTCATCGGGTATGGCGAAGCCGCCTACCACCTCAGCCAGGGCCTGCGCACCAGCGGCGACCTGCAGATCGGCGCCTTCGACGCCAACGTCAGCCCCTTGGTGCAGCAACGCGCCGCACAACAGCACGTGACCCTCTTCGACTCCCTGGCAGACGCCTGCCGGGGTGCGCGTTTTGTGGTGTGCCTGACCAGCGCCAGCAGCGCTCTGGGTATCGCGCAACAGATCTTGCCCTGGCTGGTGGACGGGCAAACCTATGTCGACATGAACTCCGCCGCGCCCACCGTCAAACAGGCCATCGACAGACTGCCGCGTGCCGCTGGCGTGGGCTTCTGCGATTGCGCGGTGATGGGCACCGTGCCCGGCAATAACCATCGCGTGCCGATGCTGCTGGCCGGCAGCGGTGCCGTTGCGTTTGCCGACGCCTTCACGCCACGCGGCATGCAGCTGAGCGTACTCGACGCCGACGCCGGCGGCGCCTCGGCGATCAAGATGCTCAAGAGTGTGGTGATGAAGGGCCTGCCGCAGTTGCTGCTGGAAGCCTTCCAGGCCGGGGAAAAATTCGGCGTGCTGGACACCCTGGTCGCGTCCCTTGGCGATTCGCTGAACGGCAAGACCGTTGAGCAACTCGCCAACACCTTCACCGCACGCACGATGATCCACGCCAAGCGCCGCAGCGCGGAAATGGACGACGCCATCGCCACCCTCGAAGCCGTCGGCGTTGACCCCGCCATGACCCGCGCCACCCACGCCCAGCTTGAACACCTGGCGGCCACCGACTGGGCCGGCCTGCTCGGCCCCGGTGGCAGCGACATGGATTTCCGCACTGCAATTGCGCACCTGACTGCCCACACCCTGACTGCCCACACGCGAGACCTGCCATGAACACTGAACATTACCTGCCCCTGCCCGACCTGATCCCCGCCGAGCTGTTGGAGCGCTTTCGCAAGCTCAGCCCGGCGCAACTCTGCGACGGCATGCAAAGCCTCGGCATCCCGCGCAACGGCTGCATGGACGCCGACCTGATGCCACTGGACGAAAGCAAGGTGATGCTCGGCACCGCCTACACCGTCGACACCGAAGACGGCGACAACTTCCCGATCCACGTCGCCGTTTACCAAGGCCAGCCAGGTTATGTGCTGGTGGTCGCCGGCAAAGCCTACCCGGGCCGCGCCTACATCGGCGACCTGATGGCCGGCGCCGCCCAGGCCGTGGGCCTCTGCGGCATGGTGATCGACGGCTGCGTGCGCGACAAAGTGCCGTTGGCGCAGCTGGACATCCCGATCTACGCCAAGGGCTTCATGCAACGCAGCCCTGGCAAGCAAGGCCCCGGCAAGATCAACGCCACCGTGACCTGCGCCGGTGTCGAGGTGGCGGCCGGCGACCTGGTGTTCGGCGACTACGACGGCGTCACCGTGGTGCCGCGCGCGCGCCTGCTGGAAGTGCTCGAAGCCTCGGAGAAAAAAAGCGCCTATGAAAACCAGCGCCGCGAGGTGATCGACGCATACACTCGCTGCCGAGACAGCGGCCTGCCATTACCGGCGCTGGCCCCGGCCTGGGTCACCCAACTGCTGGAAGGCCAGTAACGCTCAAGGCTGTACCGGGGCGCCCGACGCCCCACCTGCTGCGCTCACTATAAAAATAAAATTGTGGAGACGTTCAGATGCTGACAGTTCTGGGCTATGTGTTGATCACGGCGTTTCTGTTACTGGTCATCAAGCAAAAACTTTCGCCGTTCACCGGCCTGATCGTGGTGTCGCTGGCCGTGGGGGTGCTGGTGTGCCTGGTCAACGGCGTGCCGATGGGCACCATTATGACCTGGGTCCGCGAGGGCCTGTTCTACTCGCAGAACGAGGCCGGCAAGGTCTCCCTCGGCACGGTCAACCCCACGGTGATGATCCTGTTCGCCGTGCTGTATTTCAGCCTGATGATGAACGTGGGATTGTTCGACCCGCTGTGCACCTTCCTGATTCGCAAGGCCAATGGCGACCCGCTGAAGATCATCCTGGTCACCGCGTTCACCTCCGCCGTGGTCACCCTGGACGGCGACGGCACCACCACCATCCTGATCATCACCACGGCGTTCCTGCCGCTGTACAAACAGATGGGCATGAAGCTGTCCAACCTGGCCATGCTGATTATCCTGCCCTGCGGCCTGGGCAACTGCCTGCCGTGGGGCGGGCCGTTGGCGCGCGCGGCGGCGGTGCTGAACGTGGAGGTGAATACGCTGTTCGTGGCGATCCTGCCGATCCTCGGCGTGTCGTTTTTGTACGTGTTTTTCATGGCGTACTTGATGGGCATCAAGGAGCGCAAGCGCCTGGGTTTTGTGCAGGGTGAAAACGGCATCGTCACGCCTGAGCAGATCGTGCAGATGGTCAATGTGATCAAGGACCACGACAAGGCACTCAAACGTCCCAGACTGTTCCTGTTCAACCTGGCCCTGACCCTGGGCATGCTGGTCATCCTGATCGCCGGCTGGGCCAGTGGCGCAGTGGTGTTCATGCTCGGCACCGCGATTGCGCTGACGGTCAACTACAACGCCGTGGAACAACGCGAACGCATCACCGCCAACGGTGGCGACGCCGTGGCCGTGGCTTCGATCATCCTCGCCGCCGGCTGCTTCCTCGGCATCTTCAACGGCAGCGGCATGGCCGGCGCCGTGGCCGAACACATGGCCAGCCTGATCCCGGACTCGATGGGCAGCCACACCGCGCTGATCTTCGCCTTCCTCGGCGCCCTCGCCTGCTACGCCCTGCCGGTGGACGCCTACTACTTCGGCATCCTGCCGGTGGTGGCGCCCATTGCCTACAAATTCGGCATCAGCCCCACCGAAATCGGCGTGGCGTCATTCATGGGCCAGGCGCTGCGGTACGCCAGCCCGACGGTGGCGTGGTTGTTTTTGCTGATGAACCGTACGCAGATGACGTTTGGCGAGTACCAGAAGGAATTCTTCAAGTGGTCGATCCCGATGTTTTTCATCTTTTTGATTACAGCGATTGTGACGGGGGAATTGCCAATCGGCTGAAACCAACGGCCTAACGGCCCCTCCGGCCACAGCGGCAGAAACCGCTTCAAATGTGGGAGCGGGCTTGCTCGCGAAAGCGGCGGTTCAGTCGCCTGATTCAATGACTGACCCAACGCTTTCGCAAGCAGTCCCACATTTTTCATCCGTATTTATTCAATTCGTTTCGTCATCGGAATACACGCCAGCACCAACCCCGACGGCGAGCGGTAAATCGCTTGTTCATCTCCCACGTATCCGCACACGCGATAAAAACTCGCCGCATTCAACGTCGAGTCCAGCACCACCTCTTCAATCGCCAACTCCCGCGCCACATTTTCAAGATGATCCAGCATCGCCTGGCCATACCCGCGCCCGGTGTAGTCCGGCAACACGAACAGCGCGCCCACTTCACTGTTGTCGAGGTCGAGCATGCCGGTGGCGACCGGTTCACCGCCCACCCAGCCCAGGTAAAAGCGTTTTTCCATCAGCGTGTCGTAGCCATCGCGCGCACTGCCACGGGTCCAGAGTGCCATTTGCTCAGCCGTGTAGGCGCCGATGCATTGGCTGCGAATGGCTTCGCGGCGGATGGCAAAAGCGCTGTCGGCGTCGTGCAGCGTGGCCCGTTTGATCTCGAGCATAAGGTTTTCCTTTCATGCGTTTTCATTGCCCGTTCGGGTGAATGAATAACGGTCGATATCCGTTCGTAGCGTCCAGCCCTGGCCTTGCCAATACCGGGCGGCGCTGGTGTTGGTCTTGAACACGTCGAGATGGCATTTGTGGATGCCCAGTTGCTCCAACCCAGCCAGGCAACGTTCGACCAACGCCTGCGCAATGCCCTGACGACGATAGGCCGGCAGCACCAGCAAGTGTTGCAAGTAACCGCGCCGCCCATCATGGCCGCACATCACGCAGGCGATCAACCGGCCTTCGGTTTCAGCGACAAAACTCAGCCCGGGGTTGCGCACCAGGTAGCGCTCGGTGGCCTCGCGGGAGTCGGCGTCGCGCAGGGAGATGCCGGGGGTGTTTTGCATCAGGGCGAGGACGGCCTCGTAGTCGGCTGGGGTCATGGTGCGGAGGGTGGGCATGGGTTTGGCCTGGTGGGGTGGGCCGGGCAGATTGGCATATTTTTGTGAGGTACCACAGGGCAGTGCTTGCTTCCTAGCGGAACGCTGTTTGGTTAAGACCATTCCCGAGTGGCAACTGTGCCGTCGCGGTCGTGTTCGCCTCCAGCGACTTCATCGCTGGCGTACGCGATTGGGTGGGATTGGTGGTTACTTCGCAGTCTTATTTGGGTTGGCGAGCCGGGGTAACGCTTGTAAAAGGCGGATGGAGGGGGGACGTTGGCGGTAGAGTTTGATGGCAGGGGCTTCGCTGCTGATAGAAGATAACTTACGCCGGGGGTGTCAGAAATTTTGTGTTCGGGCATACCATGAGCAAGAGGTGCATGTATGCCAACCAAAAAGAAACCACCGCTGCGTGAACTACCAAAAATCCCGAAAGAGCTGCTCGAGCAGTTTGCTG
>NZ_JBAWDE010000278.1:0-2489 GCF_049590575.1 Pseudomonas sp.
TGACCAGCCTGTGCTGCCCGCCGCACACCAAGCCGGTGCTGGACACCTCGGCCGTGACCGAACTGATCCTCGACCGCGCCCGCGAAGCCGGCAACTGCAAAGTGTTCCCCATCGGCGCCCTGAGCAAAGGCCTGGACGGCGAACAGTTGGCCGAGCTGATCGCCTTGCGCGACGCCGGCTGCGTGGCCTTCGGCAACGGCCTGGAGAGTTTCCGCAGCACCCGCACCCTGTGCCGTGCCCTGGAATACGCGGCGACTTTCGATTTGACGGTGATCTTCCACTCCCAGGACCGCGACCTGGCCGAAGGCGGCCTGGCCCACGAAGGTGCCGTGGCCAGCTTCCTCGGCCTGCCGGGCATTCCGGAAACCGCCGAAACCGTGGCCCTGGCCCGCGACCTGCTGCTGGTGGAGCAAAGCGGCGTGCGTGCGCACTTCAGCCAACTGACCAGCGCCCGCGGCGTGGCCCTGATCGCCCAGGCCCAGGCGCGCGGCCTGCCGGTGACGGCGGACGTGGCGTTGTATCAGCTGATCCTGACGGATGAGGCACTGATCGACTTCTCCAGCCTGTACCACGTGCAGCCGCCGCTGCGCACCCTGGCCGACCGCGAAGGTTTGCGTGCGGCGGTCAAGTCCGGTGTGGTCTCGGCGATTTCCAGCCACCACCAGCCCCATGAGCGCGATGCCAAGCTGGCGCCGTTTGGCGCAACCGAGCCGGGCATCAGCAGCGTCGAGCTGTTGCTGCCGCTGGCAATGACCCTGGTGGAAGACGGCTTGCTCGACTTGCCGACCTTGCTCGCACGCTTGAGCGCCGGCCCGGCAGAGGCCCTGCGCCTGCCGGCAGGCAAATTGGCGGTGGGTGCGGCGGCGGATCTGGTGCTGTTCGATCCGGCCAGTTCCACCGTGGCTGGCGAGTACTGGCTGTCCAAGGGCGAAAACTGCCCGTTCATCGGCCATAGCCTGCCGGCGACGGTGCGATACACCCTGGTGGATGGGCGGATCAGCTACCAGGCCTGACGCCGATCTACAGTGGGCACAGTCAATGTGGGAGGGGGCTTGCCCCCTCCCACATTTGCATCTCTATTAGGCTAATAGAGATTCAGCGCCCGCTATTGCGCTCGGCATTGCGGATTGATATCTGCGTATTCAACGTCCAGAAGTCATACAGCACCCCGACCAGGAACAGGCCACCGGTCAGCAGATAGATCAGGCCAGTGATCCATTTGCCCTGGTACATGCGGTGCACGCCAAACACCCCCAAAAACGCCAGCAGTACCCACGCCACGTTGTATTCGATGGGCCCGGCGGTAAAACGCAGGTCCGCTTCACGGTCCATGGCCGGGATCAGGAAGAAGTCGATCAGCCAGCCGATACCCAGCAGGCCCAAGGTGAAAAACCAGATCGTACCGGTCACGGGTTTGCCGTAATAAAAGCGGTGTGCGCCGGTAAAACCGAATATCCAGAGCAGGTAACCGATCACCTTGCTGTGAGTGTCTTGCTGCGGACCAATCTGCTGATAGGTATTCATCGCGTACCTCTTTTGCCTTGATAGATAAATTTTTTCACTTTCTTTGTGACTTTTTTACAGGCGCCCGACGTACGGCAAATGGTATCTTCCCTGCCCTGAAAGCCTTATGCCACCTGACTTGTGTAGGACAATTGCGACGAATCGTCGCGTTTTTTCTGATTTTGACGTCAAGGTTCAGTCGACAAACGGCCTGAGAACGACACAAAAAGCTGTTATAAAGTTGCGCGCAAACCCATAAGAGCCACGCCTAATGCGACCATTTTTCAAGACATGGCTAACCATCTGCCTATTAATGCCACTGGCCGCCCACGCCACCAATCGTGAGCAACGTCTTCCTAACGTTAACGGTTTCACCCCTAAAGTTCACAGCACGCCAAGCACGGCCAAATCGGTAAAGCTGACCGTCAACCGCCCGACTCAAGTGAGCAAGGCCCACGGTAAAGCCACCCCGGCCTTGATGGCGGTCAACACCAAGCAAAGCAGCACTGTCCTCAGCCGCGCGGTTAATGTGCTCGGTACTCCTTATCGTTGGGGCGGCAGCAGCCCAAGTAAAGGGTTCGACTGCAGCGGTTTGGTGAAATATGCGTTTAACGACGTAGCCGCCGTGGATTTGCCGCGCACTTCCAACGCCATGGCCGCCGGCCACGGGCAGAAGGTTGATCGCAAGGACTTGAAACCGGGCGACCTGCTGTTCTTTAAACTCAAGAGCCGCCAGGTGAACCACGTTGCCATCTACCTGGGCAACGACCGCTTTATCCACGCACCGCGTCGTGGCAAATCGGTGAGCATCGACACGCTGAAAAAGCCGTTCTGGGACAAGAACTACGTGATTGCCAAGCGCGTGCTGCCCAAAGAGCAGAACAACAACCTGCGGGTTGTTCAGCGCTAGGCGATCGCCCCAGGTTGCCCATTTGAAATGCAATCAAATGTGGGAGCTGGCTTGCCTGCGATAGCATCGCCTCGGT
>NZ_JBAWDE010000279.1:0-23628 GCF_049590575.1 Pseudomonas sp.
CCGACGAGGTGCGCGCCCTGGCCAGCCGCACCCAGACCAGCACCCAGGAAATCCAGGGCATGATCGACCGCCTGCAAAAAGGCACCGAAGCCGCCGTCGACGCGATGCGCCGTTCCAGCGATGCCGGCGACGGCACCTCGGCCCAGGCCAACCAGGCCGGGGCGTCACTCGACACCATGGCCCAGTTGATCGGCACCATCAACGCGATGAACGCGCAGATCGCCAGCGCCGCCGAGGAGCAAACTGCCGTGGCCGAAGAGATCAACCGCAGCGTGCATCAGATTGCCGGCGCGGTGGACAGCGTGGCCAATGAAACCCAGTTGGGCGCCCAGACCTCGCGCAGCCTGGCGGACCTGGGCCAGCGCCTGGGGCAGTTGGTCGGTCAGTTCAGGATCTGATCAGCATGGCGTGGGCGTTTGTTCAACGTCGCGCATCAGCAAGCCAAACTGCAGGTCCATCTCCGCGGGCAAGGGCACATACACCGTGTGCCCATCGCCCGGCGCCACCTCGATGGCTTCGCCCTTGGCGTTGTGCAGGCTGGCCAGGTCAAAGTGGAAGTTGCCGGCGGGCGTCATCAGTTCCAGGTGATTGCCCACGGCGAAGCGGTTCTTCACCTTGACCTCGGCCAGCTCGCCCCGGCGCTCGCCGGTCAGCTCGCCGACAAACTGCTGGCGCTCAGAAACCGAGCTGCCGTTCTGGTAGTTCTGGTACTCGTCGTGCACATGGCGGCGCAGGAAACCTTCGGTGTAGCCGCGCTGAGCCAGGGACTCGAGGTCAGTCATCAGGCGCCGGTCGAATTCACGCCCGGCCACCGCATCATCGATTGCCTGGCGATACACCTGGGTGGTGCGCGCGCAGTAGAAGTGGGATTTGGTGCGGCCTTCGATCTTCAGCGAGTGCACGCCCATCTGCGTCAGGCGCTCCACGTGCTGCACCGCGCGCAGGTCCTTGGCGTTCATGATGTAGGTGCCGTGCTCGTCCTCGAAGGCGGGCATCTGCTCATCGGGGCGGTTGGCTTCCTGCAAGAGAAAGACCTGATCGGTCGGCGTACCGATCCCCAGCGTCGGCTGACACTCCTGGACGATATCGCCCGTCGCATTCTCCACCGCCGGTGTGGCCTGGTATTTCCAGCGGCACGCATTGGTGCAGGTGCCTTGGTTGGCGTCACGCTTGTTCATATAGCCGGAAAGCAGGCAACGCCCGGAATAGGCCATGCACAGCGCCCCATGCACAAACACCTCCAGCTCCATGGCCGGCACTTGCTGACGAATGTCGCCGATTTCTTCCAGCGACAGTTCACGCGACAGAATCACCCGGCAGATGCCTTGCTGCTGCCAGAATTCGACGCTGGCCCAGTTCACCGTGTTGGCCTGCACCGACAGGTGGATCGCCATCCACGGGAAATTGCGGCGCACCAGCATGATCAGCCCCGGGTCGGACATGATCAGCGCATCCGGGCCCATCTCGATCACGGGCGCGAGGTCCTTGAGAAAGGTCTTCAGCTTGGCGTTGTGCGGCGCAATGTTGACCACTACGTAAAAGCGCTTGCCCTGGGCGTGGGCTTCCTGGATGCCAAGGGCCAGGTTGGCATGATCGAATTCGTTGTTACGCACGCGCAGGCTGTAGCGCGGTTGGCCGGCGTAGACCGCGTCGGCGCCGTAGGCGAAGGCGTAGCGCATGTTTTTCAGGGTGCCGGCGGGGGCGAGCAGTTCGGGGGCGAGAAGAGATGGCATGGTCGCTACTTGCGTCAAAAGTGCGGCAGGGTAGAGCAAGCCCGAGCAGGCTTTATTGATCTGGGTCTACGCTGACAACAAAGATGGCACTCGCAGGGCTTGCAGCGGACTAAGCACCAGGGCGCACATACGCGGCCTGCTTTTTTGACATGGATCGGACATGAACCAAACCAACCTGCAATTCAAAACCCTGCTGTTGTTGCTGACGCTGGTGACCATTGCCTTTATCTGGATATTGCTGCCGTTCTACGGCGCGGTGTTCTGGGCGGTGATCCTGGGCATTATCTTCGCCCCGATGCAGCGGCGCCTGCAGCAGCGCTTCGGCTGGAATCGCAACCTGACGTCCCTGGCGACGTTGACCGTGTGCCTGGTGATTGCGATTCTGCCGGTGATCATTACCAGCGTGTTGCTGGTGCAAGAGGGCGCAACACTCTACAAAAACGTCGAGAGCGGCAAGCTGGACGTGGCCGGTTACATCGAGCAATTCAAGAATTTCCTGCCGCCGTACTTCCAGCATCTGCTGGACCGCTTCGGCATGGGCAACCTGGAAGGGTTGCGCGAAAAGATCGTCAAGAGCGCGATGCAGGGCAGTCAGTTCTTTGCGACCCAGGCATTCAGCTTCGGCCAGGGCACGTTTGATTTCCTGGTGAGCTTTTTCATTATGCTGTATCTGCTGTTTTTCCTGCTGCGCGATGGCCCCGAGCTGGTCCGCAAAGTACGCACGGCGGTGCCGCTGGCCGAGCCGCAGAAGCGCCGGTTGCAGCTCAAGTTCAACCGGGTGGTGCGCGCCACGGTCAAGGGCAACGTGCTGGTGGCCGTGACCCAGGGGGCGCTGGGCGGTTTGATCTTCTGGTTTTTGGACATTCCCAGCGCGTTGCTCTGGGCGGTACTGATGGCGTTTCTGTCACTGTTGCCGGCGGTGGGCGCGGGCATTGTATGGGGTCCGGTGGCGGTTTACTTCCTGTTGAGCGGTTCGATCTGGCAGGGCGTGGTGCTGGGCTTGTTCGGCGTGTTTGTGATCGGCTTGGTGGACAACGTGCTGCGCCCGATCCTGGTCGGCAAGGACACCAAGATGCCCGACTACCTGATTCTGATCTCGACCCTCGGCGGCCTCTCGGTCTTTGGCCTGAACGGGTTTGTGATCGGGCCCCTGGTGGCGGCGTTGTTCATCTCCAGCTGGGCGCTGTTTGTCGAAAGCAAGCCGCGAGTCAAGTTGCCATTGCCGTGAACCTCAGGCGTTCAGCCTGAAATTCGAGGCCTGCTGCAGTTGTTGTTCGGCGGCGGACAACGACGTCAGCGGGCCGCTGATGGCCTCGCCGTCGCGTACCAAATACCAGCAGGCGAGCAAACCAGACTCGCGAAGACGCGCCGGAACGGCACTGCCGATGACAGACATGATGTGAACAGTGGGCATAAGAACCTCCAATCGCTATGGAGGCCACCTTACGGGGCCAGGCGCTGTAGGAAAAATCATCTGTCTCGATAGTCGACATCAACGCGAGATATCAGTCGACTACCTGGTCAAGCATGCTGACCACTTCCTGCTCACTGAGCAGGCCTTTGTGCACCAGGTTTTCCGCCAGCAGCGCGAGGAATTTTGCGCTGCGGTGGCCTTCCAGATGCTTGAGCTCGGTCAGGGCACTGTAGACCTTGCTGGACGTACAGAGGCCAGCGGTGCGGTGAGGGTTTTGCGTGGGCATGGTCAGTCGTCCTTGTTGTTCTTGGTGGACAGGTTCAATAGTGGAAGTGTGTCGTGGCACAAACATGACAGTGCAGGCCCCGATCAGGCAAGTAGACATTGGCCACAATCATGTGCGATTACGCCTCGCGCGTTGTCCTCAAAGCGACCTTCGCGCTCTGAATCCGGACTTTGCGCGCAAAAAAAGGCCCCGCGTGTGAGCGGGGCCTGCTGCTGGGGTGACGATTGCCGGTTACCAGCCGTGGCCGTAGTAGCCGTGGGGAGGGCCGTAGTAGCCACGCGGTGGGCCGTAATAGACCGGCGCCGGGCGGTAATAAACCTGCTGTTGCACATACACCGGAGGCGGCGGTGCGTAGTAGACCGGCGGCGGTGCGGCGTAGACAGGCTGCGGCTGCACATACACCGGTTGCTGCTGCACGTAGACCTCACGCGGCTGGCTGGCAACCACGGAGCCCACGACAGCGGCGCCGACTAACGCACCCAAGACGGCCGGGCCACCCCATCCACCACCGTGGGCGGAGGCTTGGCCTGCCATAGCGAGTGCACCGATAAGCAAGGCGATCTTGGGGAGTTTACGAATCATGGTCATTCCTCGGTTAGCCCCTGCGCTTGTGGTCTGCAATCAATAGACTCAAGGATTGTCGCGGGGATGCATTTAAGACAACGTATTTCTGAAAAACAGCACGGCCGATAGGTAAAGGTTGTGTAAGGTCTGTACCGATTTGCTTACTCAAAGGAGTTTTCCATGCAGATGCACCCCAACAAGGACACCCAGTTGTGCATGTCACTGTCGGCCCGTCCCGGGAATTTTGGCCTGCGTTTTCATAACCATTTGTACGAACAGCTGGGTTTGAACTTCTACTATAAAGCCTTCAGCAGTCACGATTTGCCCGGCGCGATAGGTGGCATCCGTGCGTTGGGCGTGCGTGGTTGCGGGGTATCCATGCCCTTCAAGGAGGCTGCCATTGCCTTAGTGGACGAACTCGACGATTCGGTTCAAGCCATCGATTCCCTGAACACCATTGTCAACACCAACGGCCGCCTAAAGGCCTACAACACCGACTACATCGCCGTTGAACAGCTGCTGAAAAAACACGCCGTGCCGAAGGATTCGACCTTTGCCCTGCGCGGCAGCGGCGGCATGGCCAAGGCCGTCGCCAGCGCCTTGCGTGATGGGGGTTATGCCAATGGCCTGATCGTGGCGCGCAATGAGGCGGCGGGCCGGGCCTTGGCAAAGAACCTGGGATACGCATGGCAGGCGAACCTGGGGGACGCGCGCCCACAGATGCTGATCAACGTGACACCCATCGGCATGACCGGCGGGGCCGAGGCGGACGCATTGGCGTTTGAGGCGGATGTGGTCGATTCAGCCGACACGGTCTTCGATGTGGTGGCCATCCCCGCTGAAACGCCGTTGATCGTGCGCGGGCGGGCGCAGGGCAAGCGTGTGATTACCGGGCTTGAGGTGATTGCGATCCAGGCGCTGGAGCAGTTTGTGCTGTATACCGGCGTGCGGCCGACGCAGGAGCAGTTCGAGGCGGCGGTAGCCTTCGCCCGGGCTTGAGGGTCGCTGCAGATCAAATGTGGGAGGGGGCTTGCCCCCTCCCACATTTACAGCGTGTCAGGCCTGTTCCAGCTGCGTAAGGCGTTCCTCCAGCGCTGCAATCCGCGCTTCCAGCTCTTCAATACGGTCCGTAGACACCCCAGCGCCACGCTCCACCGGATTGCCGCGCGCCGCAATAATCGCCTCGATGTCCGCCGGGTCCCCAAGCGCGTGGGTATAGCGGTCCTCCCGCTGCCCCGCCTGACGCGGCACCAGCACTGCCAGCCCGCGTGCGATCAGGCGCTCGAGCTGGTGCACCACCTGCTCGGCATCTTCAAAGTCGTGCATGCGCCCGCTGCGGGTCAGCAGTTCGTTGACCGTCTGCGGCCCCCGCAAAAACAGCAGCCCGGTCAGGATCACCTGGGCCGGCACCAGCTCCAGCGCCTTGTCCACGCGATGCTCCCAGCGGTCGGCGCGGCTGCCCATCACCAGGCGGGTGAAGCCTTGGCCTTCGAGTACGCGCAGGCTCTGACCGACCTGGCCCTGGCTCAGGTTCATCACCGGCTCACGGCTGGTCTTCTGGTTGCAGGCCAGCACCAAGGCATTCAGGGTCAGCGGGTAGGATTCGGGGTTGGTCGCCTGTTTTTCGATCAGGCAGCCCAGGATGCGGATTTCCGTGCTATTCAGGCGCGGCTCAGGGGTGTCGGTGTCGTGCTCGGCGGTCATCGCGCTTTCCCTATGCAGTGAGGCCCTTAGGGTAAGCCCGAAAAAATAAAAGACAAGCGGCTGGCGTGTCTATAATCGTCGCCTGTTCAACCGTGTCATTACCCATGAGACCGCCATGACTATTTCCCTGTACGCCGCCTCCATCCCCGTATTCAAGCAAATGCTCAACGCCTTGAGCGATGTGCTCAACAAAGCCGAAGCCCACGCCACCGCCAAGAACATCGAGCCGAACGCTTTGCTGCAAGCGCGCCTGTTCCCGGACATGTTCCAACTGGTGCGCCAGGTGCAGATCGCCGTTGACTTCGCCAAGGGCGTTTCCGCGCGTCTGGCCGAGGTCGAAGTGCCGAAGTACGAAGACACAGAAGTCACCTTCGCCGACCTGCAAGCGCTGATCGCCAAAGTCCTGGCATTTGTCGACACCCTCAAGCCTGAGCAAATCGACGGCAAGGAAGGTATCGAGATCGTCACCCGCCCAGGCACCCCGAAAGAGAAGCGCTTCAGCGGCCAGTCCTACCTGCTGAGCTACGGCCTGCCGCAGTTCTTCTTCCACGTGACTACCGCTTACGCGTTGCTGCGTCACAACGGTGTGGAAGTGGGCAAGCGCGATTACATGGGCGCTTTCTAAACCTCCAACGCTGCAAAGCCCGGTCGATGCCTGCAGGCATCACCGGGCTTTTTCATGGGCTACACCGACACACTCTGTTAAGATTCAGCATCCTTTTTCCATCCTATCTGCCAGCGAACCTTCGGGTTGTCGTTGGTGTTGCTGTTTCTGGAGTTTTTGATGCTGTTTCCCATCCTGCTGCTGTCGGCCGCCGGTTTCACGGTGCTGACCACAGAATTCATTATTGTCGGCCTATTGCCGGCGATTGCCCGCGACCTGGATGTCAGCGTGTCCCAGGCGGGGCTGCTGGTGACGTTGTTTGCGTTCACCGTGGCAGCCTTCGGCCCGTTTCTTACCGCGTACTTCGCCCGTTTCCCACGCAAACGCCTGTTTATCAGCATTCTGATCCTGTTCGGCGTGGCCAATACCGTGGCCGCGCTGGCGCCGAATATCTGGGTGATGGCCGTGGCACGTTTGATCCCGGCCCTGGGTTTGCCGGTGTTCTGGGCCTTGGCCAGTGAAACTGCGGTGGACATCGTTGGCCCCGAATACGCCGGGCGCGCCATCGAGAAGATCGGCTTCGGCATCGTGTGTGCCACGGTGTTCGGCATTCCGGTCGGCACGCTGGTTTCGGACATGTTCGGCTGGCGCAGCGCGTTTGCGATTCTCGCCGCGGTTGCGCTGGCCAAGGCATTGCTACTGTTTATTTACTTGCCCGTTACCCAACCGAAAAACGACCAGGTCAGCCTGCGCTCGCAGTTCAAGATCCTGCGCAACCCGCTGATGCAGGGCCACATCCTGCTGTCGATCCTGGTGTTCAGCGGCATGTTCACTGCCTACACCTACCTGGCGGACATCCTTGAGCGCCTGGCCGGTTTCGACGGCACGCTGGTCGGCTGGTGCCTGATGGGCTTTGGCGCGGTCGGGCTGCTCGGCAACGCCCTGGGCGGGCGTGCGGTGGACCGTCATCCGCTGATCGCTTCCATGGTGTTCTGCGGCTTTATGATCGCGGGCATGGTCGCGCTGGTGCCGGCGATTCACTCCACCGTCGGCCTGGCAGCCGCCATGGCGGTGTGGGGCGTGACCCAGGCGGCGATGTTCCTGGTCAGCCATGTGCGGCTGATGAAAGCCGCACCGCATGCGCCGGCGTTCGCGGCGTCGCTGAATATCGCCGGGGCCAACCTGGGGATCGGCCTGGGGGCGATGGTCGGTGGGCATGTGATCGACACCCTTGGCCTGGGCAGCCTGGGCTTTGCCGCGTCCGGGTTTATCCTGGTGTCGATCCTGCTGGCGCTGTGGCTGATGACCGCCAAGCAAGCGGTCGCGTCCAGCGCCTGATTCGTCAGGGCAGGGCGGTAAACAACTCGCGCCGCGCACCTTCGGTAATCGCCACGATGCCGGGGTGCTTGACCTTGCGCTCCACCGAGATGGCGTAGAACGACTCGGTGACTGCATCGGTCTGGCCGATCAGCGCCACACCGTACTGGCGCACCACCTCGTCGGCGATCACGCTGGGGGCGATGAAAATCCCGCTGCCGGATTGCCCAAATGCCTGCATCAAAGCGCTGTCGTCGAACTCGCCGATGATTTTGGGTTGCACTTGCTGCTCGACAAACCAACGTTGCAAACGGCTGCGCACCACGGTTTCCGCACCTGGAATCAGCAGCGGTGCGCCGTGCAGGCACTGTGGGAAATCGCCTCCGTAGCGGTCAGCCAGTACCTGGGTGGCGAAAAAGCTGATGCCACATTCACCCAGTTTCTGGCTGTAACCCTTGATGTCCAGGTGTGTGGGCATCGGGCTGTCGGAGATCACCAGGTCCAGGCGCTGGATCGCCAGGTCGGCCAATAACCGTTCGAGTTTGTCTTCACGGCAGGTGATGCGGAGCGGCTCGTTCAGCTCCATGGTCGGTGCAATCAGCCGATACACGATGGACTTGGGCACCACGTCCGCCACTCCGACGCGGAACAGGATCTGCTGTTCATCTGGCTGCGCGCGCAGCACGGCCTCCAATTCATTGCCAGTCTGAAACATCTGCTCGGCATAGGGCAGGGCCTTCCGCCCGGCTTCGGTCAGCTCCAGTTGGCGACCGACCCGTTGAAACAATGCAATGCCATAAGTTTGCTCCAGCAGGCTGATCTGCCCGCTGATGGTCTGGGGCGTCAGGTTCAGTTGCTCGCAGGCGCGCACGATGCTGCCGGTCTTGGCCACCACCCAGAAGTAGTGCAATTGTCGGTAATTGAGCATGGCGGCTATCACTTCGTAAAAACCGAAGTATACGCGATAAAAATACGAATTTTCCTGAACTGTTTGCCTGCATAGAATGCCTCGCTATCGCGGGGCCACTATTTGGACCCAATGGTTCTAACGAGGAATACATCATGAAACTCAATTCCCTGGGCGCGGCATCGTTGCTTGCGCTTTCATTGGTAGTTATCAGCGGTTGCGACCAAGTCGAAAAAAGCGCGCAGCAGGTGATGGGCAAGGCCACCGAGTCGGCCAAGCAGGCGATCGATGAAACCCACAAGGCCGCCGAGCAGGCATTGAGTGAAGCGACCCAAGGCTTGATCAGTCCTGAAAAGGAAGACGAGCAAGACGAACCAAACGGCAATAAAGAAGCCTAATTCCCCAGCACAACGTCAGGACTGACCTATGGACTACCTTTTACAACTGGCCGCCAGCCCGACCGCCTGGATCGCACTGGCTACCTTGATCGTCATGGAAATCGTGCTGGGCATCGATAACCTGATCTTTATCTCGATCCTCACCAACAAATTGCCCGAGCAGCATCGGGCCAAGGCGCGGCGCATCGGCATCAGCATGGCGTTGATCCTGCGTCTGGGCCTGTTGAGCACCATCGCGTTTATCGTGCAGTTGACCGCCCCGGTGTTCGAAGTCTTCGGCCAGGCGTTTTCGTGGAAGGACATGATCCTGATCGCCGGTGGCCTGTTCCTGGTGTGGAAGGCAACCACCGAGATCCATCACAGCATGGACCCGGAGCCGGAAGAGAAGGCAAGCGTCGGCAATACGGTGGCTATCGGCTTTGCCGCGGCTATCGGGCAGATCCTGCTGCTGGACCTGGTGTTCTCCATCGACAGCATCATCACGGCCGTCGGCATGACCGAGCACTTGCCGATCATGATCATTGCCGTCGTGACGTCGGTGATCGTGATGCTGGTGGCGGCCGAGCCATTGGCCAAGTTCATCAATGACAACCCGACGGTGGTGATGCTGGCCCTGGGCTTCCTGATCATGATCGGCATGACCCTGATCGCCGAAGGCTTCGGCGCCCATGTGCCTAAAGGCTACGTGTATGCGGCCATGGCGTTCTCGGCGGCGATCGAATGCCTGAACATCGCCCGGCGTAACCGTCACAAGCGCTTGCTCGCCGCCCGGCAGTAACCGCGTCACACCCAAAGCCGGCTGCGCTCATATGAGCCCAGCCGGCTTTTTGCTGTCTGTTAGAATCCGCGCACTTGATAGTTTGAGGTCCATCATGAACGAGCCGATTCGCCTTACCCAGTACAGCCACGGCGCAGGGTGTGGCTGCAAGATTTCGCCACAGGTATTGGAAGTGATCCTCGCCGGCAGCGGTGCGCAAAACCTGGACCCCAACCTGTGGGTAGGCAACGCCTCGCGGGACGACGCCGCGGTGTATGCCATCGACGACGAGCGCGGCGTGGTCTCCACCACCGACTTTTTCATGCCGATTGTCGACGACCCTTTCGACTTCGGCCGGATCGCCGCCACCAATGCGATCAGCGACATCTACGCCATGGGCGGCGACCCGTTGATGGCCATCGCCATCCTTGGCTGGCCGGTGAATGTGCTGGCGCCGGAAGTTGCCCGCGAAGTCATCCGTGGCGGTCGCTCGGTGTGCGACGCCGCTGGTATCCCGCTGGCGGGCGGGCATTCCATCGACGCCCCGGAGCCGATCTTCGGTCTGGCCGTGACCGGTATCGTGCAAAAACGCCATATGAAGCGCAATGACACCGCTACCGTCGGCTGCCGCCTCTACCTGACCAAACCGCTGGGCATCGGCATCCTCACCACCGCCGAAAAGAAGGGCAAATTGCGCGAGGCGGATATCGGCCTGGCTCGCGACTGGATGTGCACGCTCAACAAACCTGGCAGCCGTTTCGGCAAGTTGGCGGGCGTAACGGCCATGACCGACGTCACCGGTTTCGGCCTGTTGGGCCATCTGGTGGAAATGGCTGACGGCAGCGGCGTAACGGCGCGCATCGAGTATGCCAAAGTCCCACGCCTGCCGGGGATTGAGGACTACCTGGACCAAGGCTGCATGCCGGGCGGCACCTTGCGTAACTTCGACAGTTATTCGAGCAAGGTCGGGCGCCTGCAGGAGCTGCACAAGCGCGTACTGTGCGACCCGCAGACCAGCGGCGGCCTGCTGATCGCGGTCACCGCGGAGGGCGACGCCGAATTTCACGCGGCAGCCGCCGAGCTGGGACTGAGCCTTGAGCCGATCGGCGCACTGGTTGAGCGACAGACCTACGCGGTAGAGGTGTTTTGATGGCAACTGACATCACCGACTACCGCAGCATCTTCCTGAATGACCGGCCGATGATGGATACCCGCGCGCCAGTCGAGTTCGCCAAGGGCGCGTTCCCCAGCGTGGTCAACCTGCCGCTGATGACCGATGACGAGCGCCAGCGGGTCGGCACCTGCTACAAGCAGCAGGGCCAGCAGGCCGCTATCGTACTGGGGCACGAGCTGGTGTCGGGGGCAATAAAGGCCGAGCGCATCGAGCAATGGGCGCAGTTTGCCCAGGCCAACCCCGAGGGGTATCTCTACTGTTTTCGCGGCGGCCTGCGCTCGCAGATCGTGCAGCAGTGGCTGAAAACCGAAGCCGGCATCGAATACCCCCGCGTAGGCGGTGGCTACAAAGCCATGCGTACGTTCTTGCTGGACACGGTCGAGCACGCCACTGAGCAGTGTGATTTCGTGCTGCTGGGTGGCATGACCGGCACTGGCAAAACCGAAGTGTTGGGCCAGTTGCACAACGCCCTGGACCTGGAGGGCCACGCCAACCACCGGGGTTCCAGCTTTGGCAAACGGGCCACGGTGCAGCCGTCCAACATCGACTTTGAGAACCGCCTGGCGGTGGACCTGCTGAAAAAACGCGCGGCGGGCATCGAGCAGTTCGTCGTCGAGGACGAGAGCCGCATGATCGGCAGCTGCGCACTGCCGTTGCCCCTGCACAAAGGCATGCAGGGCTTTCCGATGGTGTGGCTGGAGGACAGCGTTGAAGGGCGTGTCGAGCGGATCCTGCGTGATTATGTGGTCGACCTGTGCGCGGAGTTCATCGCGGTGTTTGGCGAACAGGGCCAGGCGCTGTTTGCCGAGCGCCTGACCCAGAGCCTGGCCAATATCCACAAGCGCCTGGGCGGGGAGCGCTTCCAGCGCTTGCAGGCGATCATGCAGGACGCGCTCGCCGAGCAGGCACGCAGCGGCGCGGTGGACCTGCATCGCGGCTGGATTGAAGGGTTGTTGCGCGAGTATTACGACCCGATGTATGCCTTCCAGCGTGAAGCCAAAGGCGCCCGCATCGAGTTTGCGGGGGAGCAGGGCGCGGTGGTGGAGTATCTGCGCGAACGCGCTTCCAAACGAGAATAATGAGGCAGATTCAAGGGCCTCTTCGCGAGCA
Source organism: Pseudomonas sp. (assembly GCF_049590575.1). GTDB lineage: Bacteria > Pseudomonadota > Gammaproteobacteria > Pseudomonadales > Pseudomonadaceae > Aquipseudomonas. The sequence goes on from NZ_JBAWDE010000279.1 coordinate 11,969, forward strand.
AGCCCGCTCCCACAGTCGACCGCGTTCCAAAGGTTGAACTCGGCCAACTGTGGGGGAGCGGGCTTGCCCGCGAAAGGGCCCTGAGCCCTGCTCAACCCCTAAAGAATCAGCTAAAGAATCAGCGCCCCGATCAGCCCGCATACCACGCCCACCAGCATGGTCAGCCCGGCCACCGTCACCAGCACCCGCGCGTCGAAGTCCTTGCGCAGCATCAGCAGCGACGGCAGGCTCACGCTGGGCAGAGTCATCAGCAAGGCCACGGCCGGGCCGGTGCCCATGCCCAGGGTCATCATGGTTTGTACGATGGGGATCTCGGCGGCGGTAGGAATCACGAACAGCGTGCCGACAATCGCCAGCGGCACCAGCCACACCAGGCTGTTGGCCATGGCCCCATCCACATGGGGGAACAGCCAGACGCGCGCCGCGCCCAGCACCAGCACTGCCAGGATATAGATCGGTATGGTGCTCCAGAACAGCTGCCACAGCGTGCGCAGCCAGCGGCTGAGGAAGGGTTGGGTTTCGTCGCGGCTGACCTCGGCCACCGCGTCCAGCGCGACGTCCGGCACCTGCTCCGGGCGCGCAATGCGCTGCGCCACCAGCGACACACCGACCACCAGCACGATCCCCGCCACCAGCCGCAAGGCGGTAAAGCCCCAGCCCAGTACAAAGCCCATGAACACCAGGGTGGCCGGGTTCAGCACCGGGTTGGCGATCCAGAACGCCAGCGCCGCGCCCACCGACACCTGCTGGCGACGCATGCCCGCCGCGACGGGCGCTGCGCAGCAACTGCACATCATCCCCGGCAACGCGAACAATCCGCCACGCAAGGTCGACCCCAGCCCGGCGCGGCCAAACAGGCGCAGCAACCAGTCGCGGGGGATCAGCACTTGCAGCAGCGAACCAAGGATCACCGCCAGCACGGCGGCCTTCCAGATCGCCAGGAAATACACTTGGGCGTACGCGAGTGCCGCCGCCAGGGGCGAGCTTTGCTGGTCGTTGAGGATCGAGGCACCGATGCTGTGGTTATCGGCGGCCACAAATGCCTTGAGGTAGTAGGGCGACCACTTCACATAGTAGAGGCCGACACAGGCCACCAGCAGGAACAGCGCTGGTTTCCACCAGAAAGACCAGCCCCGGTTGGGCTGGGTGGAGGTGAGGTTGGGCATGGTGATGATCCGCAGATGAGTCAATAGCGGCGCATCATACGCCTTCAGCTATCGGCGCTCACCTGGGTGGGTTCCGGGCAGGTCTCTTCGCCGTTGTTCAAGCCTTGCTTGTAGTTGCGGCTCAGCAGCGAGGCCTTGCCGTTGTGCCAGGTCAGCGTCAGCACATACAAGGTGTCGTAATCGCTGCCGGACCAGTCGTCGGTGATGGTGTGCTTTTCGCCCGAGGCTTCACTGGCCACCTTGTTGATCAACTCCGGCAGGTAGCCGTGGGACCAAGCGGTGTAGATGATGGAGTTGTGATATTTGTCTTCGACCAGCTCGTCGGCGAGGGCGCTGGTGTCATTCGCCGAAAACTTGATATTCACCGGCAGGCCGAGCTTGATCGCGCTGGGGCTGATGGTCATCAGGGGGCGAATGTAGCTGTAGGAATTGTCCTGCTCACCTTCCTCGACATTGCGCGTCGGGTTGGCGGCGAACACGAAGTCGGCCTTGCCGAATTTTTCCGGCAGTACTGTGGCCAGGTTCATGGCCCGGTTGAGGCCTTGGCAATTGAGCTGGCCGAGGCCGCCGGCGGGTTTTTCGCCGTGACGCAGGAAGACCAGGGTTTGCACGCCGTCCACCTGCTCGGCACTGCTGATGCGCGACTCCAGGGTCAGGCCGGTGGTGCCGCCCACCAGCAGGAGCGGCAACATGATGTATGAATAGCGTTTGAGGCGCAGCGCAAGGCACAGAGGCTTGATTTTCATTAGGTGTCGAGTCTTCGGTGCTTCGGATTAAGGCGGACAAGCCCGGCCCCAGCGACGCATCCGGCGTCCTGCGGTTGTTCCCTGTCGATATAGCGAGGTGCCTCCATTCACCGTGAGAGCGCACTTAAGAGTGCACTTGGGCCTATTGGTTCGCCCGTGCGGGATAATAGCCAGCGGATGTTGCGCATTGATGACCCATGCAGGACGCTGGGTGGATGGCTATCATGATGGCTTTCCTTCAAGGGCTTTCCCGATGAACCCTATCGCCGCCTTCCCGATCAACAGTAAATGGCCCGCCCAGCATCCTGAGCGCCTGCAACTGTACTCGCTGCCCACGCCCAACGGTGTAAAAGTCTCGATCATGCTCGAGGAACTGGGGCTGCCCTATGAGGCGCACAAGGTCAGTTTCGACACCCAGGACCAGCTCAGTCCCGAGTTCCTGTCCCTGAACCCGAACAACAAGATTCCCGCGATCATCGACCCCAATGGCCCCGGCGGGCAGCCTCTGGCGCTGTTTGAGTCGGGTGCGATCCTGATCTACCTGGCGGAAAAAACCAGCCAACTGTTGTCCGAGGATCCGGCGACACGTTATGAAACCATTCAGTGGCTGATGTTTCAGATGGCCGGTATCGGCCCGATGTTCGGCCAGGTCGGTTTCTTCAACAAGTTCGCAGGCAAGGCCTATGAGGACAAACGTCCGCGTGACCGCTATGCCGGCGAATCCCGACGCCTGCTCCACGTACTGGAAAAGCGCCTGCTGGGCCGCACCTGGATCATGGGTGACGAGTACAGCATCGCCGACATCGCCACCTTCCCGTGGATTCGCAACCTGATCGGTTTCTACGAGTCGGGCGACCTGGTGGGCATCGCCGACTTCCCTAACGTACTGCGTGCGCTGGACGGCTTTGTCGCCCGGCCTGCAGTGATCCGTGGCCTGAACATACCGAGCTGACGCATGCCGACTTTCGATTTCAAACAACTGGATGTATTCAGCAGCGTGTCGCTCAAAGGCAACCCACTGGCCGTGGTATTGGGCGCTGATAGCCTGACTGACGAGCAGATGGCGGATTTCGCCCGCTGGACCAACCTCAGTGAAACCACGTTTTTACTCACGCCGCGCGATCCGCAGGCTGACTACCGGGTAAGAATTTTCACCACCCTCAAGGAGCTGCCCTTCGCCGGGCACCCAACGCTGGGCAGTTGCCATGCGTGGCTGCAAGCCGGGGGCGTCCCAAAAGGTGAAGAGATCATTCAGGAATGCGAAATCGGCCTGGTGCGCATCCGTCGCCAAGGCCATGAGTTGGCCTTTATCGCGCCACCGTTGTTGCGCGCAGGTGCCGTGGAGACTGCATTGCTGGAACGCGTGCGCCTGGGGTTGGGCCTGGAACCCGCAGCGATCGTGCGCAGCCAGTGGGTCGACAACGGCGCTGGGTGGCTTGCCGTGATGCTGGCCGATCGCGATCAAGTCCTCGCCTTGCAGCCGGACTACTCGCAACTGCTGGGGTTGGCCGTGGGCGTGATCGCCCCGTGCGACCCTGCGCGCGACGACGTAGATGCACAGTTTGAAGTGCGTGCGTTTGTCGCCGGCGACGGCGCCCAGGAGGACCCGGCGACCGGTAGCCTGAACGCTGGGGTTGCGCAGTGGCTGCTAGGCGAAGGCCTCGCGCCTGAGCGCTTTGTCGTCAGCCAGGGCACGGCGATGGGCCGGGCAGGGCGGATTCGCGTCGAGCGTCAGGGCGATGAAATCTGGGTCGGTGGGGCAGTGGCGGTGTGCATCGAGGGGCGGCTACAGCTCTAGATCAATAAATTGTTACGGCGCGCGTAATACACTGTTGGCCCCTTGGCGTTTGTGCTGCGGGGGCCTGGGGCATAAGCTTTCGCCCCAAAGTTTTGTCACTTTTTTTCAGGAAAGCCATGACCAGCCAGTTTCCCCAAGCCCGCCCACGTCGCCTGCGCCGCTCCCCGGAGCTGCGCGGTTTGTTCCAGGAAACCGAATTCACTCTCAACGACCTGGTGCTGCCGATTTTCGTCGAGGAAGAAATCGACGATTTCGTGCCGATCACCAGCATGCCGGGCGTGCAGCGCATCCCTGAGAAGAAACTCGCCGCAGAGATCGAGCGCTATGCCCGTGCCGGTATCAAGTCGGTGATGACCTTTGGCGTGTCCCACCACCTGGACGCCAACGGCAGCGACACCTGGAAAGAACGCGGCCTGGTCTCGCGCATGTCCTCGATCATCAAGGACGCAGTGCCGGAAATGATTGTGATGTCCGACACCTGCTTCTGCGAATACACCGACCACGGCCACTGCGGCGTGATGCACGGCGCTCACGTCGACAACGATGCGACCCTGGCCAACCTCGGCAAACAAGCCGTGGCGGCCGCCCGCGCCGGTGCCGACGTGATCGCGCCTTCTGCGGCAATGGACGGCCAGGTCCAGGCCATCCGCCGCGCGCTGGATGACGCCGGCTTCACCCATATCCCGATCATGGCCTACTCCACCAAATTCGCCTCGGCGCTTTACGGCCCGTTTCGCGAAGCCGGCGGCAGCGCGCTCAAGGGCGACCGCAAAAGCTACCAGATGAACCCGATGAACCGCCGCGAAGCCGTACGTGAATCGCTGCTCGACGAGCAAGAGGGCGCGGACGCACTGATGGTCAAGCCAGCCGGGGCTTACCTCGACATCATCCGCGACATCCGTGAAGCCTCGCGTTTGCCGGTGGCGGCGTATCAGGTGAGTGGCGAGTACGCGATGATCAAGTTTGGTGCCCAGGCGGGGGCGATTGATGAGGACCGGGTAGTGCGCGAGACCTTGGGGTCGATCAAGCGTGCGGGGGCGGATCTGATCTTCACCTACTTCGCGATGGACCTGGCGCTGGCGGGCATCTGATGTGAGGTTGGCGTGTTGTTCATCCGAACGACACGCCCCTTTCAGAAGTTGATACTGCGCGCTATATCCTTGAGCTTTATGAAACGGCGACAACTCAGCCCTTCGTCATAGGCTTGCAGATCGGCAAGGAATTTCTTATTCAGCCGGTCCAACTCAGGCACTTCAAAGTTGTACCACGTGTTGTATAAATGCCCCGAGCCGCGCGGCGGGCCAAAGTACATTTCAAAACACAGCCGATTGCGCAGGGTGTCGCCGAAGGTCACCAATTTTCTTCGGTTGATAGGTGGCATGTCCTTGCGGGTGGGCGCGGGCCTGCGAAGTCGCAATGCGATTGCATTCTGCTGGTAGTGGCCCATTGCGCCGTGGTCGGCCGAATGCGCCACCGTCACATCCCAGATAAACGAGGCGACGACCCTGGCCAATGTATCGCCTTCGCGAATGCGTTGGTGGTCCGGGAAGCCGGTGACCCACGCGGCAATGGCATTGCTCCAGTAAATGAGAGCGGGATCGTCTCTATCAATGTTGGCGAGCACCGCGCTGACAAAATCAAATACCACATCGTAATAGCCGCGCAGAAAATCATCGAAGTCCGACCAGACTTTTTCCGGGCGGAGTAAATACGTGTACGCCGGATAGCAGCGGTTGCCCGCGATCCCAGAGAACGCGTCGGTCATATGCCCCGTCCATCCGCGACCCTCTTCAATGATCGGGATGTTGCCCCAGCCGGGATAGGGCGTGTAGGGCAAGAACTGATTGTTATGCGCGACGGAGTAGGGCAGCAGCGATACCGCCTGATTGATCGCCAGTTGAATGCGCGTGTGCGGGGCGATCAGCTTGAACAGCAGATGCTGCTTGGGCAGCGCCGTCAGGCTGATAGCGCTTATCGCATCCATTGGAAAATGCACGCGGGGGTGAGTCACCAGCGTGATCACGCAGAGTGCACCTTGCAGCACGAAATACTTGGCGAGATCCCAAGCGTTTTTATCCTGCGGCGTTAACACCAGACCGTTTATTTTTATCGCCAGCGCCGTGCCTGAAGAGCCATGCTCGCGACGGAACAGCGTCAAGCTCGGTGCGCAGTAGATACCGTGTAGCGGATCGACACGGTTCATGCTCAGCGTGTCGATTTTCAGGTATTTGGGCTCGCCTTTGTGATCAAGCAAATCATCAGCGTTCAAAAGCGTTGGAAACTCAGACACATCCTCAACCCCAACCGGCGTCAGCAATTTGCTGAATGTGCCGTAAAACAATTGCTCCACAAATAACCCATCGGAGACCGGCTGCAGCTTATGGTCGCCTGCCAGCATCTTCAGAATTATTTTAAGACGCCCGGATTTCAAGGTTTTGAGGTAATGGGAGACCACATTGACGCGAAAGTCCTCCAGGTGTGGCTTGGGGACTCTTCTGACCATGGCGGGCAATTCGGGCACTAAGGTATTGGTTTTAGGCCAGGGCCCGTCCTTACCGAACAGATAATCTTCTGTGGACAACCCATCAAGGGGGCCCGCCCACTCTTTGTATTGTTCGGCTGACATAGACAATCCCCTTCCGACGAGAGTCGAAGTCGATTGGGTTTGAACGTGGAAAGGCTAGTTAAGCGGTTGGGGGAGAGTGGGGCAACTGTCAGAGTTGACAGTTTTTATTTTTAGAGTTTTGTGGTAGGTGGTGGGCGCGTTATGGGTTTGCTTGTGGGGGCGTTGAATAATGGTGTTTTGCTGAGTCGGATGATCATGGCGCTTTCGAGACGAATTTTATCTTCCTCATTATTATTTTCGTATTTTTACAGTTTCTCCCCCAATCCTGTCCTTGAGGTCGTATATCGATAAGGTTCCCATTATGAGAGAAACAATTGGGATATACGGGATGTTCATGAATAGGTGTTGTAAGTAATTACCAGTCATTAGCGTCTTCTCTCGATGCCTTTGAGATCTCTAAGCACCACTCATCACCTATTATTAGATAAATATCTTCAAAGAATGCTCTTGGGTTTTTCATCTCATCCCAGTAGGCAGGAAGAGAGCTGTACTCTTCGGGATCGTCTTCGAAAATTGCCTGGAAGTTATATTCTTTTTCAGAAAGGGCATTTTCAAGGCATGTGAAAAGCAGATATTTTTCACGGTATGAACTGTTCAAGTGCCTAGGGAGGAAGTATCGTTTTATTAGTTCATGCCTGTCGGACTGGAGGTCAGGGTTGTAACTGCTGAGTTCCTCGCCAAGGGTTTCCTCTCGATCATATATATCAAATCCACCCAAAAAATAATGTAGGGTAGGTATGTAGGGGGTTCCATTATCGGGGTCGATCATGCTGTACTCTCTATTTAATTGTAGAATTAAGGTGTCAGATTTATTTAATTAAGGTGTCAGATTTATTTGGTTTATTTAGGAGCGGATATTAAATAAATCCGTCCCAATTAGCTTAACTCGCGGCGGCTATTCTAGGTCTCATGAAAGCTAGCGAAGTCAAAGTTTCCTTCAAAGGAAATGCAGGCAATCCAGGTTAACGATTTCGGTACAATATAAGTGTGCTGAGGTAGCTCAGAAAAAATCATGAGCGCTTTTTCTAAGTCTTCAGCGCTTACTGAGTAGGCTTCATCACAGGCAGAGTCACCGACGAAAATTGTATTCTCGTTAGTGATTGCTTTGATTTCATTGGCCATTCTTAAGATCGCCACTTCTGATGATTTGCTTTCAAAGTTAATGCTGTTTTTCAATTTTCTCCAATCGATTTTGCTCCCGGAAAAAGGTGCTTTTTCATTTATTTCGTTCACTATAGATGCGTGTTCGGCCTCAGAGAGAATAGCGTAACCAATGCTGTGTTTGCTCAGGTCTTTGATAAGTTCATCGTCGAAATAGCTCATTTTTTTGCAAACCTTTTGGTCAATTGGAATACGTTTTTTGAGCTGACATTAAAGAGATAGTGCGGTCCTTTTTTCTTCCCTGATCATACATTTATGTGGGCGCCACTTCTATTGTCATGTTCTACGCGATATCCAGTTTTGAATTAAGGTGTCGGTGGATTAAGGTATCAGATTTATTTGGCTTATTTAGGGGTGGATGTTAAATAAATCCGTCCCAATTAGCTCTTAAATAAATCCCATCTCTCTAGCGGTTTAGTCGATATATTTTTTTAAGCAATTTAAAAGAGTTTGCATAAATTTTTGTTGATCGTTTACTGGGTCGCTGAAATAGGTCGCCATAGTTTTAAATATGGTATCGAAGCTGTCATTGATAGACAGGTGGTATTCAATCGATTCAATAAACCATTCTTGTTCTGGCTTTGTATAAGACAGAAATTCTGGCTTGGTAAGCTCGTCGAAAAGTTCCATTAGTTCGTTTTCGTCGTTTATGTTTTTCGACGCGATAATACTTTCTCTCTCAAAGTCGTCCGTATTTTCAATGTCGTAAGTAAATAGTAATCCACGGATTATCGAAATGCTCGGCGGTCTTTTCATTGTCGTCACTCCGTATAAGCGGTTTTAGGCTGCCCATGTACGTTTAGTATTACGCGGGCTTTATTTTTTTTGCTGTATCTCACGTCACCACTGGAGTATCCCTCACCAATAATTCTTCCCATGTCCATTGGTGCTAATGATGCAGCGTGACCATTTCGCCTAAAAATCAGCTGAGTGATTTAAGGTGTCAGATTTATTTGGTTTATTTAGGGGCGGATGTTAAATAAGTCCGTCCCAATTAGCTCTTCATCGGGATCCTATTCCCGTGCCGAGTGAACCCCCTGTGACGAGCAGGCTTGCCCTGAGTTGGGCTGCGCATCAGCCCCAAAAGGCGCTACTGATTTACCCGAAAATACACATTGCCTATTTGGAGGCTGCTATGCAACCCAACCCGAGCAAGCCTCCCCATGTTGATTGGTCTTCAAGACTCGCTTTTTGGAGGTCGCCTTTCCAAACAATTTGAGCTAGTTGATAAATATCTTTTAAAAAATCCCTTGGGCTTTCGAGTTCGTACCATTCTGCCCTCGGCCATGAAGCTGCTTCGTCTTCGTCTATCTCGAATAAGCCCTGGAAGTCATAATTCTCATCGTCCAGGCAGCTTTTTAGAGCGTGAGTCAAAACGTACTTATGCCTATAGGAAAGATAATTTAAATCCAAAGTGTAAGTTTTTATCAAATGCTCTCGGTCCAGCTTGTCATTTGGATTGTATTTTCCTAGCTCTTCACCAAGGTCGTGCTCTCGATCGTAAACATCAAATACCCCTATAAACCATTTGAGACTAGGATCGAATGGCTCATTTACAAATGGATCTTTCAGCATTATTTTTTCTCGGTAGGAAAAGCAGTGGAAGGCCTAGTGTTATATTTTTATCAAACTATACCTCGAGTCGTTTAGGTTTTTATTGCGAAATTAAGGTGGTATATTTATTTGGTTTATCTTCGAATTAAAGGTGTCAGATTTATTTGGTTTATTTAGGAACGGATGTTAAATAATTTCGTCCCAATTAGCTCCGAGTAATTCTGTTGCTTTTTTAATTGTATTAGATGTCTGTTTTTTGAGCGTTGTGGTTATTTTTCCTGTCTGGAAGGCTTGTTTTTTTGGTGGCTGCGAGCATGCATTTGTCTCTGTATAGATATAATTCTTTACAAGAAGGCTGCGTCAATTCTTTCAACTGTCACCATTATAAACTCCCCGTTTAGGTCAGGATGGTCGTAATGAATGCCCTCATCATTTAATGAAGTAAAAGTTTCAAAAGAGTTTTTGTGCAGCAAACCATGAAGCACGTAAGAGAAGCTATCATTCTTACGTTCGGCATAGGCTTCGGCCGAATAGCTTTTCTGTACGTCGTAGTATTCAGCTAGATTTAAAGTCAGCTCGACTTCATAAAATTCTCCCGCTTTTATTTCGTGTGGGCAATAGCTTGCAAAGCAGGTAACAGTAGTTCGATCGATCAGCAGTGTGACTTCCTCCTCTATTAGTTCGCTGATTGCTATTACCTGAGCTTTTTTAATGTTGCTCGGTGTGAGGTCTGATGGTTTTGTCAGTGGCGTCGCCATTTATTGCCCTCCAAAATTCCTTTCTGTTTTTTGTGAGTGATTTAAGGTGTCAGATTTATTTGGTTGTTTTGTATAGGTTTAGCTGAGGTCGCTTCGCTCTGGTAGCTTTTGAGACGTTCGAGTAGCACAGCCATAAAGGATCTTTTATCAAGTATTTCATCTTCAAAGTAGGTGTCAAATAAGTAAAAAACAGATTCGAAATCTTCATCTGTAGATAAAAAATGTTCAAGTGTGTCTATATACCATTGTTGCTCATCTTCTCTGTAGGAGAAATATTCCGATTTGGTCAATGTATCGAAAAGCTCCGCCAGCTCTTTAGGGTTGTTGACGTCTTTCGATACTATGATTCCTTCTCTTTCTACATCTGTGGTGTTTTCTATGCAGTAAGTAAATAACAGGCCGCGTAGTATTGTGAGCTTTGGTTGTCTTTTCATTCTTAGAACTCCGTGAATGCAGTGATCGGTTTTCCATCGCTATTGAAATACACTATGGCTTTTCTTTGTTTTCCGTATTCTAGACTATCTCTTTTATAACCCTCGCCTATAATTTTCCCCATGTCCATTGGAGTCTGCATGTCTGCTCTGCCGTTGAGTTTGAAAATTAGTATTGCACGATCGATTGCGTTTAATTGATCTCTATGGCTCAGGAAATGTGTAGCTGCGCTTGGAGGTCGAGGTTGTCCTGCGTTCCTTCCTTTGGCAAACGTTTCAATTTCCCCAGTGGTAGGGTTTCTAGCTGTAACCACTCGCTCAAGTTGAGATTCCAGGGACGTTTGAGCACCGTGTTTTTCCAAAAAGTGCGCCCCAGGAATTGACCTTTCCAGTTCTGATAAGCGCCGGTGGGCGTTGGCCTCTCCAAGCTCATTAATGCGTGCTTGTCGCTGTGCGCGTCCCAGTTGTGGTAAAGCGGGTTCGCCGTGTTCAACCCGCGCTATCGGATTCTGAGCAGAATTGTTTGGCTTGCACCCATCAGCCCCAGGGCAAGTGTTTAAGCCTAGCGGATCCACCCACCCCGTAGGATTAGGCACGTAATGGTATGAGTTAATCCCTCCCGCCAGCTTCACCGGGTCCGGCGTCAGGTAGCGACCAATTTCTGGGTTGTAGTAGCGATGGCGGTTGTAGTGCAGCCCGCTTTCCGTATCGAAATATTGGCCCTGAAAGCGCAACGGGTTGTCGATTTTTCCGACGTCTAGGCGGGCGATTTCACCGTAGGCGCGGTAGTGCGCGGACCAGACGATTTCGCCTTCGGGATTTGTCAGTTCCTGCGGTGTGCCGAGGTGGTCGAGTTGGTAGTGGAAGGGCTTTGTTTCTTGAGGGCCAAAACCTTCCAGCATTACCAATGGCCGAAAACTGTCTGGCTCGTAGAGGTAGCTGCGATGGCAGTCCGCCTCGTGTTCGGCAATCAGCTTGTCGCTTTGCCAGAAAAACACTGTGGTTATGTCGTTAACTGTTTTGCTGATCCGCCGCCCAAACGGGTCATAGCGATAGCTGGCGGTTTGGCCGTTGGGTTGGGTGAGGCTGATCAGGCGGTGCTGGCAGTCGTAGCGGTATTCGGTGACGAGTTGGTGATCCTTGCCGCGGCGTTCGCGGATCAGGTTGCCGTAAGCGTCGTAGTCGTAGTGGCGGTCGCCCTGGATCAGCAGGCGGTTGCCGGCGACGATGTCGGGGCCGGGGCGGTCTTGCATGAGCAGGTTGCCGGCGGGGTCGTGGCCGAAGCGTTCCTGAACGTCTTGCGAGTGGTCGGCGCGGGTCAGGCGGGCGAGGGGGTCGTAGTGGTAGTGGTGTTCGCCTTTGCGGGTGTCGAGCAGGCGGGTGAGGTTGCCGGTTTTGTCGTAGTCGTATTGGCGTTGGT
>NZ_JBAWDE010000280.1:0-23395 GCF_049590575.1 Pseudomonas sp.
GTTACTACACCGCGCAGATCGCCGAGGCCCTGCCCGATGCCGACGGCTACGCGCTGGACATCTCCAAGGAAGCCGTCAAGCGCGCGTGCAAGCGCAACCCGGCGCTGACCTGGTTGATCGCCAGCATGGCGCGCGTGCCGTTGGCCGATGCCAGCTGCCAGTTCCTCGCCAGCGTGTTCAGCCCGCTGGACTGGCAGGAGGCCAAGCGCCTGCTCAGCCCTGGCGGTGGCTTGATGAAAGTCGGGCCTACGGCCGGCCACCTGATGCAGCTGCGTGAGCGCTTGTACGACGAAGTGCGCGGCTACACCGACGACAAGCATCTGGCCCTGGTGCCGGACGGCATGAGCCTGGCGCACAGCGAGACCCTTGAGTTCACCTTGAGCCTGGCCGAGCCCCAGGACCGCGCCAACCTGCTGGCCATGACGCCCCACGGCTGGCGCGCGAGTGCCGAGCGCCGTGCGCAAGTGATCGAGGCGGCCGAGCCGCTGCAGGTCACCGTATCGATGCGCTACGATTATTTCGTGCTTCAATAACCGACTTTTCCGCGAATGGATTTTCGAATCCCGCAATGAGGAACATCCATGCGCCAACCTGATATCGAGATTTACCTGAAGGACGCCGACGTCGACTACAAGGCCATCGCCGCCTGGCTGGGCACCGCCCTGGGCCCGTGCAGCGACTGGGTCCAGCGTGGCCAGACCTATAAGTGCAAGGCCGGCGACGTGCCCGTCACCTGGCTGCCGAAAGCCGTAGGCAAATGGAACAGCCTGTACCTGGAAAGTGACCAGACGCCGTGGGACGACGACATCGCCTGCGCCCGCGCCGCATTCGCCGCGCTGAACGTTGAAGTGCGTTGCGCGCCGGGCAGCTGGGTCGAGGAAGAAGGCGAGGAAAGTGCCGACACCTGGATTCGCATCAGCGCAGACGGTGAAGAGCAGATCACCTGGAAAACCGCCTGAATCTTAAGGGCGAACCCAGTCAAAATGTGGGAGCGGGCTTGCTCGCGAAAGCGGTGGATCAGTCAACAGATGTATCAACTGACAGACCGTATTCGCGAGCAAGCCCGCTCCCACATGGGTTCAGCGGTGTTGCAAAAATCGAGTGTTACAGCCCCACCACATCCTCCGCCTGCAACCCCTTCTCGCCGGTCACCACGGCGTATTCCACTTGCTGGCCTTCGGCCAACGAACGGTGACCATCACCGCGAATGGCGCGATAGTGCACAAACACATCCTTGCCGTCTTCGCGCTGGATGAAGCCATAACCCTTTGCATCGTTGAACCACTTCACATTACCGGTCTCGCGCGTTGCCATTTGTCTTACTCCCACATGCGTTTTTATTGTTGAGCAGGCCGCATTGAACTGCCGAGTATAGGACAGGCTCAAAAACGATCAACTCAAGTTTACATCGCTGCTTTTTTGCCGATTTTCGGCGAATACGGCACACTACTCGCCCGAGCGCCTGCTCGGTTTTTTCCACTTGAAGCAGCTCGCCTATGACCCGCTCCCCGTTCCGCCGTCTGGTGTTTGGCACCTTGCGCCGACTGTTGTACCTCTGGGTTCGCTCGGAGACGATCAACCAGTCGTCCCTTACCCTTAACCTGGACCGCAGCCGGCCGGTGTTTTACGTGCTGCAATCGCCCTCCCTCAGCGAACTGGCCGTGGTCGATGCCGAGTGCACCAAGGCTGGCCTGCCGCGCCCGGTGCTGCCGGTGTCGGTGGGCCCGCTGATGGAACCGGCGGCATTCTTCTACCTCACGCCCGAGCCGGACTGGCTCGGCCGCCAGGACAAGCGCGGCGCGCCGCCGACCCTGACGCGCCTGGTCAACACCCTGAGCGAACACGCCGAAGAGAATGCACAAATCATTCCGGTCAGCGTGTTCTGGGGGCAATCTCCCGAAAGCGAATCCAGCCCGTGGAAACTGCTGTTTGCCGACAGCTGGGCTGTCACCGGGCGCCTGCGCCGGTTGCTGAGCATTCTGATCCTGGGGCGCAAGACCCGCGTGCAATTCTCCGCGCCTATCAACCTGCGTGAATTGATCGAGCACAATAAAGGTCACGAACGCACGGTACGCATGGCGCAACGCATCCTGCGTGTGCACTTTCGTAACCTGAAGACCGCGGTGATCGGCCCCGACCTGTCGCACCGACGCAACCTGGTGAAAGGCCTGGTGAACATGCCGCTGGTGCGCCAGGCCATCGCCGATGAGGCCGAACGCGAAAAAATCTCCCCGGAAAAAGCCAAGGCCCAGGCCCTGCGCTACGGCAACGAGATCGCCTCGGACTACACCTACACCGCCATCCGTTTTCTGGAAGTGGTGCTGAGCTGGTTCTGGAACAAGATCTACGACGGCATCAAGGTCAATAACATCGAAGGTGTGCAACAGGTTGCCCAGGGCTACGAGGTGATCTACGTGCCCTGCCACCGCAGCCATATCGACTACCTGCTGCTGTCCTACCTGCTGTTCAAGAATGGCCTGACCCCGCCGCACATCGCCGCGGGCATCAACCTGAACATGCCGGTCATCGGCAGCCTGCTGCGTCGTGGCGGTGCGTTTTTCATGCGCCGCACCTTCAAGGGCAACCCGCTGTACACCTCGGTGTTCAACGAATACCTGCACACCCTGTTCACCAAAGGCTTCCCGGTGGAGTACTTCGTCGAAGGCGGACGCTCGCGCACCGGGCGTATGCTGCAACCGAAGACCGGCATGCTGGCGATCACCCTGCGCAGTTTCCTGCGCTCTTCGCGCATGCCGATTGTGTTTGTGCCGGTGTATATCGGCTATGAGCGCGTGCTCGAAGGCCGTACTTACCTCGGCGAACTGCGCGGCGCGAGCAAGAAGAAAGAGTCGATCTTCGATATTTTCAAAGTGGTCGGCGCGCTGCGCCAGCGCTTTGGCCAGGTCGCGGTCAACTTCGGCGAGCCGATCAAGCTGGCCGAGTTCCTCGACGCCGAACAACCGGATTGGCGCTCCCAGGAACTGGGCCCGAACTACAAACCGGCCTGGCTGAATGAAACCACCCACCGCCTCGGCGAACAGGTGGCGCGCCATTTGAACGAAGCGGCGGCGGTAAACCCGGTCAACCTGGTCGCCCTGGCGCTGTTGTCCACCACCCGCCTGGCCCTGGACGAACAGGCCATGGCCCGCCAGCTCGACCTGTACCTGGCGCTGCTGCGCCAAGTGCCGTACTCGCCGCACACCACCTTGCCCGAAGGCGACGGCCTGGCGCTGATCAAGCACGTCAAGGACATGGACCTGCTGTCGGAACAGAGTGATGCCCTGGGCAAGATTCTGTACCTGGACGAGCAGAACGCAGTCCTGATGACCTACTACCGCAACAACGTGCTGCACATCTTCGCCCTGCCGGCGCTGCTCGCGAGTTTCTTCCAGAGCAGCTCGCGGATGAGCCGCGAGCAGATCCTGCGCTACACCCACGCGCTGTACCCGTACCTGCAATCGGAGCTGTTTATCCGCTGGTCGCTGGAAGAGCTGGACGCAGTGGTCGACCAGTGGCTCCAGGCGTTCGTCGACCAGGGCCTGCTGCGTTTCGAAAACAACGTGTACCTGCGCCCGGCGCCGAGTTCGCGACACTTTGTGCTGCTGACGCTGCTGTCCAAGACCATCGCCCAGACCTTGCAGCGCTTCTACATGGCGATTTCGCTGCTGCTCAACAGCGGCCAGAACAGCATCAGCGCCGAAGAGCTGGAAGACCTGTGCACGATCATGGCCCAGCGCCTGTCGATCCTGCATGGCCTGAACGCCCCGGAATTCTTCGACAAGAGCCTTTTCCGACATTTTATCCAGACGTTGCTGGAGCAAGATGTGCTGCGCCGCGATGAGGCCGGCAAGTTGAGCTACCACGACCTGCTCGGTGAATTGGCTGAAGGTGCGGCCAAGCGCGTGTTGCCCGCGGATATTCGCCTGTCGATCCGCCAGGTGGCCTTGCACCGTGTGGATGGTGCCACTGATGCGCCGGAAGAAGCCGAGCCGGTCAACCCGGAACAAAGCCGGTAAAATGAACGCTGCTGGATTGAATGAGGCGCCGGTTGGATGCCGGCGCCGTTGATAAGGAGCTGTACCATGAAAAAGATCATCCTCCTGGGCCTGACTGCCCTGCTCGGAGCCTGCCAATCCATGAACCCTGCCCCCAAGGCCAGCCTCGACGGCGAAGTGTTCTACCTGCAACGCATCGCCCTGCCGCCCGCCGCTACCTTGAGCGTCAGCTTGCAGGACGTATCCCTGATGGACGCTCCGGCGGTCACCCTCGCCGAGCAGAAAGGCCCGGTCAAAGGCCAGGTGCCGCTGCCATTTCACCTGAGCTACGACCCGGCCCAGGTCAAGCCGGGCCACAGCTATTCGGTCAGCGCTCGCATCGAGCTGGAGGGCAAGCTACTGTTTATCACCACCGAACGGCACACCGTGCAGCTCAATGGCCAGGACCCACAACCTCTGCGTCTGCGCGTTGATGCTGTAGCGCACTGATTTACGCACACTGAATTCACGACTATAAGGAAGCGCCCATGCTCCGCAACTCCCTTCGCCTCACTGCCCTGTGTGCCGGCCTGCTGCTCGGCGCCAACGCCATGGCCTTGAACCTCGGCAGCCTGTCCCAGGGCGACGCCACCGGCGGCCTCAAGGACGCCCTGACCCAGGGCGCACAGATCGCCGTGAAACAACTGGGCGTGCCCGGGGGTTTCAGCAACAACCCAGAAGTGAAGATCGGCCTGCCGGGCAAGCTCGGCAAAGTCGCCGAGAAGCTGAAAATGTTTGGCATGGGTGACCAAGTCACCCAGCTCGAAACCAGCATGAACAAAGCCGCCGAAACCGCCGTGACCCAGGCCCAGCCGATCCTGGTGAATGCCGTGAAAAACATGAGCGTGACCGACGCCAAGGGCATCCTCAGCGGTGGCCAGGACTCGGCCACTCAATACCTGAACAAGAGCAGCCGCGAAGAGATCCGCGCCAAGTTCCTGCCGATCGTCAAGGCCGCCACCGACAAAGTCGGCGTTGCCCAGCAGTACAACGCCCTGGCCGGCAAGGCAGCAGCCTTTGGCGCAGTGGATGCCAAGAGCGCCAACGTCGAGAACTACGTGACCGAACAAGCGCTGGACGGCCTGTTCAAGATGATTGCGCAGCAGGAAGAAACTATCCGCAAGAACCCTGCGGCGGCAGCCACCAGCCTGGCCAAAAAGGTATTTGGCGCGCTGTAAGCCTTGAAGCGATCGCTCCCTGCAACGGGGAGCGATCTAATGCAGTACCGACTCAGCCAGCCGCCCCACCATCAACGTGGCAAAACAGCAGATGGCAATCGACGTGGCGCGGTTGATCTTCAACGGCGTGAGCCACGCCTTCTGAACCCCTTCGAAACGACTGCCGAGCACGATCCAGGCTGATCCCACCGGTATCACCACCAGCGCGAGCGTGGTCATGAAGCCGATATAGCCCTGCAAAGACGCAAATGCACTGATCGGCGCAATAAACGAAACGATCAGCAGGCCCTTCGGGTTCATAACAGTGAGCCAGAAAAAATACAGGCCGCAGAAGCGGTCGCCGCTTGGATGGCTATCAATGCTTTTGCGCTGCCACAGCTTGAACGAGACATACAGCAGGTAGCAGGCCGCTGCCAATTGCGTGGCTTTCAACGCCCAGGGCGAGTACGTCGCCAGGTAGAGCAACGCCACGCCCCATACCGACACCTGCAGCAGGTACGCCAGGCACTCGACAAAGGCCAGTTTCCACGATGCCCGAAACCCGAACAGCACCCCGGCACGAAACAGCAGGGTGTTGGTCGGGCCGGGGGCGAGCAGCAACAACATTAGGGCTGAAACGGTGGCCAGCATGATTACGCGACGTCCTTCCTCACTCGGAACCACGCAGCATACAGGGCCGGCAGGAACAATAGGGTAAGCGCTGTCGCCACAATCAACCCGCCCATGATCGCCACCGCCATCGGCCCGAAGAACACACTGCGTGACAGCGGGATCATGGCCAGTACCGCCGCGAGGGCCGTCAGCACAATCGGCCGGAAGCGTCGGACCGTGGCTTCGATGATCGCCTGCCACGGCGCCAGGCCGGCCTTGATGTCCTGCTCGATCTGGTCCACCAGGATCACCGAGTTACGCATGATCATGCCCGACAAGGCGATGGTCCCGAGCATCGCCACAAAGCCGAAGGGCTGGCGGAACACCAGCAGAAACAGCGTCACGCCAATCAGGCCCAGCGGGGCGGTCAGAAACACCATCGCCGTGCGTGAGAAGCTGCGCAGTTGCAACATCAGCAAGGTCAGCACCACTACGATAAACAGCGGCACGCCGGCCTTGACCGAGTTCTGCCCGCGGGCGGCGTCTTCGACGGTGCCGCCGACTTCCAGCAGGTAGCCATCCGGCAATTCGGCGCGTACATCCTCGAGCGTTGGCAGGATCTGCTGGACCAGGGTCGCCGGTTGTTCCTTGCCATAGATGTCGGCGCGCACGGTAACGGTCGGCAGGCGGTTACGGTGCCAGATGATGCCTTCTTCGAAGCCATACTCAAGGGTAGCGATCTGCGACAGTGCCACGCTTTTGCCGTTGTCGGTCGGCACGGCCAGGCTTGGCAGCAGCGACAGTTCGGTACGTTCGTGCACGGTGCCGCGCAGCAGGATTTCGATCAACTCGTTGTCCTCGCGGTACTGGCTGACGCTGGAACCGGTCAGCGAGCTCTGCAGGAATTTCGACAGGTTGGCGGTGCTTACACCAAGGGCGCGGGCGCGGTCCTGGTCGATATTCAGGTAGACGATTTTGCTCGGTTCTTCCCAGTCCAAGTGCACGTTGACCACGTGGGTATTTTCGCGAACCCTGGCCGCTACTTTGCGTGCGAGGGCGCGGACTTCCTCGATGTGTTCGCCGGTCACGCGAAACTGCACCGGATACCCCACGGGCGGGCCATTTTCCAGGCGCGTCACCCGTGAGCGCAGCTCGGGGAATTGCTCGTTGAGGGTTTCGATCAGCCAGGTGCGCAGGCTTTCGCGCTCTTCGATGGTCTTGGCCAGCACCACGAATTGCGCAAAGCTGGCGGCCGGCAGTTGCTGGTCCAGCGGCAGGTAAAAGCGCGGCGAACCGGTGCCGACATAGGCCACGTAGTTGTCGATCCCAGCGTGTTCCTTGAGCAACGCTTCCAGGCGCTTGACCTGGTCGGCGGTGTTGCTCAGGGACGTGCCTTCAGCCAGCTTCAGGTCAACCATCAACTCCAGGCGCCCGGAGGCCGGGAAAAACTGTTGCGGCACGAACCGAAACAGCGCAACCGCGCCGATAAACAGCAGCAAGGTCAGCACGATCACGGTTTTGCGGCGACGCACGCACCACTCCACCACACGTCTTACGCGCTGATAGAAAGGCGTGCCGTAGGGATCGGGACCATCGGTGCCATGTTTGGCTGCGTGAATCTTCGCCAGGTCCGGCAAGAGCTTTTCCCCCAGGTACGGCACAAACATCACCGCGGCGACCCACGAGGCAAGCAGCGCGATGGTCACTACCTGAAAGATCGAGCGCGTGTATTCGCCGGTACTCGATTGCGCGGTGGCAATCGGCAGGAAACCCGCCGCCGTGATCAACGTGCCGGTGAGCATCGGGAAGGCGGTGCTGGTCCAGGCGAAGCTCGCGGCCTTGAGCCGGTCGTAACCCTGCTCCATTTTGATCGCCATCATTTCCACCGCGATGATCGCGTCGTCCACCAGCAGGCCCAGGGCGAGGACCAACGCACCCAGCGAGATCTTGTGCAGGCCGATACCGAGGTAATACATGCTGGCAAACGTCATCGCCAGCACCAGCGGGATTGCCAGGGCCACCACCATGCCCGTGCGTACGCCAAGCGAAAAGAAGCTCACCAGCAACACAATCGCCAATGCTTCAGCCAGTACCTGCACGAATTCGCCGACGCTGGTTTTCACCGCTGCCGGTTGGTCCGACACCTTGCGCAGTTCCATGCCTGCGGGAAGGTTCTTCTGCAAACGTGCGAACTCGCCTTCCAGCGCCTTGCCCAACACCAGGATGTCGCCGCCGTCGCGCATGGCCACAGCCAGGCCGATGGCGTCCGCGCCCATGTAACGCATGCGCGGTGCCGGTGGGTCGTTGAAGCCACGGTGAATGTCGGCCACGTCACCGATGCGGAACGTGCGATCCCCCACGCGAATCGGGAAATTGCGAATCTCCTCGACGGTCTTGAAGTTGCCGGATACCCGCAGTTGCACACGCTCTGTCGGGGTTTCAAAAAAACCGGCCGTGGACACCGCGTTTTGCTCTTGCAAGGCCTGTTGCACCGCCGCCAATGGCAGACCCAAGGTGGCCAGCTTGAGGTTGGACAGCTCGATCCAGATTTTCTCGTCCTGCAGGCCCAACAGCTCGACCTTGCCCACGTCCGGCACGCGTTGCAGCTGAATCTGGATGCGGTCGGCGTAGTCCTTGAGCACCGCATAGTCGAAACCGTCGCCGGTCAACGCGTAGATATTGCCAAAGGTGGTGCCGAATTCATCGTTGAAAAACGGCCCCTGGATATCCGGTGGCAAGGTCTGGCGGATGTCGCCGATCTTCTTGCGCACCTGGTACCACAGCTCGGGGATTTGCGCCGAGTGCATGGAGTCGCGGGCCATAAAGGTGACTTGCGACTCGCCGGGGCGTGAGAAGGACACGATGCGCTCGTAGTCCCCGGTCTCCATGAGCTTTTTCTCGATGCGCTCGGTGACCTGGCGCGACACTTCCTGGGCTGTGGCCCCGGGCCAGTTGGTCTTGATCACCATGGCCTTGAAGGTAAACGGCGGGTCTTCGCTTTGCCCCAGTTTGGTGTAGGACAACGTGCCGACCACTGCCAGCAGGATCATCAGGAACAGTACGATCTGGCGGTTACGCAACGCCCATTCGGAAAGATTGAAACCCATCGGGGACTACTCCTTGGCCGCCAGATTCACCACACGGTTGGAGCGGTCCACCGGGCGCACTTGCTGGCCCTCGTGGAGCACATGCACGCCGGCTGCAATCACCCAATCGGTCGGGCTCAAGCCTTCCAGCACCGGTACGGTTTTTTCACCAAAGGCGCCGATGCGCACCGGTGTGCGCTTGAGGGTGTTGTCCGGCTGAACACGCCAGACGTAGGAAGCACCGTTCTCCGCACTCAGGGCAGACAGCGGCACCGACAGCGCAATCACGCCATCGGCCTGGATAAACACGCGGGCACTCTGGCCCAGCTCGGCCGGGACTTTGCCGCCAGTGAAGGCGACACGCGCGGCGAAGGTGCGCGACTTGGGGTCGGCGGCGGGTGACAGTTCACGAATGCGCCCGGCAAAACGCTGGTCCGGCTGGCTCCACAATTCGACCGACACGGGCTGGCCGATCTTGAACCGGCCGAAGCCTTGCTCCGGCAGGCTGATCAATACTTCGCGCTCGCCATCGGTGGCCAGGGTGAATACGGTTTGCCCGGCAGACACGACCTGGCCGACTTCCACCGCACGCTTGGCGACGACACCGTCCTGCGGCGCACGCAAAATCGCGTAACCGGCCTGGTTGCTGGACACGTCGAACTCGGCCTTGATCTGCTTGAGGCGCGCTTCACCGGATCGGTAGAGGTTTTCGGAATTGTCGTACTGCGAGCGGCTGACCATCTGACGGTCCATCAGGGTCTTGTAGCGGTCCCGCTCGGCGCGCACCAGGTTCAGGTTGGCCTCGGCGGCGGCGACCTGTGCGCGAGTGGCCTCCAGTTGCAGGCGCACATCCTGGGGGTCAAGTTCCGCCAATGCCTGGTTAGCCTTGACCCGCTCGCCCTCCTCCACCAGCCGCTTGCTGACCTTGCCACCGATACGAAAAGCCAGGTCCGGCTCGTAACGCGCGCGCACTTCGCCTGGGTAACTGTCCACCACCTGGGCCGAGGGCTGCGGTTGCACCACCATGGCCGGGCGGACGGTGGTTTGGGCCGCTTCTTCATGGCCGCAGGCGGTCAACAGGACGACCAGGCTGACAGGCAAAGCAAAGGGCAGGAAAGTGCTGCGCATGCTGAGGGACCTTTCGCAAATGGAGCTTGGAATAATTATACTGGCCGGTATGTTATTAATACCAAACTCGCCAGTCCAGTATTAAAGGTGAAAATGTCCGACAATCCTGTAAACACCAATAGCCCCGGGCGTCCCAAGGACATGGCAAAACGCCAGGCAATCCTCGAAGCAGCGAAGATCCTGTTTTTGAGCAATGGTTACGCCAGTACCAGCATGGATGCAGTGGCCCTTGAGGCCGGCGTGTCGAAACTGACCGTGTACAGCCACTTCACCGACAAGGAAACCTTGTTTACCGCCGCCGTGGTGGCGAAGTGCGAAGAACAATTGCCGGTGATGTACTTTGAATTGCCCCAAGGCATGCCGGTGGAGACTGTGTTGTTGAATATCGCGCGCGGGTTCCACCGGCTGATCAACAGCGAAGAGTCGGTGAACCTGCATCGCCTGATGATGACCACCGGCAGTCAGGACGTGAAACTCTCACAGATCTTTTTTGAAGCAGGCCCGATGCGCATGCTGCAAGGCATGGAGCGCCTGCTCGGCAAGATCGACCAGAGCGGCGCCCTGCAGATCGACAAACCGTTCAGGGCAGCCGAGCACTTTTTCTGCCTGCTCAAGGGCACTGCGAATTTCCGCCTGCTGTATGGCTGCGGCGGCCAACTGACCGAGGAAGCCGCCGAAGCCCATGTGCAGGAGGTGGTGGGGCTGTTTATGCGGGCCTACAGGCCCTGAGCCTTGTAGCGCGTGGACGCGCGCTTTGGCGAGCCAGCCCGCACACACATTTGAAATGCATTGCAAAGTGGGAGCGGGCTGGCTCGCGAAGAAGCCCTCAAAGCCGATGAAAACTTATGGCTTAAGCGCTTTCTTCGGATAGATGTCATAGCGGCTGGACTTGCCATCCAGCGCATGGCTCGGCTTCGGCCCTGCGATGCACGGCGCCTTGCGCGGGCGTTTGACCACCACGCGATGGCTGGCCAACGCCAGCGCCGCTGCGAGCAGGGCCGGTGCGTCCGGGTCATCGCCCACCAGCGGCCGGAACAGGCGCATTTCCTTCTTCACCAGCGCAGTTTTCTCACGGTGCGGGAACATCGGGTCGAGGTAGATCACCTGGGGCGGCTCGCCTTGCCAGTTGAGCATCACGTCGATGGAGTTGCCCTTGAGCAGCTTCATGCGCGCCACGATGGGCGCCACTTCAAAATCCTGCGCTGCACGCGCCAAGCCGTCTTCGAGCAAGGCGCCGATCAGCGGCTGGCGCTCGATCAGGCTCATGTCGCACC
The DNA here is from genome assembly GCF_049590575.1 of Pseudomonas sp. Classification (GTDB taxonomy): domain Bacteria; phylum Pseudomonadota; class Gammaproteobacteria; order Pseudomonadales; family Pseudomonadaceae; genus Aquipseudomonas. The sequence continues at coordinate 11,292 of NZ_JBAWDE010000280.1, forward strand.
CCAGGCTGGCGAGCACGAAAGCGTCCTTGCCCAGCCCGGCGGTGGCGTCCAGCACCCGTGGCCGTACGCCTTGGGCGATGCCCACGGCCTTGGCGATCATCTGCCCACTGCCCCCACCATACAGACGCCGATGCGCGGCACCGCCTTCCACAAAGTCGACGCGCACCGGCCCCGGCGCGTCAGGCCCGAGCTGTTGCAGTTGCAGGCCTTGTTCGCCGACTTGCAGGGAAAAATCCGCATCGGCCAGGGTTAACGGCAAGCCAAGCTGCTCGGCCCATTGCTGGGCCCGCTCCTTGAAACCTTCGGCCAAGGCTTCGACCTGGATGCGGCTGGCCGCGGGTTGTTCGCTCATCAATCACTACGCTCAAAAAAATTAAGGATCGGCAAACGGCGGCCGATAAAAACAACAGTCAGGTATTTTGCCAGAGCTGAGCGTCGACCGAGAAAAATGTCAGACATTCTTCCCCTAACCATCGGTGTACTGCCGACCCATAACCACTACGGCCTGCGCAATACTCAAGCGCTGGCCGGGGTGAGTCATGTGTGGCAGGACTTCTTCGCCCGGGCGCTGGCCGAGCAGCTCGGTGAGACGCCGGACGCGCTCGCCGCCAAGGCCCCTGCGCCAAAGGACCCGGCGGTTGAGCCGAGCGAAGGCGCCGACCTGCTGTCGCAGATTCTCACCCAGCGTGAGTGCGACGTGAAAGACACCGAGATCGCCCCGCCTGAGCCGTTGTTCCTGCCGATCGCCGAGTTTGAGACCGAGTTGCTGCCACCGGCCCCCGTCCCATTCCCGGAAGAAGAAATCGTCGCCCAGCAACGCCAGCAGAATTTCGAAAGCGGCTGGGTTCGCCCGATCGTGCTGACCGCCGGCCAGCCACTGCCGGAGCCCGGCCCGGCGCCGGAACCCCGCCCGCTGCACCTGCCGATTGCCGAGTTCGAACTGGACCTGTTGCCACCGCCCGCCACACCGTACCCGACCGAAGAACTGGTGGCGCAACAGAAAGCCCTGGACTTCGACTACTACTGGGCGCGCCCACTGATCGCCAACAACCTGCGCCTGGCCGCGTAAGCCCTCAGCGACACACCGACCAGCGGCCCATGTCCAGATGGAAATGGTTGCGGTGCGCAGCGTTGTAGTCCGGGCTCAACACCACGTTGAAATCCTTGCACGCGCCCTCGCGCACCTGGCGCAAGAACCGCGCACTGTCGCCCTGCCCCGGCCAATCCTTGAGCACACTGATGCTGCGCCCGTCCGCCAGACGAAAGCCGGCGATATCCAGGGCATTCGCCGAGGCATGCTGGCTGAGTCGCCCTTCGGCACGGTTATAGACATTGCGGCAGGCAAAACTGCCCAAGTGATCGACCCGCCTGACCGCCTGGCCAAATACCGCCTGGGCCGCGGGTTGCAGGCTATGGCGCTCAAACAGCGCGAACGCCACGGCCAGCGGGCAACTGGCGAGAAAGCTGCTGCTTAAACCCACATCGGCGCCCTGCACGCGCAACACGTTGCGCAGTGGGCAGGCGGCATCGGCCGGTGAGTCCGCTTGATGACTGACACGCAAGCCCGAGGTTTTCAGCACCTGGTCGCACAGCGCGGGATCATCCTGCAGGCGCCCGAGCTTGAAACGCGTCAGCAGGTTCGGGCTGGCGCGTACATCCAGCGGCGCCCAGGGGTTCCACTCCGACGGAAACGGCACCCAGCCGCGCCACACACCGAACGCAAAACCGCCACCAACTATCAGCAACACACCCACCACATGGAAAAACCGCACCGCTTAGCCCTTGAAGAATTGATTGGCTTGGCTGAAAGGCATCGAGCGCTCGGTAAAACTGAAAGTGCCCGTCGCATAGACTTCCTGCGCCGCCCGGTAAAACTCGCCATACGCCGCCAACGCCATCGCCGAGCCCACGCTGATGCGCTTGACGCCCATTTCGCTGAGTTGCGCCACACTGAGTCTGAGGCCGCCGGACATCAACACATTCACCGGCTTGGGGGCGACAGCCTTGACCACCGCCAGTACCTCCTCGGCACTGCGCAGGCCGGGGGCGTAGAGCACGTCGGCGCCGGCCTCAGCGTAGGCCTGCAGGCGGCGAAGGGTGTCGGGCAAGTCCAGGCGACCATGCAGGAGGTTTTCGGCACGGGCGGTGAGCGTGAACGGGAATGGCAGGCTGCGCGCGGCAGCCACGGCGGCGGCCACCCGCTCCACGGACAGGTCAAACGGGTAGATCGGGTCGACGGCAATGCCGGTCGCATCTTCAATCGAGCCGCCGACAATGCCGCTGGCGGCAGCACGCAAAATGGTCTGGGCACAGCCCTCCGGGGTATCGCTGAAGCCGTTCTCCAAATCGGCTGCCACCGGCAACGCGGTCGCGCCGACAATCATGCGGGCATTCGCCAGGGTGTCTTCCAAGGACAGCGCACCTTCGGCATCCGGGCGGCCCAGGCTGAAGGCATAACCCGCGCTGGTGGTGGCCAGGGCTTCAAATCCCAGGCTGGCGAGCATGATTGCCGAGCCTGCGTCCCACGGGTTGGGCATCACGAAGGCGCGGTCGCGCTCATGCAAAGCCTTGAAGGTTTCGGCGCGAAGGGTTTGGGCATCCATGACTGACTCCTGGCGAGAAAAGGAGCCCTAGAGTAACCCCAGTTGCTCCGCTGCGGGTTCCCGATGCAGGGTCGGCAGCGCTGGCAAGCCGGGCAACCTGGCCATCAACTTATCGTGGAAGCGCAACGCCAGCTGCGCGGCCAGGCGGTTATCCGAGGTGTGCAGGAATACGTAGGGCGTGCGCCCCTCCTCGATCCAGCCGGCGACTTTTTCCACCCAAGGGATCAGGAAGGGGTCGTTAGCCTCGAGTTCTGGATGGCCAATAAAACGCACTTGGGGAAACTGAGTCAGTGCGGCGGGACGTGGCGGCACCTTGGGCTTTTTCGATTGGGCATGCAGCACCGCCGCCGAGGTCGACGTGCAACTGAACAGCGGGCGCGAGTCGAGGCAGATGCGTTCGACGCCACGGTCACGCAGCATTCGGTTGAGCATGCGCTCGGCATCGCCCTTGGCGAAAAATTCAGGATGGCGGACTTCGACTGCGAGGGGCCGCTCCAGCCCATCGATAAAACCGGCCAGTTCGCCCAGGCGTTGCGGCGAAAAGCTCGCCGAGAGTTGCAGCCACAAGGGCGAGACGCGCTGACCCAGCGGGCTCATCAGCCCCACGAAACTTTCGGCTGCCGGCAACTGCTCACGCAGGTCGCCGCCATGGCTGATGTCACCGGGGAATTTGGCGGTGAAGCGAAAATCATCAGGCATGATTTCAGCCCAGCGCTGCACGGTGGCGGCCGAGGGTCGAGCATAAAAAGTGGTATTGCCCTCAACGGCGTTGAAAACTTGGGAATACAGCGCGAGGTAGTCGCTGGAGCGCGCATCGACGGGGTACAGGTAATCGCGCCAGGCGTTTTCGCTCCAGGACGGGCAACCGATGAAGTAAGGCAAACGCATCAGATGTGGATATCGAGGCCCAGCACTTCCATGTCCCATTCGACAAAACCGGCAGTGGTCAGGTAGCTCGCCAGGGCGGTAGCGACGCTTTTGCTCATGGAGCGCGGGAACACCATGTCTTGCTGGCGAGCGGGAACACCGCTGATACGAGCGCCGGCAGAACTTTGGTGATTGGAGGCAGCTTCAGACTGGACTTCGATGAAGTCCGGCGAATCTTCGACGGAATCGTCTACCGTGACGTTTGCCTTACGCGGCTTACGCTTGAGGGGGTAGGACTGTGAGGAAAATCCGTCTATACGCATCGATGCGAACTCGGTATCAGTGATGGCATTTTAGTGGCGCAATCCGTAGCGCGCAAATGCTCTGGTGATAACTAGAACACATAATTTGTAAAAGGTTTAAAAACTGGGGCAAATTCTGACGATTGGCGACTTTCAGACCAAATTGCCATCATTTTTGCGGTCAAATTATCCCGCGCTCTGCCTTGGTTTGAGCGACTTTATCGCGCAGGTAAACAGGTGCAGCCTGATCGGCGGGAATTGCCTCGCCACGTTCGAACGCGAAGCGTGCCAACGCCAGCAAGTCTTCGGCATGCGGCAACATTGCAGCATCCTGGCCCACCAGCGGCACGCCAATACGCTCGCCATAACCCCAACCGGTGCCCGCACCGAACCAGTCGCCACTGGCGTCAACCGGCAATACCGAGGATTCCGGAGGCTGCACAGCCTCCACGCCAACCAGGCGCATTTCGCCGGCGGTTTCGCGGTAGCAGCCCCAATAGACTTCATCCATCCGCGCATCGATGGCCGCCGCGACCTGCCGCGCCCCCTGCTCACGCAACGCGCGCTGGGCCAGCACGGCCAGGTTGGAGACCGGCAATACCGGACGCTCCAGCGCAAACGCCAGGCCCTGGACCACGCCGATGGCGATACGCACACCGGTAAACGCCCCCGGGCCACGGCCGAAGGCGATGGCGTCGACGGCAGCCAGGGTGATGCCCGCGTCTTCCAGCAGTTGCTTGATCATCGGCAACAGCTTCTGCGCGTGCAGGCGCGGGATCACCTCGTAGTGGCTCGTTACCTTGCCATCGTGCAACAGGGCAACAGAGCAAGCTTCAGTCGCGGTGTCCAGGGCCAGCAGGGTGCTCATCGGTGTAGGTGTCCAAGTCAGAAAAAAGTGCGCCAGTATAAACAACAACGGCCCGCAAGCGGGCCGTCAGCGTGAAGCTCAGGGCTGGATCAGCTCAGCGCTTGCAATACCTTGGCAGTGATCGCTTCAACGGAGCCGACGCCAGGGATGTGGCTGTACTTCGGCTTGCCGTTGGCGGCGGACAGCTTCTGGTAGAAGTCCACCAGCGGCTTGGTCTGGGAATGGTAGACCGACAGGCGATGACGCACGGTTTCTTCGGTGTCGTCCTTGCGCTGTACCAGGTCTTCGCCGGTGACGTCGTCCTTGCCCGCAACCTTCGGCGGGTTGTAGACGAGGTGGTACACGCGGCCCGAGCCTTCGTGAACGCGACGCCCGGCAATACGCTGAACGATTTCTTCGTCTTCAACGGCGATTTCGACCACGGCGTCCAGTTCGACACCGGCCGTCACCAAGGCTTCGGCCTGGGGAATGGTGCGTGGGAAACCGTCGAACAGGAAGCCATTGGCGCAGTCAGGCTGCGCGATACGGTCCTGGACCAGGGCGATGATCAGGTCATCGGAAACCAGGCCACCGGCATCCATGATGCTTTTGGCTTGAATGCCCAACGGGGTGCCTGCTTTAACCGCAGCGCGCAGCATGTCACCGGTGGAGATTTGTGGAATGCCGAATTTTTCGGTGATGAACTTTGCCTGAGTACCTTTACCGGCCCCGGGAGCTCCCAGCAGAATGACGCGCATCGATGTGCTCCTCAATTTTTTATAGAGATGACGCTCGGATTCGCCGCGTGGGGCCAATCTCGTAAATATAGGATTCAGGCCGCACAAACGGCCAAAGGCTGATCAAGATACACAGCAGACCTTAAGCACACAAGCCGCCGAAAGTCGCAGGAACCCGCGCGGCGCTTACGTCATAGGCAGGGTGTGCCTGAGTGCAACCCGGCTGCCCAAACAACGACCGCCCGTTTCGGGGCGGTCGTCGGGGTTTAACCGCAAGCCGTTGAGAACACGCAAAAAACCTTAGCCGGTGTTGCGCAAACCCGCCGCGATCCCGGCCACGGACACCAGCAGCGCCTGTTCCAGAGGGCTGTCCTGCGCTGCCTCCTGTTGCCGCGAACGCGCCAGCAACTCGGCCTGCAACAGGTGCAGCGGGTCGAGGTAGGTGTTGCGCAGGCGGATGAACTCCAGGGTGTCGGGGCTGTGCGCCAGCAGTTGCGACTGGCCGGTCAGGCCAAGCACCACGTTGCATGCCTGCGACAATAGGTCGCGTAAGTGCGCGCCCAATGGCAGCAGGTCCGGCTGCACCAGCCGCTCGTCATACAGGCGCGCGATATCCGCATCGGCCTTGGCCAGCACCATTTCCAGCATATCGATGCGAGTACGGAAGAACGGCCATTGCTCGCGCATCTGCCCCAGCAGTTCGCCTTCGCCGCGCTCCAGGGCCTTGCTCAACGCCGCTTCCCAACCGAGCCAGGCCGGCAGCATCAGGCGGGTCTGGGTCCAGCCGAAGATCCATGGGATCGCGCGCAGACTTTCGATACCGCCCGCACGGCGCTTGGCCGGGCGACTGCCCAGGGGCAGGCGGCCGAGTTCCTGCTCCGGCGTCGACTGGCGGAAGTACTCGACGAACTGCGGATTTTCCCGCACCACGGCGCGGTAAGCGCTGACACCATCTGCCGCCAATTCATCCATCAAATGCCGCCACGCCGGCTGCGGAGGTGGTGGCGGCAACAGGGTCGCCTCCAACACTGCCGCCAGGTAGAGGTTGAGGTTCTGTTCGGCGATGTCCGGCAGGCCGAATTTGAAACGGATCATCTCGCCCTGTTCGGTGGTCCGGAAACGCCCCGCCACCGAGCCCGGTGGTTGCGACAGGATCGCCGCGTGGGCCGGGCCGCCGCCACGCCCGACGGTACCGCCGCGACCGTGGAACAACAGCAATTCCACCTGTTGCTCGCGGCAGATATCCACCAGGCGTTCCTGGGCGCGGTACTGCGCCCAGGCGGCGGCGGTGGTGCCGGCGTCCTTGGCCGAGTCCGAATAGCCGATCATCACTTCTTGCGGGCCCTGCAAGCGCGAGCGATAGCCCGGCAGCAGCAACAGTTGCTCGATCACCGGGCCGGCGTTATCCAAGTCGGCCAGGGTTTCGAACAGCGGTACCACGCGCATCGGCCGCTGTACGCCCGACTCTTTAAGCAGCAGTTGCACCGCGAGCACGTCCGACGCGGCGCCCGCCATGGAGATGACATAGGAACCGAGCGAAGCGGCCGGCGCGGCGGCCACTTCCTTACAGGTGTTGAGGACTTCTGCGGTATCGGCCGAAGGCTTGAAATAGCCCGGCAGCAGCGGGCGACGGTTGGCCAGTTCTTTCATCAGGAAGCTGATGCGTGCGTCTTCGTCCCAGTCCTCGTAACGGCCCAGGCCGAGGTAGTCGGTGATTTCGGTCATGGCGGCCGAGTGGCGGCTGGAATCCTGGCGCACATCCAGGCGTACCAGGAACAAGCCAAACGTCACCGCGCGACGCAGGCAATCGAGCAACGGGCCGTCGGCGATCACGCCCATGCCGCACTCGTGCAGCGACTGGTAGCACAGTTCCAGCGGCTCAAGCAGGTCACGGTTGTTTTGCAACACATCTGCCGGCGCCGGGGTGCTGGCGGTCAGCGAGGCATGCGCCCAATTGCGCGTGGCGCGCAGGCGTTCGCGCAGTTGCTTGAGCAGCGCACGGTAAGGCTCGACGCTGTCGCCCACCTTGGCCTGCAATGCCGGGCTGGCTTGCTGCATCGACAGCTCGGAGGCCAGGTGATCGATGTCCCGCAGGTACAGATCAGCGGCCATCCAGCGCGCCAGCAGCAAAACCTCGCGGGTGACCGGCGCGGTGACATTCGGGTTGCCGTCACGGTCGCCGCCCATCCACGAGGCAAAGCGAATCGGCGCAGCCTCGAGCGGCAGGCGCAGGCCGGTGGCAGCGTGCAAGGCCTGGTCGGCCTTGCGCAGATAATTCGGGATGGCATGCCACAGCGAATGCTCGATCACAGCAAAGCCCCACTTGGCCTCGTCCACCGGGGTGGGCCGGGTGCGGCGGATTTCTTCGGTGTGCCAGGCTTCGGCGATAAGCCGTTGCAGGCGCTGGCGGATCTGCTCGCGCTCGGCCGTAGTGAGGTCACGGTGATCCTGCAGCGCCAGTTGCGCGGCAATCGCATCGTATTTCTGAATCAGCGTGCGGCGCGCAACTTCGGTGGGGTGGGCGGTGAGCACCAGTTCGATCTCCAGGCGCCCCAACTGGCGGGCCAGGGATTCATTGCTGTGCCCCTCGCTCTGCAGGCGCGCCAGCAACTCAGGCAGTACGCGGGATTCGAACGGCGCCGGTTGCGACTCATCGCGCCGGTGAATCAGCTGGTATTGCTCGGCGATGTTGGCCAGGTTGAGAAACTGGTTGAACGCCCGCGCCACGGGCAGCAACTGGTCTTCCTGCAACTGGTTGAGACGTGTGCTCAGCTCATCGCCGGCGCCGTGCCGGTCAGCCTTGGCGCCTTTGCGGATCTGCTCGATCTTGTCGAGAAAATCATCGCCGTATTGCTCTCGAATGGTATTGCCCAACAGCTCACCCAGCAGGTGAACATCCTCGCGCAAGCGTGCATCGATATCACTCATCAGCCAATCTCCAGCCAGAAATCCGGGACGCGCAGGTTTTCCAGAGTGCCGACAGCATCGGTTTATGACAAGACTTTAAACCTTGTGAGTTGCAGCTAGTCTCAATACTGAGCCGCCGCGTTTATTCGCACCGCCGGCTGGACACTCATCACCGCCTGCTTCAGCAGGCTTTATTGAGGTTGCCATGAAAATCCGAGAACTGGCCCAGCATTGGGAAGAGAACGCCAAGGGTCGCTTGACCAAGACTGAGTACGCCATCCACCTGGACGTGGAGGCCGCCGCCAGGCTGGCGGCCATCGCCGAGATGTACCCCAAGCGCAACACCGAGGAACTGCTTGGCGAACTGATCGGCGCCGCCCTTGAAGAGCTGGAAGCCAGCTTTCCCTACGTCAAGGGGCAGCAGGTGATTGCCACCGATGAAGAGGGCGACCCGCTGTACGAAGACGTCGGCCCGACCCCGCGCTTTTTGACGCTGTCGCGTCGTTACCTGCATGATTTGTCGACCAGCGCCGACGATTCCAAACACTGAAAGATCGCGTTATAAACCCACGAAACCCTTGTATTCCGGGCCTCCAGCAGGCCCGGGGTACCGCTGGGCGCGGCGAAAGTTCCATGTTTTAAACACTGACCATTCAGTCAGATATTTTTTTAGGCAAATCGCCATCTTCTCTGAACTTTTGAAAAAAGCCTCCGGTCACAGCCAGTAAGCCATCACTTGGAACGGCCGTTTGAAAGGGTATCTCGGGCTTGACCACGAGGCCTTCGACCGCTGACCAGTGACATGGATTTTGATGTTTTCCAGGAGTTACCTAATGGAGTTGAAGACGATGAAGACCAGCACTGCCAAATCCTCGTTTAACCATCTGCGCGGGCTGAAGTTGGCCGCGCTGGCAATCGGCACCAGCTTCGTTCTGGCTGGCTGCGCCGGCAACCCTCCGACCGAGCAATACGCCGTGACCCAATCGGCGGTGAACAGCGCGGTCAGCGCCGGCGGCACCGAGTACGCAGCCGTGGAAATGAAGTCGGCTCAGGACAAGCTCAAGCAAGCCGAGATTGCCATGCACGACAAAAACTACGACGAAGCCCGTCGCCTGGCTGAACAAGCCGAGTGGGATGCTCGCGTCGCTGAGCGCAAATCCCAGGCTGCCAAGGCTGAGCAGGCTGTGAAGGATTCCCAGAAGGCTGTTGACGAGCTGCGTCAGGAAGGCATGCGCCCGGCTGCTATTCAGCAGAAATAAACCGAGCCCCTTGACTGAATCGCACCTGATATCGAATTGAAAGGACGACACGACTATGCGTAAACAATTGATGATCCCTGCCCTGTTAGCGATGAGCGTTGCGCTGGCAGCTTGCTCCACCCCGCCGAACGCCAACCTGGAAAATGCACGGACCAACTACTCGTCCCTGCAAACCAACCCTCAGGCTACCAAGCTGGCGGCGCTGGAAACCAAAGACGCCAGCGATTGGCTGGACAAGGCTGACAAGGCCTACCGTGACAAAGAAGACGAGAAGAAAGTTGACCAGTTGGCCTACCTGACCAACCAGCGCGTTGAAGTGGCCAAAGACACCATCGTGCTGCGCGAATCCGAAGCCAAGCTGAAAAACGCCGGTGACGAACGTGCCCGCGCACTGCTGCAAGCTCGCGACGCGCAGATCAAGCAACTGCAAGACAGCCTGAACGCCAAGCAAACCGATCGCGGTACGCTGGTGACTTTCGGTGACGTGCTGTTCGCGACCAACAAGTCCGACCTGAAATCCAGCGGCCTGGTGAATATCACCAAACTGGCTCAGTTCCTGCGCGATAACCCGGACCGTAAAGTGATCGTCGAAGGCTACACCGACAGCACCGGTTCGGACGCGTACAACCAGAGCCTGTCGGAGCGCCGCGCCGCTTCCGTACAGCGTGCACTGGCTCAGCAAGGCGTGGATATCTCGCGCATCGTGACCCAGGGTTACGGCAAGGAATACCCGGTTGCCGACAACGGCAGCGTGTCGGGCCGTGCCATGAACCGTCGCGTTGAAGTGACCATCTCCAACGACAATCAACCGGTCAAGCCACGCTCTTCCATGGCTAACTGATTGATTGACGTGTTATGAAAAACCCACCTCATGGTGGGTTTTTTTAATGCTTAGACTTCGATTTTACGACCGGTGTCGCTCTCCGGCATCATCGATGCCATGTCTTTACCGCCCGCTTGATCACCGCCACCGCCCATCATCATGTCCAAAATTTTCTTCGGGTCCATGCCGCCTTGCTCGGCGCCCTGCCCGCCCTCCGCACCGCCCGCACCGCCCGGCCCTTTCTGCCCGCCACCTTGCTGAGCCAGGCTTTCCAGGCCCTTCATCATTTCCATCATCTTGCCAATCGCACCAATAGCAGCCATCGGATCCATTTTTAACTCCCAGATTCGCTACGCGTAAGTTAGGTGTCAGCAACACTGACACCCCTTTCAGTGGCGTCTTACGGAAGACGGTTCCAAATATTTCCTGGTAGATTCCATTTGATACGCTACGGGTTACTCCTGCAATTGCGGTGTGGCCTGGCCCATGCAGCGCACGGCCTGCTTCTTGTTATTGACCAGCACTCCGCTGAGGCCTTTCTGTTCAGTGTCGAACATCACCAGCACGCCATCGACGCATTGCGCGACTTGGGCGGCCGGGGTCAGGGAGATTTTGTAGTCCTCGCCGGGCACGGTTTTGAGCAAGGTGAAGTCGCTGAGCAGCAGGGCATCTTCCGGTTTGGCGAAGTGCAGGTAGCCGTAGAACCACAGGCAACCGACGGTTCCGATGATGGTGCCGATACCGGTGAGGATCAGCGGGATCATGTTGCGTTCTTCGCTCATTGCGGGCTCTCTGATGAATCAACTTTAGGAACTGGAAAGTTCGGAATTTCGCCCAGGCGACGCAGCCCGTTGAAGTGCTGCGGATCGTCGAGGTAACGCAGCATCACGGTTTGCCAGGTCTTGTCGGCAAAGGTCTGCACATGGCCACCGCGGGTCAACTGCAACACCCGTGGCGGCGGGGCGGCCTGGTACAGGCGGATGCCGTTGGCCACCGGCACAATCGGGTCATCCAGGCTGTGGAACAGCAGCTTGGGCACACCGGTCAGCTGCGGCATGGCATTGATCGCGCTGTCGGCGTCCGGCACCAGCCAGGACAACGGCACCTGAAACGGCCATGTTAACCACGAGGTGCTGAGGGCGAATTGTCCTACGTCACGATAACTGGCGGGCACGCCGTCGAGTACCAGCGCCTTGAGTTGGGACTGACGCTGCGGGTGGTCAGCCAGGTAATGCACTGCCAGCGCGCCACCCAGGCTCTGGCCGAGGACGATCAGCGGCTGGCCCTGGGCTTCAGGGGCCTGGTCGAGCCAGCTGAACGCGGCGTCCACATCCTGGTAAATCGCCGGCAATGACGGCTTGCCTTGCGACAGGCCATAACCGCGATAGTCCAGCAACAGCACTTGATAACCCTGCTCGGGCAACCACCAACTGCCGCCCAGGTGCCAGGCCAGGTTGCCGCCGTTGCCATGCAGGTGCAGCACCGTGCCCTTAAGTGGCACGCCAGGTTTGGCCGGCAGCCACCAGGCGTGCAATTTCACGCCGTCGGCGCTGGTAAGCGTGACGTCGCGGTACGCGAGGTGGGCTTTCTCCGGCGTGAACGGCAGGCCGGGTTCGGGGTAGAACAGCAGCGAACTGCAGCCGTTCAATGTGAGTAGCAGGCAAAGAATGCCGAGGATTCTCATCCGTTGAAGCCTCGCGATTTAGCTGAAATGGGCAGACGTGTGGAGATCTAAATGTGGGAGCGGGCTTGCTCGCGA
>NZ_JBAWDE010000281.1:0-5816 GCF_049590575.1 Pseudomonas sp.
TCAGTAAACAGATCAGTTACTGACACACCGCGTTCGCGAGCAAGCCCGCTCCCACATTTGGACTGCGTTTATCCTGATGTTAAGGCTTCAACGGGCGCTCCTGGTCGCGCTCGGAAAGCTCTGTCCCATCATCGGGATGTTTCCAGGTTTGCGGTTTTTGCTCTTCGCGCTGCCGTGGTTGCTCGCGTTCCGGCGCATCGCGGCGCTTGTGTTCGTCAGCCATTGCCACCTCCTATCCGTAAGCATGGGTCACACCCAGCAGCATAGAACAGGGCAGGATTTTTGAAGGCCATCGTGATTGATAGCCAATGAACATCAATCTATCCAAATTTGTCACTTATCATTTCTAAATGTGTCAGCCACTATTCCAGGTCTTAAGCGAAACAAGCACTTTAAAAAGAACGCTGGAGACACAAAACCATGACTAGCCCTACCCGGCCCGACTCTGCCCGCTCTAAAGTTGGTGCGGTATTCCGCGTTACCTCGGGCAACTTCCTCGAACAGTTCGATTTCTTTCTGTTCGGCTTCTACGCCACCTATATTGCTGCCGCGTTCTTCCCCGCCGCTAATGAGTTTGCGTCATTAATGATGACCTTTGCCGTGTTCGGCGCGGGCTTCCTGATGCGGCCGTTGGGCGCAATCATTCTGGGTGCCTACATCGATGACGTCGGTCGCCGCAAAGGGCTGATCGTGACGCTGTCGATCATGGCCAGCGGCACGCTGTTGATCGTGCTGGTGCCCGGTTATCACACCATTGGCCTGTGGGCGCCGCTGCTGGTGCTGTTGGGCCGCCTGTTGCAGGGCTTCTCAGCCGGCGCTGAACTGGGCGGCGTGTCCGTCTACCTGTCCGAAATGGCTACTCCGGGCCGCAAAGGCTTCTACACCAGCTGGCAATCGGGCAGCCAGCAGATCTCCATCGTCGTCGCCGCCGCGCTGGGTTACGGCCTGAACGTGTGGATGGACCCGGCAGTGGTTGCCGATTGGGGCTGGCGCATTCCGTTTGCGATTGGTTGCGTGATCATCCCGTTCATCTTCATCCTGCGGCGCAACCTGCAAGAAACCGAAGAGTTCGCCAACCGCAAGCATCGCCCGACCATGCGCGAAGTCATGGCGACCCTGGTGAAAAACTGGACAGTGGTGATTGGCGGCATGTTGATGGTGGCCATGACCACCACCGCGTTCTACCTGATCACTGTGTATGCACCGACCTTCGGCAAGACCGTGCTACAACTGAGCACGTCCGATGCACTGCTGGTGACCCTGCTGGTGGCTGTGTCGAACTTTGTCTGGCTGCCGATCGGCGGCACCTTGAGCGACCGCTTCGGCCGCAAGCCGGTGCTGATCGCCATGACCGTGCTGACCGTGCTTACGGCTTATCCAGCACTGTCCTACGTGGTTAACGCCCCAAGCTTCGCGCATATGCTGGAAACCCTGCTGTGGTTCTCCTTCCTCTATGGCATGTACAACGGCGCGATGATTCCGGCCCTGACGGAAATCATGCCGGTGGAAGTGCGCGTGGCGGGCTTCTCCCTGGCCTACAGCCTGGCGACCGCAATCTTCGGTGGTTTTACCCCGGCGATTTCCACCTGGTTTATCCACATCACCGAAGACAAGGCCTCGCCGGCCTACTGGATGATGTTCGCAGCGCTGTGCGCCCTGCTCTCGACCCTGGCGTTGTATCGTCGCGCCAACACCCGCGGGCAGGTCATGCAGGGGGCCGCGCAATGAAGCCTCTGTTCAAGACCCTGACAGCCCTGGCCCTCGGCGCCCTGGCGCTGACGGCTCAGGCCGAACAGCTCAAGGTGATGACCTCCGGTGGTTTCACTGCCGCTTATAAACTGCTCGGCCCGCAATACGCCCAGCACAGCGGCGACACCCTCGACACCGTTCTCGGCCCGTCCATGGGCAAGGCGCCGGAAGCGATTCCCAACCGGCTGGCTCGTGGTGAGCACGCCGACGTGGTGATCATGGTCGGCTACGCCCTGGATGAGCTGATCAAGCAGGGCAAGGTCGACCCGGCTTCCCGCGTGGAACTGGCGGACTCGCGCATCGGCCTGGTGGTGAAGGAAGGTGCGGCCAAACCGCAGATCGGTACCGATGCAGAATTGAAGGCGGTGCTGCTCAAGGCCAAGTCGGTGGCGTATTCGGACAGCGCCAGCGGTGTGTATGTCGAGAAAGAGCTGTTCAAAAAGCTCGGAATGCCCGCCAAGGGCACCATGATCGAACGCGTGCCGGTGGCCGAGCAGGTCGCCAAGGGTGATTACGAAGTCGGCTTGCAGCAGGTCGCGGAATTGTTGCCGGTCAAAGGGGTGACTTACGTCGGCAAGATCCCGGAAGACGTGCAGTCCGTGACACGCTTTGCCGCGGGCATTCCGGTCAATGCCGAGCACCCCGCGCAGGCCAAGGCACTCTTGCAGTACATGGCCTCGCCCGAGGCGCAACCGGTGGTGCAATCCACCGGCCTGGACTCGGTGTCACGCTGACCGAAACGGCATTTCCCGCACCAACCGCTCCAACTCCAGCGCCGCTGGCGGTAACGTCCGCCCGCGGCGCTTGATCAAGCCCACGTTGCGCATCACCTGCGGCTCCACCAGCGGCACACTCACCAGAATCGGGTGTTCCAGCGCCGGCATCGCAATCGACGGCACCATCGCCACCCCCAGCCCAGCCTCCACCAGCCCGATCATCGTGGTCACGTGGTGCGTCTCGCAGATACTCGGCTTTTTCACCCGCACGCCGCGCAGGGCCTGGTCCAGCAGGAAGCGGTTGCCCGAGGTTTTGTCGACGGTGATGTAGTCATGCTCATAGGCTTCGGCCCAGGGCACGCTGTCACGCCCGGCCAACGGGTGATCACGCCGGCATGCCAGCACATAGCGCTCCTGCAACAGCAACTCGAATTCCACCTCATCGGCCAGGCTGCCGCTGAAACTCACGCCGAAATCCGCCTCGCCGCTTTCCACCGCATTGCACACTTCACCGGCACTCGCATCCAGCACCCGCAGGCGAATTTTCGGGTACAGCTTGTGGAATTCGGAGATCACGTGGGGCATGAAGTAGTACGCGGTGGACGGCACACAGGCGATGGTCACGTTACCCATGCGCGTGGAGGCGACGTTGCTGATGCCCATCAAGGCGACGTCGAGGTCATCGAGCATGCGCTCGACCTGCGGCAGGAACGCGCGGCCCACCATGGTCAGGCTGACCCGCCGCGTGGTGCGTTCGAACAGCTTTACGTCCAGCGCGGTTTCAAGCTTTTCGATGCGCCGGCTCAGGGCCGGTTGCGAAATACGGATGGCCTCGGCGGCGCCGCGAAAACTGCCCTTGTCTACCACAGCGCGGAAGGCTTGGAGATCGTTGAGGTCGAAGTTGATGATCACGGAAAGGCGGCCAATTGAGTCGGGATGAGCGGCATTATCGTCCGGCTGTCGAGCGCAGGCTAATCAAACGCGCCAGGCAAATCCCGCACTCGCCTGAAGCGCCCGGCCCATAGGGGCTGCGGCAAGGGAACGAAAACACTCGAAACAATTCAAATTGGCGCATTTTAGTATAAATTGCTCGTCATTCATCAAAAGCATTCAAGGAGGTTCCCCGTGGCAACTCTGCAAGCTCACACGATCCAGGCACTGCAAACCCATCGCACTACCCTGCTCACCGAATGGGTTGCCAGCCTCGAAGCTTCGGGGGCCACGCGTAACGTCAAGGGCGAAGACCTCAAACAACAGGCCGGCGACTTCCTCAACCTGCTGATCGCCGCACTCCAGCAAGGCGGCTCGCAACAGGTTGGCCAGGAAAGCTGGGCTGAAACCCGGGTCTTCCTGGAGAAGCTCTCCCACAGCCGCGCATTGATCGGCCAGGACTCGCAGCAGACCGCCAGCTTCATCTTCGCCCTCAAAGGCCCGATGTTTGCCCTGCTGCAACGCGAGTATGCCGAGCAACCAGCGCAACTGGCCGAGCAACTGTGGGAAATCTCCGAGCTGCTCGACGCACTGGGCATGCACACCATCCGTACTTTCCAGAAATCCCGTGAGTCGGTGATCAAGCGCCAGCAGGAAGAACTGCTGGAACTCTCCACCCCGGTAGTCAAGCTGTGGGACGGTGTACTGGCGCTGCCGATGATCGGCACCCTGGACTCGCAACGCACCCAGGTGGTCATGGAATCGCTGCTGCAGCGCATCGTCGACACCGGCTCGGAAATCGCCATCATCGACATCACTGGCGTGCCGACCGTGGACACCCTGGTGGCCCAACACCTGCTGAAAACCGTAACCGCCATCCGCCTGATGGGCGCCGACTGCATCATCAGTGGCGTACGCCCGCAAATCGCCCAGACCATTGTGCACCTGGGCCTCGACCTGCAAGGCGTGGTGACCAAGGCTAACCTGGCGGACGCCCTGGCGCTGGCCCTCAAGCGCCTGGGCGTCACCATCAGCAAGGCTGTTTAAGTATGGAACGCATCCCTATTTTGCAGATGGGCGAATTCCTGCTGGTGACCATCCAGGTGGACATGCACGACCAACTCGCGCTGACCCTGCAGGACGACCTGTCCGAACGTATCAGCCGCACTTCGGCGCGGGGCGTGTTGATTGATATCTCCGCGCTGGACATGGTCGACTCGTTTATCGGGCGCATGATCGGCACGATTTCCGGCCTGTCGCGCATCATGGATGCCCAGACCGTGCTGGTGGGCATGCAGCCGGCCGTGGCCATCACGCTCGTGGAGCTGGGCATGACCTTGCCTGGCGTGGCGACCGCGTTGAACGTCGAGCGCGGCATGAAACTGCTGCGCGACCGGGTAGGACACTCATGACCGAAGCCAGCAGCGGCACGCATCCCGTGCTGATCGAACAGGACGTAGTGCTGGCCCGACAATTGGTACGCAGGCTGGCGCAGGAATGCGGCATGCGCCT
Organism: Pseudomonas sp.; assembly: GCF_049590575.1. Taxonomy (GTDB): domain Bacteria; phylum Pseudomonadota; class Gammaproteobacteria; order Pseudomonadales; family Pseudomonadaceae; genus Aquipseudomonas. Next base: position 4,908 of record NZ_JBAWDE010000281.1, read on the forward strand.
GATCGATCTGACCAAACTGGTGACCGCCGTCAGCGAGCTGGCGCGTAACACCGTGGTCTACGGCGGCGGCGGCTATATGGACTGGGCCGTGGTCGAGAAGGACCACCGCTCCGGCCTGCGCCTGACCTTTCGCGATGAAGGCCCCGGCATCCCCGACCTTAAGCTGGCGATGACCGATGGCTGGACTTCCGGCGGTGGCCTGGGCCTGGGCCTGACCGGAGCCAAGCGCCTGGTCGACGAGTTTGAACTGGACACCGAGCCCGGCAAAGGCACCCGCGTGACGATCACCCGATGGAGTTGAACATTCCCAGTGCCCTGACCCAGGTGCTGTTGATCGAGGATGTGAGCCAGGTCGGCTATGCCCGGCGCACCGCGCAACAGCTGGCCGAGCAACTGGGGTTTGATGAAACCGATGCCGGGCGCGTGGCGCTGGTGGCCACGGAGCTGGCGAGCAATATCCTCAAGCATGCCGAGCATGGCGAGCTGCATTTGCGCGCTACGGGCAACCAGGGCGTGGAGATGATCGCCGTGGACCGTGGCCAGGGCTTTGACCTGGACAGCTGCCTGGTGGATGGGTTTTCCACCGGCGGCACCCAGGGTATCGGCATGGGCGCGATTTCACGCGTGGCGCAAGTGTTCGATGTATACGCCGACTCGCGTGGCACCGCGATGCTCGCCCGCCTGTATCCACGCGCCTGCGGCGCCAAAGACATCCGCTATGGCGTCAGCCAGCACTCGCTGCACCACGACCCGGCCTGCGGCGATGCCTGGCACCTGGCGATCAGGCCCGGGCGCTTCGCCGTGATGATGGCCGACGGCCTGGGCCATGGCAGCGAAGCCGAACGGGCCGCGCGCGCCGGTGAAGAGGTGTTTGCCCAGGACGCGTTCCTGGATGCAAACGTATTGTTC
>NZ_JBAWDE010000282.1:0-6654 GCF_049590575.1 Pseudomonas sp.
CGGGCGGGCTGTCGTCATCCCACAGCGAAGCGGCCTGGGGCAATGTGTGTGGGTCGATGCCACGTCGGCTGAGCGCCTGGCCGACACGCTGGGGCACGCGACAAGCCTTGGCACCGTGCAGGCCCCAACTGGCCAGGGCACTGCGCCCGTTGGCGTCGAGGGCCAGCAGCTCGCAGGTTTGCCGGCCTTCGATGTCGATTACTTGCAGGCCGTCGCCGGGCTGCAAGTCGACCAGGGTCACGCCGCCTGCGGCCACGCGGTAACGTTCCTGGTCTGGCGCGCGGGCAAACAGTCCGGGTTCGCGGGGTTGGGAAACACGCGGTGCGTTCATCGTCAGCCAACCGACTTGATGGGCGTTGCGGGTTCACCCAGGTATGCCGCCATCGAGTCGTCCAGCGCCTGCAGCCACGGCGTGTGGTGCGGCGGCGACTGGGTGCCGGTCATCAGCGAGCGGTAGGATTTGTCGCGATAACCCATGATGTTTTCCGCCTTGTCGTGCTTCCAGTGCAGGAAGGTCTGGTTGACGGCGGCGATGTCGAAATTCGGGTAATCGGTGGCGTCCACCAGGTGCTGGATGTAGGCGCCCTGGTACTCGAACATTTGCTGGTTGGTTTCCAGGGTCTGTTCGCGTGCGTGCCACTGCTGGCTGTCGGCGACCATCTCGGCCTGGCTGGGCAGCGCGATGCGCCCGAGGATTACATCGCGGGCGTACCAGGCCTGGGCGTCGAACATGTTGAAGGAGTACCACTGGTCCTGCATGCCAAGGTAGATCAGGCGCGGGTTGGGTTCCCAGAACACGCCCTTGTAGAGGTTCATCGGCCACAGGCGGTTGTCGGTTTTCAGGCTCAGCTCATCCGGCAGGAACGGGAAGTGATGCTTGTAGCCGGTGCACAGGATCACCGCGTCGATGTGCTTGCTGCTGCCATCGACAAAATAGGCGCGGTTGTTTTCCAGGCGCTGAAGCAGCGGTTTTTCTTCCCAGTTATCCGGCCAGGCATAGCCCATCGGCGCGCTGCGGTAGCAACTGGTGATGCTGCGCGCGCCGTATTTGTAGCATTGCGAACCGATGTCCTCGGCCGAATAGCTGCTGCCGACGATCAGCAGGTGCTTGTCCTTGAACTCCAGCGCTTCGCGAAAATCATGAGCATGCAGAATGCGCCCGGCGAACTGTTCGAAGCCTTCGAAGTACGGCACCTTGGGCGTGGAGAAGTGGCCGCAGGCGTTGATCACGTAGTCGAATGTTTCGCTGGTCAGGGTGTCGCTGTTGTAGTCGTGGGCCTGCAGGGTGAAGCGCTGGGTCTGTGCATCGAAGGTGACCTGGCGCACCACATTGTTGAAGCGGATGTACTCGCGCACCCCGGCTTTTTCCACGCGCCCCTTGATGTAGTCCCACAGCACTTCGCGCGGCGGGTAGGAGCCGATGGGGCGGCCAAAATGCTCTTCGAAGGTGTAGTCGGCGAACTCCAGGCATTCCTTGGGGCCGTTGGACCACAGGTAGCGGTACATGCTGCCGTGCACCGGTTCGCCGTTTTCATCCAGGCCGGTGCGCCAGGTGTAGTTCCACATGCCGCCCCAGTCCTGCTGTTTTTCAAAGCACACCAGTTCGGGGATGGCGGCACCCTTGTCGCGGGCCGACTGGAAGGCGCGAAGTTGCGCCAGGCCGCACGGGCCGGCGCCGATGATTGCTACGCGTAAAGTCATGAGCGTGCCTCCTGAAGGTTTCAGCGAAAGATCACTGTCTTGTCCTGGTTGATGAACACCCGGTGCTCCAGGTGGTATTTCAGGGCTTTGGAAAGGGCCACGGTTTCGGTGTCGCGGCCGATGGCGACCAGGGAGTCGGGCAGGTGGGTATGGTCGACGCGCTGGATTTCCTGCTCGATGATCGGGCCTTCGTCGAGGTCGCTGGTGACGTAGTGGGCAGTGGCGCCGATCAGCTTCACGCCGCGGTCGTAGGCCTGGTGATAGGGCTTGGCGCCCTTGAAACCGGGCAGGAACGAGTGATGGATATTGATTGCCCGGCCCGATAGCTGCTGGCACAGGCCGTCGGACAGGATCTGCATGTAGCGCGCGAGCACCACCAGGTCGGTCTGGGTGTCTTCGATGATGCGCAGCAGCTCGGCTTCCTGGCTGGCCTTGTTGTCTTTATTGACAGGCAGGTAGATGAAACGGATGCCCTCACGCTCGGCCATCGCTCGCAGGTCGAGGTGATTGGAGACTACGGCGGTGATGTGCATGTCCATCTCGCCCTTGCGGTGGCGGTAGAGCAGGTCGGTGAGGCAGTGGTCGAACTTGCTGACCATCAGCAGCACGCGGGTCGGTTGGCGCGAACTGAACAGCTGCCACTGCATGTCGAAGCCGCCGGCGAGGTCGCCCAGGCCCTTGCGCAGGGCGCCGCTGTCACCGCTGACGCCGCTGTTGAAACGGAACACCGCACGCATGAAAAACTGCCCGGTGAACTCGTCGTCAAATTGCGCCAGCTCGCTGATGTAGCACTGCTGGTGGGCCAGGCACGCGCTGATCGCGGCGACTATCCCGGACGCCGCTGGGCAGGTGATCTTGAGGATGTAATGTTCGCGGGAGGCGTCCATCGAAGGCTCCTGAATTCAGTGAAGGAAGGCTCAGCCCTTGGCCGTGCGCTTGGTTTTTTCCGGGTCGTCGAAGGGCAGGGCGTGGGTCACGGCGCCCGCTTCAAGGCTGCCGCGCACCTGCAAGGCAATGCCCGGTTTGGCGCAAGCGACGCTCATGCGCGCAATCGCCATCGAGCGTTTGCTCAGGCGCGAGTACATGCCGCAGGTGATCACGCCGACCTGCCGGTTGCCTTGCCACAGGGTGTCGCCGGCCTCGGCCGGGCGTACGCCTTCGAGCAATACGCCGGCGATCTTGAAACGCTCCTGGCCGCGCAGGCGCAGGTGTTCCTCGGCGCCTCGGAACGCTTGTTTGCCGGGGGAGACGGTGAAATCCAGGCCCATTTCCCAGAGGGTGTCGCCGGCTTTCTGGTCGGCGAAGGGGTACATCTGCGAGTTGTCGTAGGGGAAAAACATCAGCGAGCTTTCCACCCGCAGCCAGTCCAGGGCGGTGAAGGCGCAGGGGATGATCCCCAGGCTGGCGCCCTGTTCGAGGATGCTGTCCCACAACAACGGCGCGTCGGCGGCCTTGCAGAAAATCTCGTAGCCGCGCTCGCCGGTGTAGCCGGTGCGGGAGATCATCACCGGGCGGTCGAACAGGCGCGTTTGCAGGTGATGGAAATACGGCAGCTGGCGAATGCCGGGCACGTGTTCGGCGAGAAAATCCACCGCCAGCGGGCCTTGCAGCGACAGGTCGTGCAGGTCGTCATCGAACAGCACCGCCACTTGCCGGCCCTGGGCCGAACGCACGAGCATTTCATGCCCGGTGCCGGCGCCGTGCACCACCATGAACGCATTGGGCCCGGTGCGGTAGACGATGCAGTCATCGACGAACTTGCCATCCTCGTCGAGCATCGAGGCATACACCGATTTGCCCGGGTAGAGCTTGGCGATGTCGCGGGTGGTCGCCCACTGCAACAGGCTTTCGGCGTGGGGGCCCACGTAGTGGACTTTTTTCAGGCCGGACACGTCCATCAGCCCGGCGCGGGTGCGGATCGCTTCGTGATGGTCGGCCAGCGCGCTGCTGTAGGTCCAGGCAGTGCCCATGCCGTTCCAGTCTTCAAGGTTGGAGCCGAGGGCGCGGTGCCGTTCGGCCAGTGCAGAGATACGCCATGAGTGGGTCATGTGGGGTTCCTTGTCGTAGAAGAAAGGGGTCAGGCCTGCGGGTCGAATTGGCTCAGCCACTCGACCAGCGTGTGGCGGTAGCGGGTCATGCCCTTGTAGTCGGCGATGGGCTCGGGCAGGTCGCGCAGCACGCGGTGCAGGCGGCAGCCCCAGCCGGGTTGGGTGACCAGCTCGTCGAGGCTGATCAGGTAGGTGCGGATGCTGAACATCACCGCGTGGCTGCGGGGCAGGCGCGCCATCACTTGCAGCTCGACCCGCAGGTGCACCTGCTGCCCGACGTTCTGTGCGGTGATCTGGCCGCGGTCGGCGCCCCATTCATGGAAGGTCTCGGGGGACGAATCCAGGCGCGGGTTGATGGTCAGCGTCCAGTTCAGGCGCCGCACTGGCTGGCCGACCTGCAGGTTGAGCAGGTATTTCAAGGCGCGGTCGAACACGCCCATTTGATGGGCCATCGGCACCGGGGCATGCCATTGCTTGAAGCTCATGCCGGCGTCGAACGCCAGCGACCAGTCGGCGGGGCCGGTGATCAGGCCGGCGTCCATGTACAGGTCGCCGTCGCGCTGGTCGAGCAGGGCGAAATCCCCCTGCACCTGGCGGCCGATGTACTCCAGCGGTGCACAGGGCAGGCTGGCGGCGTCGCCGAAGATAAATGCCTGATCGATGTCCAGCAGGTGGTTGCGCCAATGCCAGTGGTCACCGTCACGCGTCAGGCTGAACCCCTGCGGGTAGTCGGTGGCCAGGTGTTCCATGATCATTTGCAGCGCATCCCAGGCCGCCACGTGCATGTGCGGCATGACCAGGTAGCGCCGCGGGTCCTTGTCCAGCACCAGGGCGCGTTCGGCCATTTCCGAACGGTAGTGCTCGTCGATGTCGAAGGCGTGCTCATAGACCGAACCGGGGTCGCGGGAGGTGGCCGGCTCGATATTCACCGAGTACAGGTAGCTGTCCTCGCTAAACGGAAAGGGGAAACGGCGGATCGCCGCCGGGCTGTTGCGAAAGCTGAAGTCGTCGCGATAGCTCAGCACGGGGCTCGATTGCAGGGGCATGGCACTCACTCCTATAGGTCCAGCGAAACGCAGGGGCCGCTGCCGCGCGAGACGCAGGGCATCAGAAATTCGGCCTGCTCGGCCGGGCTGAGGAAGCTGTCGCGGTGTTCGATGGCGCCGCCGGTGTGGCGGGTGATGCATTGGCCGCAGACCCCGCCACGGCACAGGTTGGGCACCTGCAGGCCGGCGTGCTCCAGGGCTTCGAGCAGGCTTTGCTCGGCCTCCACACGCAGGCGCTGGCCACTGCGCAACAGGTGCAGCTCGAAGGGCTGGCCCGCTTGTGCGCCTTTGAACGCCTCGGCGTGCACGCGCCTGGGCGGCCAGCCGAGGCGCGTGGCCTGCTGCTCAACCGCGTCGAGCAGGGACTGCGGGCCGCAGCTGTAGACGTGGCTGCCCAGCGGCCGATTGCCGAGTATCCGGCTCAGATCAGGGCGCTGGTCGTAGGTGTGCAGGCACGCCCCGAGGCGCTGTTGCAGCTCATCGAGATAGGCGTCGCTGAGGCCCGGCCGGAACAGGTAATGCAGTTCGAAATCGGCCTGTTGCTGTTGCATCGCGGCGATATAAGCCATGAACGGCGTGATGCCGATGCCGGCGGCGATCAGGATATGCAGGCGTGCGGTGCCATGGGGCGCGAACAGGTTGGCCGGTGGCGAGATCTGCAAGGTGTCGCCGACCTGCACCTGGCGATGCAGGTACTGCGAGCCGCCGCGCGAGGCCTCTTGCAGGCGCACGGCGATGCGGTAGTGCCCGGTGTGCGCCGGGTCGCTGGTGAGCGAGTAGGCGTTGCGCACCTTGCCCTCGGCCAGCGGCAGATGAACCTGCACATGGCTGCCGGGCGAGAAGCCGGGCAGGCTGCCGTCGCAGGCAATCAACGTGAATTCGCGCACCACCGGGGTGAGCATGCGCGCGGCGCTGACCTGCACGGTGAGGGTCGCGTTCATGGCTGGAACCCCGCATAGGGCTGGTCGGGGTTGATGCACACGCCGAGGTACGCGCCCAGGCGCCTGGAAAAATGCGTGCGCACTTCCAGCCCGACGTGGCAACCGATGCAGCTCAACACGGCGGCCGGCCCGGCAGCTTGCGTCAGGCCACAGTGCGCGCAGTACACCTGGCGCAGGCCGAGCGTGCAGGTCATGCTGATCTCGTCGTCTTCGAGGCCGGCGGCGCGTGCCTCGCCGTGAATGCGCCACACAAAGGCTTCATCCCCCAGCAGGTAGAGCCGGCAGCCCACCGTGGCGCCTGCCAGCGCCTGTTGCAGGCGCCGGGTGAAGTCGGGTTGCTCGCCGTTCAGCAGCAAGGGGCGGTGCAGGTCGCGGATGAATTCTGCGCTGGCCGCTGCCGATTGCATCACCACGATGGGGCGGCTGAGGGTGTGCGTCATGCGGGCTCCTCCAGGGTGAGTTGTGTTTCCTGTTGGGAGAGATACTTTCCTATGGGGAAATTCTTCTCAATCTGGAAAAAGGGCTATGCCTTTGGAGATAAGCCTTGCGGCGCGGGCATTCGGGGCATGGAAGTTGCTGGGCTTTGCCGTATGCAAAGCAACCGGACGGGGAGGCATCGACGCGTGCGAACACGACCAATAAGGTGGCCGCTCTGGTTAGGGCCTGTGCGCCCGACACAAGCGAACAGCGTGCGCAAGCTGCTGGCGCGGTTGCCCCTGGACCTGGCGCACGCTGACGGTGCCTTGTCCGGTTTGCTGGACCGTTTCGACGCACTGCTGCCGCCTGCCAGGCTGAACTTGATCCTCGGCGGTGAAGACCTCAGCCCGACGCGACGCGGTTTGATCGACGGCTGCCAGGACGTGGCCACGTGCCCGTGGCGCAACGCGAGCGTGGCGGACATTCCCCTGGCGTGTGGCC
>NZ_JBAWDE010000283.1:0-22631 GCF_049590575.1 Pseudomonas sp.
ATGTGGGAGGGGGCTTGCCCCCGATGGCGGCGAATCAGATGCCTCAACTGATGCTGACACACCGCTATCGGGGGCAAGCCCCCGCCCACATTTGAACCGTGTCGACCAGGTTGTTATTGCACCAACGACCCGCGCAACGAGTGCGGTTGCGCCGCGTCGATGTGCACGTCGGCAAACTGGCCGATCAGGGTCGGATTATCGCAGCGGAAGTTGACGATTCGGTTGTTCTCGGTCCGGCCCTGCAACTCGCCAGGGTCTTTTTTCGAGTAGTCGGTGACCAGGATGCGCTGGGTCGACCCGACCATTTGTCGGCTGATCTCGAAACCTTGCTGGTTCAAGCGGTGCTGCAGCGCGTTCAAACGCTCTTTTTTCAGCGCTTCCGGGGTTTCGTCCAGCAGGTCGGCGGCCGGGGTTCCGGGACGCTGGCTGTAGACGAACGAGTAGGAGAAGTCGAAACCGACGTCTTCGATCAACTTCATGGTCTGCTGGAAGTCTTTTTCGGTCTCGCCGGGGAAACCGACGATAAAGTCCGAGCTGATGCAAATGCCCGGCACCGCCGCGCGCAATTTGCGCAGTTTGGATTTGTATTCCAGGGCGGTGTGGTTGCGCTTCATCGCCGACAGAATGCGGTCGGAGCCCGACTGCACCGGCAAATGCAGGTGTTTGACCAGCTCCGGTACTTCGGCGTGGGCCTGGATCAGGCTGTCGGAAAACTCCAGCGGGTGCGAAGTGGTGTAGCGGATCCGCTCGATACCGTCGACGGCGGCGACCACGCGGATCAACTCCGCCAGGTCCGCCAGGCGCCCGTCGTGGGTCAGGCCGCGGTAACCATTGACGTTCTGGCCCAGCAAGGTGACTTCACGCACGCCGTTTTCGGCCAGGTGGATGATTTCCGCCAGCACGTCGTCAAACGGCCGGCTGACTTCTTCACCACGGGTGTAGGGCACCACGCAGAAGGTGCAGTACTTGCTGCAGCCCTCCATCACCGACACATAGGCACTCGGGCCGTCGATACGTGGCTCGGGCAAATGGTCGAATTTTTCGATTTCCGGGAACGAGACGTCAACCTGCGGCAACTTGGTGATGCGTGCGGCGTCGATCATTTCCGGCAGGCGGTGCAGGGTCTGCGGGCCGAAGACCACATCGACATAGGGCGCGCGGTCGCGGATCGCGGCACCTTCCTGGCTGGCCACGCAACCGCCGACGGCGATCACCATCTCCGGGTTGGCCAGTTTCAATTCGCGCCAGCGGCCCAGCTGCGAGTACACACGGTCCTGGGCTCGCTCGCGGATCGAGCAGGTATTGAGCAGGATTACGTCGGCATCTTCGGCACGGGCGGTGACTTCCAGGGCCTGGTGTTCGCCCAGCAGATCGACCATGCGCGAGCTGTCGTACTCGTTCATCTGGCAACCGTGGGTTTCGATATAAAGCTTCTTGGCCATGGGAATCGTCAACTGGTGGTAAAGAACCGCGCATTATAGGGGGCATGCCCATTGGTTCCTAGCGTTGTGCATCGGGTGCCATGCTATAGTTCGCGCCCTCTTTTATATCCCCGATGTGTTGCTCGCCCACCATGACCAAACGTGAAGCTCCAATCTACAAGGTGATTTTCCTTAACCAGGGCCAGGTGTTCGAAATGTACGCCAAGCAGATCTATCAAAGTGATCTGTGGGGCTTCCTGGAAGTGGAAGAGTTCGTCTTTGGCGAGCGCACCCAATTGGTCGTCGACCCGGGCGAGGAAAAACTCAAGGCGCAGTTCGAAGGCGTGGTGCGCAGCTTTGTGCCGATGCATTCGATTGTGCGCATCGACGAGGTCGAGCGCCTGGGCACGCCGAAGATCAGCGAGGCGCGGGGCACCAGCAATGTGATGCCGTTTCCGATGCCAATGCCTGAGAAGTAGCGCTCAATTATTTTGTAGGGCGTTTCTGATTCTTGGCTCTCGTGCATGGACATTCTGCTTGAAAAACAGCAGATTTTGCCTATGCAGAGAGGGCGCCATGAATATATCAATAATAAAAAGCCTGTTTCATCGGAACATGAGTTCCGTCTTTTTAATTAAATATCCATCAAAAAATTTCTGCCCTGGAATACAAGGGCATAGCGTTCTATCGCCTGGCATTACTTAACACCGACTTTCTTATGACGCAGTCATCAACGGACTTATCTGTTCGGGAGTAGCCCTGTGCGCGATCCTCGTTATGACATTTTATTTGAACCGGTACAAATAGGCCCGGTACGTACCCGTAACCGCTTTTATCAAGTACCCCACTGCAATGGCATGGGCCATGTGCACCCTTCCGCCATGGCACGCATGCGTGGGATAAAAGCCGAAGGCGGGTGGGGCGTGGTCTGTACTGAAGAATGTGAGATCAGCCCGCAGAGCGAGTTCTCTCCCTACATAGAGGCGCGCTTGTGGGATGAGCGCGACATTCCGGCGCTCACGCTGATGTGTGAGGCCGTCCACCAGCACGGGTCACTGGCCGGCATAGAGTTGGCATTCAATGGTTACTCCGCACCCAACCGCTACAGTCGTGAGATTCCCTGGGCGCCCTCCAATACGCCGGTGCGTGGTTATGACCCGGTACAGGCCCGCGCCATGAGCCGTGCCGATATCCAGCAGTTGCGCGCCATGCACCGGGCCGCCGCACTGCGGGCGCGGGAAGCGGGGTTTGACATCATCTATGTCTATGCCGGGCATGACCTGGGCCTGCCGTTCCATTTTCTGACAACGCGCAATAACCGGCGCACCGATGAATACGGTGGTGTGCTGGAAAACCGCGTGCGCCTGTTGCGCGAGCTGATCGAGGACACCCGCGATGCGGTGGGTGATCGCTGCGCCGTGGCGGTACGCCTGGCGGTGGATGAGCAACAGGCTGGCGGCCTGTCGCGCGAAGGGGAAGGCGCTGAAGTATTCGCGATGCTCGCGGAGCTGCCGGACTTGTGGGACGTCAACGTCGCCGATTGGTCCAACGACAGCGTCACGTCACGGTTTGCTAGCGAAGGTTACCAGGAGGCCTTCCTGTTGGGCTTGAAGGCGCTGACCAGCAAGCCTGTCGTGGGCGTTGGGCGGTTTACATCGCCGGATACCATGGTGTCCCTGGTGCGCCGTGGCGTACTTGACCTGATTGGGGCCGCCCGGCCCTCCATCGCTGATCCTTTCCTGCCGAAGAAAATAGAAGCAGGACGCGCGGATGAGATCCGTGAGTGCATTGGCTGCAATGTCTGTGTCAGTGGCGACCACACCAGCACGCCGTTGCGCTGCACGCAAAATCCGACCATGGGTGAGGAGTGGCGGCGCGGCTGGCACCCCGAGTCGGTCAGTCGTGCGCATCACCCTGAGCGGGCGCTGGTGGTCGGCGCAGGGCCAGCGGGGCTGGAGTGCGCGCGGATACTGGGCGCTCGCGGTATGGACGTGGCACTGGTCGACAGCTTGCGCACCCTTGGCGGGCGGGTGGCGCTGGAGTCACGGCTTCCCGGCTTGGCGAGTTGGGGGCGGGTAATCGACTATCGGTTGGACGCCTTGAGTCGCCTGGCGTCGGTTGAGATTTATCGGGAGAGTCGCTTGCAGGCCCAGGACATCCTGGACTTCGCCGCACGGCATGTATTTATTGCCACCGGCTCCCACTGGCGGCGGGACGGTTTGGGACGCGCCCTACGTCGACCGTTACCGGGCCTGGAAAGCCTGCCCGCTATCACGCCGGATGACCTGATGGCAGGTGTCCTGCCGGCTTCACCGGTGCTGCTGTTCGACGACGATCACTATTACATGGGCAGCGTATTGGCTGAGCATCTGGTGGCGCGCGGCGTGCAAGTGATATTCGTCACCCCCGCGGCGGATGTGGCGGCCTGGACCCACAACACCCTTGAGCAACACCGTATCCAGCGTCGCCTGCTGGAGCTGGATGTCACCATCATCCCGTCCCATACGTTGGTCAGCTGTACGCCAGAAGGTCTGGTTGCCGGGTGTGTCTACACCGAGCGGACACGCTTCATTCCCGCCGCTTCCTTGTTGTTGGTCACATCCCGCGAACCCGAGCAGGCGTTGTACCAGGCGCTGAATAGCGCACCCGAACAGTTGCACGCGGCCGGCATTGGCACGCTGACGGTGGTTGGCGATTGCGTGGCGCCCGGCACGATTGCCGCTGCGGTGTATTCCGGGCATCGAATGGCACGGGAGTTTGATGCGCCCGCTGATTCTTTGTGGGTGCGGCGAGAGATTCCGTTTATCGAAGTGTAGTCAGTCCCGCGTTTATTTAATAACGAGGAATACAATAATGAAAAATATAATCCTGATGTTATTCGCTGTTCTTTTATTAAACACGCCACTGTTTGCCGATGACTATATCGTCATTCGGTTTGGTGCTGATCCCAATTACGCGCCGTTTGCCTATAAAGACAAACAAGGCACTTTAACCGGTTTCGAAGTTGATATCGGTAACGCCCTCTGCACTCAGTTGAGCGTTCGCTGCCAATGGGTTGAAAGTGATTTTGACGGGCTGATTCCCAGTCTGAATGCCGGCAAGATCGACGCTATCCTCGCGTCAGTGACGGTCACCGCCGCACGCGAGAAGGTGATTGATTTCTCCTCCGAGGTGTTTTCCAGCCCCACCGCCATGGTGTCCCGTCCCGGCGTTGAGCTGACCAAGGGTACGGCTGTGGGCTATTTGCAGGGCAGCACCCAGGAGGTCTATGCCCGCCAAGTGCTTGCCAGGCAGGGTGTGAAGATCGTGGCTTATGCCGATCAGGAACAGGTGTATGCCGATCTCGTGGCAGGGCGGCTGCAAGCCTCATTGCAGGATGCACAACAAGCGCAAAGCGGATTTTTGCGCACGGCCCAGGGGGCGGGGTTCGTCCTCGGGTCGCCGATCGAGAGTGAATTGATGCCTTCCAAAAGCGCCATCGGCATAGCCAAGGGCAATCATGCCCTCAAAGCCCTGCTGGATAAGGGCCTGGCGGCACTGCACGCCGATGGTACCTACGCTCGGCTGCAAGACCAGTACTTTCCAGGTGTGAACATGTTCAGCGGTCAATGACCGTCTTTCAATGGCGAGCGAGAGCGCAAACATGTCGTCCACCTTCACTCAATTCGTCTCGACGCTGGACAGTTTTGCGCCACTGTTGCTGCGCGGTGTCTGGGTCACGTTGCAGCTGGCGCTGCTGTCACTGCTGCTGGGGCTGGCGTTCGGCCTGCTCGGTGCCGGCGCGAAGCTGTCAAACGTCAAGGCCTGGCGCTTCTGCGCACAGCTCTACACCACGCTGATTCGCGGGGTGCCCGACTTGCTGTTGATGCTGTTGATTTTCTATGGGGTGCAGACCGGTTTGAGTCGTCTGACGCAGGAACTGGGATTGGCCTACATCGAAATCGACCCATTCAGCGCCGGCGTGCTCACCTTGGGGTTTATCTATGGCGCCTATTTCACCGAAACCTTTCGGGGGGGCTTGCTGGCCGTGCCCCGCGGCCAGTTCCAGGCCGCCAAGGCCTTGGGCATGACCTCCAGCCAGGGCTTTGTGCATGTGATATTCCCGCAAATGATGCGGTTCGCCCTTCCGGGGCTTGGCAATAACTGGATGGTCTTGCTCAAGGCGACTGCGCTGGTGTCGATCATTGGCTTGTCGGACTTGGTCAAGGTCGCCCAGGTCGCGGGCAGAAGCAGCCAGCAGTTATTGGCCTTTTTGCTGATGGCCGCATTGATCTACTTGTTGCTCAGCAGCGTTTCGAACCTCGTCTTGCGCTGGCTGGCGCGTCGTTTCGGCGTCGGTGTGCAGGAGCCATCACCATGATCGAGTTGATCCAGGAATACTGGCGGCCGTTCCTCTATTCCGACGGTCAACAAGTTACCGGCCTGGCCATGACCCTATGGCTGACCAGTGCCTCGCTGTTTCTTGGTCTGCTGCTGGCAGTGCCTTTGTCTATCGCCAGGGTGTCATCCCGGTGCTGGCTGCGCTGGCCGGTCCAAGGTTTCACCTACTTGTTTCGCGGCACGCCGCTGTATATCCAGCTGCTGATCTTCTATACCGGGATCTACAGTATCGCCGCCGTGCGCGAACAGCCTGTGCTGGATGCATTTTTCCGTGAAGCATTGAATTGCACTTTACTGGCGTTCGCCCTGAATACCGGGGCCTACACCACGGAAATACTCGCGGGCGCGATCCGCGCGATGCCACGTGGTGAAATCGAAGCCGCCCGGTCCCTGGGGTTCAGTGGCTGGAAGCTGTACGTCCACCTGATCATGCCCTCGGCCTTGCGCCGCTCATTGCCTTACTACAGCAATGAGGTGATTTTCATGTTGCATTCCACCACGTTGGCATTCACGGCCACCGTGCCGGACATCCTCAAGGTTGCGCGGGACGCCAACGCCGCCACCTTCCTGACCTTTCAGTCATTCGGCTTGGCCGCAGTTCTTTATCTGGGCATTACCTTTGCGTTGGTGGGGGCATTTCGCCTGGCTGAGCGACGTTGGCTGAGCTTTCTCGATCCGAGCCGATAGGAGGCCGATATGCAGACTCACGTGCATCCACTGCTGGCGGCCGTGCCGGGTACGGCGCGGCACATCTACAGTTTCCACTACGGCCCGGCCAGCGCGACGGGCAAGCTGTACATCCAGGCGGGCCTGCACGCCGATGAGTTGCCGGGCATGTTGGTGTTATGGCATCTGAAGCAGCGATTGGCGCAACTGGAGGCGGCGGGCTTGTTGCGTTGGGCGGTGGTGCTGGTACCGGTGGCTAACTCCGTGGGGCTGGAGCAAGTGCTGATGGACGTGCCGCAAGGTCGCTTCGATAACGACAGCCGGGAGAACTTCAATCGTTTCTTCGTCGACGTCAGCCAGCAGGTCGGTGATTGCGTCGAAGGCGTGCTGACCGATGATCCTGGTGCCAATCTGCAGCTGATCCGCTCGACCCTGCGGCAGACACTGGCGAGCCAAGTGCCCGCGACGTCGTTGCAATCGATGCGCTTGACCCTGCAAGCGCTGGCCTGTGACGCTGATATCGTGTTGGACCTGCATTGTGATTTCGAGGCTGTGCAGCATCTGTACCTGTCGCCGGATTCCTGGCCAGAGGTGGAGCCCTTGGCTCGTTACCTTGGCGCCAAGGCCAGCTTTTTGGCAAAGGACGCCGGTGGGCAGTCGTTCGATGAGAGCTTTACGTTGTTCTGGGCGCAGATGCAGACGCGGTTTGGCGGGCGCTTTTCGGCGCCAGGTTTTGCCGTGACCGTGGAGTTACGCGGCGTTGCCGATGTGGATCACGGGTTGGCGCGTGATGATTGCCAGGCGTTGATCGACTACTTGATTCGGCTAGGAGCGATTGATGGCCAGGCGCCGCCGTTACCGGCGTTACTCAACTCGCCAACGCCGTTGGCCGGGGTCGAGCCGGTGGTGAGCCCGGTGGGAGGCTTGATCGTGTTCTGCGCACAGGTAGGGGATTACCTGGAGGCGGGACAGATACTGGCCGAAATCATTGATCCGATAACCGATCATGTAACGCCGGTGGCTTGCACGCATGCAGGGCTTTTGTATGTTCGGTCAGTGCGGCGAATGGCAACTGCCGGTATGACGATTGCCCATGTTGCGGGCCCGAGGGCGTACCGACAGGGTTATTTGTTGTCGCCTTGATTCAAATCATCAGGGCAGTGGCGAAAACGGCGAACGCCCATCCGCACTCTGCAGTTCCTGCAGGTAATTGCGGAAAATCTGGCCCAGCACCTGGGTGGCCACTTCCAGTTCGTCGCGCTGCATGTGCTCGGCGACTTCGTCGGCGGTGTCCAGCGCGTCTTCGGCGCCGTTGACCGCGGCCATTTTCAGCACGATATATGCCTGGACGTTATTGGCCGGCACGCCTTCGCCTTTGAAGAACATGTTGCCCAGCTGGAACTGCGCCTGCGCATGGCCCTGCAACGAAGCTTTCTCGAAGTAGCTCAAGGCTTTGTTGAGGTCACGGGCGGGGTTCTTGCTGTCATGGTAGAACTCGCCCAACTCGTATTGCGCCTGCGCATCCCCACCATCGGCCTGTTTCTGGCACGCGCTCAGGGCTTCGGCCTGGCTGTCTGGCTGGGTATTGAGGGTGCAACGACCCATCGCTGGGATTAACAACGAGTTGCCGCCTGCTTGTGCATGTGCCAGCAGCGGCTGAAGGAGCAACAGGCAGCCCAGAACCAGGGTGCGGCCGGTGCGTTTCATGGGAATCGACTTACCTCTGACGGGGCGCGCGGACCCTCGTGGGATCCAATAAGCGCGCATTATGAAATAAGCAGGCCTCTGCTTACAAAGTCTTTACTCGTTTTTCTGCTGGTTGGGCAAGTTATCTGCCGGATTGCAGGTGATTTCTCGAAAAAAGTCAGAATTCTCTGTAAGCAAAGTAGTAAATCAGGCACCGCATGGGCGGCGCCTGATTTTTTGGCCGATTATTTCAGCGCAGCAAAAGCGCGTTCGGCGGCATCAAGGGTCAGTTTCAGTTCGGCCTCGCCATGGGCGATCGAGGTGAAGCCGGCTTCGAAAGCGCTAGGTGCCAGGTACACGCCGCCTTCCAGCATCAGGTGGAAGAAGCGCTTGAACAGATCGGCATCGCTGCCCATCACGTCATCAAAGGTGACGATGTCATCGGCGCCGCTGAAGTACAGGCCGAACATGCCGCCCGCCTGGGTGGTTACAAACGGAATGCCGGCGGCATCGGCGCGCTGTTGCAGACCGTCCAGCAGGCGCGTGGTGTAGTCGGTCAGTTCGGCATGGAAACCTGGGCGGCTGATCAGGCGCAGGGTGGTCAGGCCGGCGGCCATGGCCAGTGGGTTACCCGAGAGGGTGCCCGCCTGGTACACCGGGCCCAGCGGCGCGATGTGTTGCATGATGTCGCGCTTGCCGCCGAAGCAGCCCACCGGCATGCCGCCGCCGATGATCTTGCCGAAGGTGCTCAGGTCCGGCGTCACACCGTAATGCGCCTGGGCGCCGCCGAGGGCTACGCGGAAACCGGTCATCACTTCGTCGAAAATCAGCACCACGCCGTGCTTGTCGCACTGTTCGCGCAAACCTTCGAGGAAGCCCGGGGCCGGTGGCACGCAGTTCATGTTGCCGGCCACCGGTTCGACGATGATGCACGCCACGTCCTGGCCCACTTCACTGAGCATCTGCTCGACGGCGGCGATGTCGTTGAACGGTAGCGTCAGGGTGTGTTTGGCAAACGCGGCGGGTACACCGGCCGAGCTTGGCACGCCTTGGGTCAGGGCGCCGGAACCGGCTTTTACCAGCAGGCTGTCGGAGTGGCCGTGGTAGCAGCCTTCAAACTTGATGATGCTGTCGCGGCCGGTGAAACCACGGGCGAGGCGAATCGCGCTCATGGTGGCTTCGGTGCCGGAGCTGACCATGCGCACCATTTCCATCGACGGCACGATGCTGCACACCAGGTCCGCCATCTCGGTTTCCATGGCGGTCGGCGCGCCGTAGGACAAACCGTGTTGCAGCTGCTGGCGCACCGCGTCGAGTACGTCCGGGTGGCTGTGGCCGAGGATCATCGGGCCCCAGGAACCGACGTAGTCAACGTAGCGCTTGTCATCTTCGTCGGTGACGTAGGCACCTTCGGCATGCTTGAAGAACAGCGGCGTGCCGCCCACGCTCTTGAACGCACGCACGGGGGAGTTCACACCGCCGGGGATGTGTTTCTGGGCATTGGCAAACAGGGTTTCGGAACGGGACATGGTCGGGCTCTCTAAACTGAAATTTTAAGAAGGTCGTTGAATGCGCGGGCGCGGCGCGTGACTTCCTGGGTCGTGTCGGCACCGAACAGGCCGTGCACCACGGCCAGCAGGTCGGCGCCGTGGGCCACCAGCGGTTCGGCGTTCTCCAGGGTGATGCCGCCAATCACGCAGATCGGCAGATGCAGGCGCGCGCGGGCCTCGGCCAGCATTTCAACGGTGGCTGCAGGTGCGCCAGGCTTGGTGTTGGAATTGAAGAAGCGTCCGAAGGCGACGTAACTGGCGCCTTCTTTGGCGGCCTGCTCGGCCAATTCGATCTGGCTGTGGCACGTCGCGCCAATAATGGCTTTGGAACCGAGCAGCGAGCGGGCCGGGGTCAGTGGGCCGTCGGTCTGGCCCAGGTGCACGCCGACGCCCAGGCGCGCGGCCAATTCGGCGTCATCATTGATAATGAGCTGGGTCTTGTAGCGCGAGCACAGTTCGCGCAACTTTTCGGCTTCACGCAGGCGCCGGGCTTCGTCGGTGCTTTTGTCGCGGTACTGCAGCAGGGTCAGGCCACCGTCCAACGCCGCTTCGACGTAGGCGAGAAATTTGCCGGCCAACAGTTGGCTGTCGGTAATGGCGTAAAGGCCACGTAGTTTCATCGGGCAGGCCTCGTGTGCTGTTAAGAGCAGAAATCCAGCGGCAACCGGCGCGGCACGAACTGGCCCTGGCCGAGTTGTTCGGCGTCACGCAGGGTGCGCCAAGTGTAGTTGAGCGCCGACTGCACCGCGCTGACCAGGCCTTCGCCCTGGGCGATGCGCCCGGCCAAGGCGCTGGCCAGCGTGCAACCCGATCCGTGATAGCTGCCGGGCAGGCGCTGGCAGGTAAAGGTCTGGCGGGTGCCGTCGCGACCATACAGGCGATTGTGCACTTGATGCTCGTCGCCATGGCCGCCGGTGATCAGCAGGTGCTTGATGAAAGGCAGCAGCTTTTCGGCGCATTCGTCCGCTGTGCCTTCGGGCAGTTCGGCAAGGATGCGCGCTTCAGGCAGGTTAGGCGTGGCAATCAGCGACAACGGCAGCAGCCGCTCGCGCATGGCATAGCCAACTTCATCCTTGCCCAGGCTGCCACCGCCACCGGCGCGCAGCACCGGGTCGCAGACCACCGGCAGGTGCGGGTGCGCCTGCAGCAGTTCGACCACAGTGTCGACCATCGCGGTAGAGCCGAGCATGCCCAGCTTGACCGCCGCCACTTCGGAATCGCCGAGCACGGCGTTGGCCTGGGCCAGCACCCACTCACGGTCGAGCACGCGGAAATCGCTGACGTTGACGGTGTTCTGCACGGTCAGCGCGGTGACGGCTGGGGCCGCATGGCAGCCTTGGGCCAGCAGGGCTTCGATATCTGCCTGCAAGCCGGCGCCACCACTGGGATCATGGCCGGAGAGACAGAGGACAACAGGGCGAGAGCTGTAGATATTCATGGTGCGCGAGCTTACCACCAAACGCTTTTTGCGTGGCCGTCTGGCACTGGTTGAATTTTGGCCCGGTTCTGACACTTTTTTGGCGCTTTTCAAGTCGCAAAAACTCCCTGAAAGCCGCGTCCTAGAGCCTTTCAAAAAATTATTTCAATGGTGTCCAATGGCCTCTGGCGGCTATGCTAAAGTGGATCCAAACAACTTAATGTACCGCCGGTGTACGTCTTCTCAAAAGGAATGGGGGGCTTTTGACATAACCGGACACGCCACGCTGGGGCTCTATGCGCTATTTGCTGATTCTATTGTTGTGCGGGCTGCCGATGCTCGCCAGCGCTATCGAGTTCAACCAGGACACGCGAAGCCTGCCGCTGGGCCGAGTCATGCAAGTGCTCGAAGACCCGACGGATGCGCTCACCATCGCCGACGTCAGCTCCCCTGCCTACGCCAGCAAGTTCAAACCCCATGACAAAACCACTCTGAATGCCGGCTATTCGCGTTCGGTGTTCTGGCTCAAGGTCGACCTGCATTACACCGCCAAGGACTCCCGTGCACCGCGCACCTGGTTTCTGGAGCTGGCGTATCCGCCGCTGAACAATCTGGACATGTACCAGAGCGACGGCACCGGCACCTATCGGCTGACCACCCGTACCGGCAGTGCCTTACCGTTTTCCAGCCGCGAAGTGCGCCAGAGCAACTACCTGTTCAAGCTCAACTTTGTGCCGGATCAGCAACAAACCATTTATTTGCGTTTGCAGAGCCAAGGTTCGATCCAGGCGCCGCTGACACTCTGGGCCGGCACCGCGTACCTCGAGCAGCAGCCGCTGCGCCTGTATGTGCTCGGCGCAATCTACGGCGTGTTGCTCGGAATGCTGGTCTACAACCTGTTCATTTACCTGAGCGTGCGCGACACCAGTTATCTGTATTACATCCTTTATATCGCCTCGTTCGGCTTGTACCAGCTGTCGGTGAACGGCGTGGCGGTGGAGTTCTTCTGGCCGAACAACCCGTGGTGGGCGAATGCCGCGGTGCCGTTCCTGATCGGCTCGGCGGCGCTGTTTGGCAGTTTGTTCGCACGCAGTTTCCTGCACACCGCCCAGCACAGTCGCTGGATCAACCGGCTGTTGCTGGCGTTGGTGGCGTGCGGCGCGGTGGTGATGTTGCTGTCGTTGATGACCAGCTACGCGCTGGCGCTGCGACTCGCCACCGGCCTGGCGCTGGTGTTTACCGTGACCATCTTTGTCGCCGCCATCAAGGCCTGGTACTGCGGCCAGCGCATGGCGCGCTACTTTATCATCGCCTGGTCGGCGTTCCTGCTGGGCGGGGTGGTCAATACGCTGATGGTGCTCGGCTACCTGCCCAATGTGTTCCTCACCATGTACGCCAGCCAGATCGGCTCGGCGATCGAAGTGGCGCTGTTGTCCCTGGCCCTGGCCGACCGCATCAATTCGATGCGCGAGCAACAGGCGCAGATCCTGCTCGATGCCAGCCAGAAGCTCGAAGTGCTCAACCAGCAATTGGCCCGCAGTAACCGGCTCAAGGATGAATTCCTGGCCACCCTGACCCATGAACTGCGCACGCCGATGAACGGGGTGATCGGCTCCCTGGAACTGATGCAGACCGTACCGCTCGACGCCGACCTGGCGCAGTACCAGCAAACCGCCGCCGGGTCGGCGCGGGACATGATGCGCATGGTCAACGGCATCCTCACCCTCACCGAGCTGCAGGCCGGGCGGCTGACTGCCCAGTCGCAGCTGTTTAGCCTGCGCGGCGTGCTCGACACCCTGCGCCAGCAGTTCAGCGCCAGCGCTCAGAGCAAACGCCTGGAGTTTTCCATCGACGTCGCAGATGAGCTGCCGGACCGCTTGGTGGGCGACGCCGACAAACTGCTGCAATGCCTGGATTGCCTGCTGGACAATGCCTTCAAATTTACCCACGAAGGCGCAGTGCGCCTGCGCGTCGTGGGAGTGCCCCACAGTGACGGGCATGTGCGCCTGAGCTTTATTGTCACCGACACCGGTATCGGCTTTGCTTTCCTCGACGAGGCCACCCTGTACCAGCGCTTCTTCCAGGTCGATGGCTCAACCACCCGCGGATACGGTGGCCTGGGCATTGGCCTGGCGATCTGCCGACAGCTGATCGAGCTGCTGGGCGGGCGCCTGACCCATCATTCCGAGCCACGCAAGGGCAGCCGCTTCCAGTTGGAAATGGAGGTCAGCCAGGCGCCGCGCGAACCCAAGCCCGCGCAGGATCGGCAGCGCGCGCCGCAGGAGTGCGCGGTGCTGCTGGTGGACGACAACAGCGTCGGCCAACTGGCGGTGCGCGGTATGTTGCTTAAGCTGGGTTATCGGGTGAAAACTGCCGACAGCGGCCCGGCGGCATTGGCGGCGTTGCAGGGAGCCAGTTTCGACGCTGTGTTGTTGGATGTACCTGAAGGCGGTTTCTCATTGTGTTGTCAGATTCGTGCTCTACCCGACTGCGCCGAGTTGCCGGTGATCGCCTTGAGTACGTCGCAGAATGTGTCGGAGCGCGAAAGCTGCCATGGTATTGGCATAACCGACCGCCTTGTCAAACCCGTGCGTTTCGAGGCGTTGCAGGCGGTATTGGAGCGCCGTGTACTGTGGCTGGTAGAGGGTGAACGCGCCGTTAATTCGGCGGGTATGCCACTTTTTTAAGCGAGGTGTCGGTGCTTAACTGAAGTTCAGGCCTGCAGTGACCTTGGCCTTTCTTCAGGAGGCCTCACCGTGAACTTGCACCCATTCGCCGAAACCCACGAAGTCACCAACCAGCCCCCGTCTCTGGACGGCACCAACCTGTACCGTACCGACCTGCCCCTGCAAGATTGGGCCCGCCGTTTTGGCGCCGGTTGGGCAGAATCGCGTATCGATGCCTATGGCGCGCTGGCCGGCGGGCCATTGATGGACGCCGGGTTCCTGGCGAACCAGAACAAGCCAGTGTTCAGCAGCCATGACCGCTACGGGCATCGCATCGACCTGGTGGAATTTCACCCGGCCTACCACGAGCTGATGCGCACCGCCGTCGAGCATGGCCTGCCGTCGCTGCCATGGGCCCATCCGCAATCCGGTGCGCATGTGGCCCGCGCCGCCATGACCTACCTGCACAGCCAGGCCGAAGCCGGCACCGGTTGCCCGCTGACCATGACCTTCGCCTGCGTGCCGGCCCTGCGCCTGCAGCCCGACCTGGCGAAAACCTGGCTGCCGAAAATCCTCAGCACAAAATACGACCCACGCAACGTCGGCATCGCGCACAAGCCCGGCGCGACGATTGGCATGGCGATGACCGAGAAACAGGGCGGCACCGACGTGCGCGCCAATACCACCCGCGCTTTTCCAGTGGGCGCCGGCGGTCCGGGGCAGGCTTATGAACTGGTGGGCCACAAGTGGTTCTGCTCGGCGCCAATGTGCGACGCGTTCCTGACCCTGGCCCAGACCGACAAGGGCCTGACCTGTTTCCTGCTGCCCCGCCACCGCCCGGATGACACGCGCAACGAGTTCTATATCCAGCGCCTGAAAAACAAGCTCGGCAACTGCTCCAACGCGTCCAGCGAAGTGGAGTTTCGTGGCGCCCTGGCCTGGATGGTCGGTGAAGAGGGGCGCGGCGTGCCGACCATCATCGAGATGGTCGCCATGACCCGCTTCGATTGCATGGTCGGTTCCAGCGCCCTGATGCGCCAGGCGCTGACCCAGGCCAGCCATCATTGCGCCCATCGTCTGGTGGGCGGGCGCATTCTCAATGAGCAACCGTTGATGCAAAACGTGCTGGCGGACTTGGCCCTGGAAAGCGAAGCCGCGCTGGCCTTGAGCATGCGCATGGGCCAGGCGCTGGACCACCTGGGCGATGAGCAGGAAGCCAAGTTCGCACGGCTGGTGACGGCCGTGGGCAAGTATTGGATCTGCAAGCGCGCGCCGGCAATGATCAACGAAGCCGCCGAATGCATGGGGGGGGCCGGGTATGTGGAGGACAGTATTCTGCCGCGTCTGTACCGTGAGGCGCCGGTGAATTCGACGTGGGAAGGTTCCGGCAACGTGCAGTGCCTGGACGTGCTGCGCGCGTTGTCCAAAGAGCCGGGCGTGCTCGAGGCGTTGTTTGTCGAGCTGGGCGATGGGCATGGCGACAAGCAGTTGGCGCGGCATATCGACCAGTTGAAAGTGGCGTTCATGGACACTCAGGACATCCAGTACCGCGCGCGCCAACTGACCGAGGACATTGCCGTGGCGTTGCAGGCCAAGTTGCTGCTGGAGGCGGGCAACGCGGCGGTCAGTGATGGCTTTATTGCCAGCCGCCTCGGCGAGTCTTCCGGGCGGGTATATGGCACCTTGCCGCGTGGGGTGGATGTAGAAACTATTCTCACGAGATCCACCCCTCCATCTCACTGAACAAAGGCGGTCAAAATGTGGGAGGGCTTGCCCCCGATAGCGGTGGGCCAGTTGATAGACAGGCTGGCTGATACTCCGCCATCGGGGGCAAGCCGCCGCCCACATTTATTGCATTCCCAAATCAGTGTTTCAGTGAGGCCGGGATACAGGCAAGATAAAGGCCTGCAAGTCAGAACACAGGATGCTTACCGTGACCGAAGCTTTTGTTGTCGTCCAAACCGCCGAAGAAGCCGTGGATCGGCTGGCGGCGCTGCATGAGCGTGCTACCGGCGCGCTCAACCAGGCCCTCAAGCAATACCTCAAGGACCGCGTCGAACCCGACGCCGCACAACGCGCGCTGTTTCGCTACCCGGAACTGCGCCTGACCTACCTGGTTCAAGGCGAAGTCCCACAAACTACTCGGGCGTATGCCAAGGTTCAGTTGCCAGGAACCTACAGCGTTACCGTCACCCATCCTGCAGCGTTCCGTAAATACCTGCTGGAGCAACTGGTGCCCTTGATGCACGATTTCACCGTGACGGTGGAAGTCGGCGTCAGCCAGCAAAACATTCCGTACCCGTACGTGGTGGAGCAGGGCGACGAACTGGCCGGCTCCGGCGTGACCGCCGCGACCCTGGCCCGCGTGTTCCCCAGCACCGACCTGTCTGCTGCCACCGATGGCATCGCCGACGGCCTCTACGACTGGGAAAACACCGACCCGCTGCCCCTGGCGCTGTTCGATGCGGCCCGCGTGGACTTTTCCCTGCGCCGCCTGGTGCATTACACCGGCAGCGACTGGCGCCATGTGCAGCCGTGGATCCTGCTGACCAACTACCACCGCTATGTCGACCAGTTCATCCTGCATGGCTTGGAGCAATTGCGCAGCGACCCGCGTTTCATCCGCATGGTGCTGCCGGGCAACGTGATCATCGACAAGAGCATGGACCACGGCGAAGCCTCGGCGATTGCGGCGGGCGTGGTCTGGCATCGCTATCAGATGCCGGCCTATCACCTGCAGGCCAGCGACGGCCATGGCGTCACCCTGGTGAACATCGGCGTCGGCCCGTCCAACGCCAAAAACATCACCGACCACTTGGCCGTGCTGCGTCCGCACTGCTGGCTGATGATCGGCCACTGCGGCGGCCTGCGCCAATCCCAGACCATCGGCGACTACGTACTGGCCCACGCCTACATGCGCCGCGACGGCATTCTCGACCGCGTGGTGCCGCCGAACATCCCGATCCCAGCCCTGGCCGAAGTGCAGATGGCCTTGCAGCAGGCCGCGGCGAATGTCACTGGCGAAAAAGGCGAAGAGCTGAAAAAACGCCTGCGTACCGGCACTGTGCTGACCTACGACGACCGCAACTGGGAGCTGCGCTGGGCCCAGGAACGGCCGCTGATCAACCTGTCCCGCGCGGTGGCCGTGGACATGGAAAGCGGCACCATCGCCGCGCAGGGCTACCGTTTGCGCGTGCCTTACGGCACTTTGCTGTGCGTATCGGACAAGCCGCTGCACAGCGAGATCAAGCTGCCGGGTTCGGCCAACGCGTTCTATGAACGTGCGGTCAGCCAGCACTTGAAGATCGGCATCGAGGCGGTGGACCTGTTGCGCACCGAACTCAACTCGCTGCACTCGCGCAAACTGCGCAGCTTCGACGAGCCGCCGTTCCGCTAAGCGGTTGGGATGGTCATTTAGCGGTCAGGCCACTAGCATTGTCGGTCCTGACCGTTAGATGTTCCTTCGCCATGTCCCGTCCCACCCGTCCCGATTCGCGCCGCCCTGGCGTGAAACCTCCGTATTCCGCAGCACGGCGTGTCGCCAAGGCGCCACCGGCCGAGCCGAAGCTGATTCTGTTCAACAAGCCTTTTGACGTGCTGACCCAGTTCAGCGATGAAGGCGGGCGCGCGACCCTCAAGGACTTTATCGACATCCCCGGCGTCTACCCGGCCGGCCGTCTGGACCGTGACAGCGAAGGCCTGCTGCTGCTGACCAACGATGGCCAACTGCAAGCGCGGATCGCCGACCCCAAGCACAAACTGGCGAAAACCTATTGGGTGCAAGTCGAAGGCGAACCCACCGAAGAGCAGCTGCAACGCCTGCGCGACGGCGTGGAGCTCAATGACGGCAAGACATTGCCCGCCGAGGCCAGGCAGTTGGATGAGCCGGACCTGTGGCCACGCAACCCGCCGGTACGCTTTCGCAAAAGCGTACCCACCCACTGGCTGGAACTGGTGATTCGTGAGGGGCGTAACCGCCAGGTGCGGCGCATGACCGCTGCGGTAGGGCTGCCGACGCTGCGCCTGGTGCGTGTGCGGATGGGTGACTGGACGATCGAGGGCCTGGAACAGGGCCAGTGGAAGGAAGTGCCGGCGAAGTTATAAGGCGCCCGACTCGATCAGGCCGATGACCACGCTCTTGATGATGAATGCGGCCACGCCCAGCCCCAGCACGAAAAACAGGATGAACGAGCCGAAGCGCCCGGCCTTGGATTTTTTTGCCAGGTCCCAGACGATAAAACCCATGAAGATGATCAGGATCGTGACCAGGCCGGTCATCATCCATTCTTCGAACAGGGCGGGGTCGATGTTGTTCATGGGGTGTGTTTCCGACAGGGCAGGCGGGAAGTATAAATCAGGGCTACAGACGCAACATTGACCTGGATCGACATTTGATCTTCAGTGTTCTGGAAGTCAGGTACGCAGGTGGGTCAGCGGCAGTTCGGTGCTGTTTAGCACTTGGTTCAGCACAAAACTCGAGCGCACGCTGGTCACGCCTTCAATGCGGGTCAGATGCCCCAGCAGCAGTTTTTGATAGTGATCCATGTCCGGCACCACCACTTTCAACTGATAGTCGGCGTCCATCCCGGTCACCAAACTGCACTCCAGCACTTGCGGCAGGGTGCGGATGGCCGCTTCGAAATTCTCGAAACGCTCCGGCGTATGGCGGTCCATGCCGATCAGCACATAGGCCGTGAGGCTCAGGCCGAGCATCTTGCGGTCGAGCAAGGCAACCTGGCGCGCGATGTAGCCGTCGTCTTCCAATTGCTTGACCCGGCGCGAGCAGGGCGAAGGCGACAGGCCGATACGCTCGGCCAACTCCTGGTTGGAGATCCTCGCGTCACGCTGCAATTCCGCCAAAATACTCAGGTCGTATCGGTCAAGCTTGCTCATTGGGTTAGCCTTTGTCGTAACTATTGCGGTGAATTATCCATGAAGGGTTAAAAATTGCGCAAGCACTGTTTATTGACGCAATCTTCGCAATCATCTGTCGGGCGTGGGCGGGTATCGTTATCAACAGAATCACCGCCTGGACAACAGTCCACTGCAGCTCGCCCAATCAGGCCCGCTGCGGCCGCCACCCCAGCAGGGTTGAGCCGGCCTCCAGGCTGCACACTGTCCACAAGACGGCGTGAGGTGAGCCAACGTCAAAAGCGTTGAGCCAGGACGAAATTCTCAAGGGGTGGCCGACGGGTCACCCCTTTTTCTTTGCGTGCGTGTTTACTTAAAAAAATAGTTATCGGGGCTGTTAACCTGTTTCAGAACCGGGCGCGGCTTTTCCAGTCTCTATCTATGAGGCCGGACGTT
The DNA here is from genome assembly GCF_049590575.1 of Pseudomonas sp. GTDB lineage: Bacteria > Pseudomonadota > Gammaproteobacteria > Pseudomonadales > Pseudomonadaceae > Aquipseudomonas. The sequence continues at coordinate 19,094 of NZ_JBAWDE010000283.1, forward strand.
CTAGGCCCTCTATCCGCAGTGAGGAATAGCATGAAGCGCATCTGGCGTATGGCAGGTGTAGGTTTGCTGATGGTCACCGTCGGCACGCAAGTGATGGCTGACGAACGTGATAACGCACCGCGCCCTGAAGGGGGCGGCCAGCATGAAAGAGGGCAGGAGGGCGGGCAACAGCCGCGTCCGCAGAACAACCAGCCTCGGCCGCAAAATAATCAACCGCGCCCTGAGAACAGCCAGCCCCGGCCACAGAATAATCAGCCGCGCCCGGAAAACACTCAACCGCGCCCACAGAATCAGCATTTCGATCGCGGCGGCCAGAACGGCGGCCAGTGGCAGGGCCGCCCGCAGGGTAATGAGCAGGGGCGGCCGGCGCAGCAACCGCAGCCGCAGCCGTCGAACAACCTGCCGATCCAGGGCCGGCCCGATACCGTGCGCCAGACCCAAGAGCCGCGTCAGGGCTACTACCGTGATATCCCGCGGCGCAACGATGGCAACCAGCATTGGGAAGCCGGTGGCCCAGGTTCGCGCCCAGGTAACAATGGCGGCGGTTATAACAATAACCACCCCGGCGACAGCCGCTGGCCGGGGCGCCCGGACGGGCATGGCAATGGCTGGGGCCCCGGCCCGCAGCATCGGCCGGGTTACGTGGTCGACCGCTTCCCCGACCGCAACTACCGCGTGCCATACCGTGGCCAGGATTACTTCTACTCCGGCGGCTACTGGTATCGCCCGCAGGGCCCACGCTATGTCGTGGTGACGCCGCCCTACGGCATTCGTGTGCATTACCTGCCGGATTACGCTCGCGAAGTGTGGATAGGCAGTGCACTGTTCTTTCTCGCGGCGGGCTCCTATTACACCTACGAAAGCAGCTCCCAGCAGTATGTCGTGGTGCAGCCGCCGACCCAGGTCGCAGCGCAGCCGGCGCCGCAAGGCAATGGCTATGATGTGGTGGCCTATCCCGCCAACGGCCAATCACCGGCCCAGGTGCAGCAGGACGGTTACGACTGTTACCGCTGGGCCGTGCAGCAAAGCGGCTTCGACCCGCAGGCCGTGACCTACGCCCCCGACCCGGCGGTGGTGCAAACCTACCGCCAGGCCCAGGGCAACTGTCTGAGCAGTCGCGGTTATCAGGTGCAGTACTAGGTCTTGGCGCCCGTGACCACTTCCAGCGGGTCGGCGTGCACCAGCACTTCGGCCCGTGGGTAGGCTTTATGAATGGCGTCGGCGGCCTGGTCGCTGATGCCGTGGGCAACGGACAGGGTCAATTCCCCCGGTAGCTCCAGGTGCAGCTGCACAAACCAGTGGCTGCCGGAAATCCGCGTGCGCAAATCATGCGCCCCCAAAACCCCCGGAACGCCACGCGCCAGCTCCAACATATGTTGGCTGACCTCTGGCGGCAGCTCCTCGTCCATCAACACCGCAAAGCTTTCGCGGGCGATCTGGATCGCGCTCCACAGGATGTAGGCGGCAATCCCCAGGCCAAACCACGCGTCGACCTGATGAAAGCCCATGCCCGCCAGTACCAACGCCACCAGGATGCTGCCGTTGAGCATCAAGTCGGAGCGGTAGTGCAGCGAGTCTGCGCGCACCGCGTTGGAGCCGGTTTCGCGGACCACCCGGTGTTGCAGCATCAGCAGCGCAACCGTCAGCGCCAACGAAAACACGATCACGCCAATGCTCAGCCACGGTGCGCCGACCGGCTCCGGGTGTTGCAGGCGTGCATAGGCCTGGAACGCGATCAACACCGCACTGCCGCCGATAAACAACGCCTGGGCCATGCCCGACAACGATTCCGCCTTGCCATGCCCATAACGGTGATCGTCATCGGCCGGGCGCAGCGCGTAATGCACTGCCAGCAGGTTGAGCAGCGAGGTCACGCCGTCGAGCAGTGAGTCGGTCAACCCGGCGAGCATGCTCACAGAACCACTGAACCACCACGCGATGGCCTTGGTGATGATCAACGCACTGGCCACGCCCACCGAGGCGCGGGTGGCCAGGCGCAGGAGCCGGGCGTGTTCGGGACTGCTGGTCATAGGCGGGTCAAATCCTTAAGCGGCCGGTTGCAGACCGAGGGCGGCAAGCTGTTGCACGCTGCCCTTGAACTGAATCATGCGCGGGTCATCCAGCGGCAGGGTGCGGCCGGTTTCTTTCTGGATGATGGATTGCAGCTTGGCGTTGTCGACTTTGCCATCAGCGCCGATGGCCTCGTGGAGTTTTTCCGGGGCGACCTGGGCGGTCTTGCTCGGTTCGAAATAGATCGCGCCCGTGGCGAAGTCCACGCCAAACGCGATCAAGCCAGGGATCACGTAGAACAACAGGCCCACGGCATCCAACACGGCAATCGTCGGGTCGATCTTGCCGTCGATCTGGCCACGGCGGTCCGGGTAGAAAATCGAACCGCAGGCCGTCAGTTGGCTGAGCAGGGTGACGGCGAGGACACCGCCAATGACACGGGAAGCGATACGCATGGAAACTCTCCTGAACAGGGTTGATACGGGACTATATAGCAATGGCCTTGAGACCATCGTCGGCACTCGGCAGTTCGCCGTTATACTCGCCGCTCTGCTTTGGAGCCAGTATGAATTCGTTGCCGATTGATGATGTTTTACCCGCCCTGCGTGACGCCTTGGCTAATCGCCATGAAGCCGTGCTGGAAGCGCCGCCCGGCGCCGGTAAAACCACCCGCGTGCCCTTGGCCTTGCTCAATGAGCCGTGGCTGGCCGGGCAGACCATCCTGATGCTCGAACCCCGACGCCTCGCCGCCCGTGCAGCCGCCGAGCGCCTGGCCAGCGAATTGGGCGAAAAGGTCGGTGAAACCGTCGGCTACCGCATTCGCCTGGACAGCAAAGTCGGCCCCAACACGCGTATTGAAGTGGTCACCGAAGGCATCCTCACCCGCCGCCTGCAGGACGACCCGGCGCTGGACGGCGTGGGCCTGCTGATCTTCGATGAATTCCACGAACGCAGCCTCGACGCCGACCTGGCACTGGCCCTGAGCCTGAATGGCCGCGATCTGTTTCGTGACGAGCAGCCGCTGAAAATCCTGCTGATGTCCGCCACCCTCGAAGGCGAGCGCCTGGCCAGCCTGCTGGATAACGCGCCGATCCTGCGCAGCGAAGGGCGCATGTTCCCGGTACAGATGCGCTGGGGGCGGCCCTACCAAGCCGGTGAATTTATCGAGCCGCGCGTGGTGCAAACCGTCCTCGAAGCCCTGCATGACGAAACCGGCAGCGTGCTGGTGTTCTTGCCGGGGCAGGCGGAGATTCGCCGGGTCAATCAGCAACTGGCCGACGCCCTGGGCGAGCGTGGCGATGTGCTGTTGTGCCCGCTGCATGGCGAGCTGGACCTCAACGCCCAGCGTGCCGCCATCGACCCGGCGCCTGCCGGCAAGCGCAAAGTGGTGCTCGCCACCAACATCGCCGAAACCAGTTTGACCATCAACGGCGTGCGTGTGGTGATCGACGCCGGGCTGGCGCGGGTGCCGCGTTTCGACCCGGGCAGCGGCATGACCCGCCTCGACACCCAGCGCATCTCCCGCGCC
>NZ_JBAWDE010000284.1:0-23073 GCF_049590575.1 Pseudomonas sp.
AGGTAGCCGCGCGCCAGGCCAATGCCGCCGATGCAGAGTTCGCCCGGCACCCCGGCCGGCAGCGGGTTGAGCTGCTCGTCGAGCACGCGGCAGATCACATTGCCCAGCGGCCGGCCAATCGGCGAACGCTCGCCGTCCTCAGCCGTGCAGTGCCAATGGGTGACGTTGATCGCGGTTTCGGTCGGGCCATAACGGTTGTGCAACTGCACGGCCGGCAACTGCGCCAATACACGGTTGCGCAACTCGGCAGGCAAGGCTTCGCCGCCGGAGAACAGGCGACGCAGGCTGGTGCATTCGGCCACCAGCGGTTCATCGATAAACAGCTGCAACAGCGGCGGCACAAAGTGCAGCGTGGTCACCCCGTGCTGCTGCACCAATTGCGCAATGCGGTGCGGGTCGCGGTGTTCGCCGGGGCCGGCCAGCACCAGACGGCAACCGCTGATCAACGGCCAGAAACACTCCCACACCGACACGTCGAAACTGATCGGCGCCTTTTGCATCAGCACGTCGGTGTCATTGAGTTGGTAAGTGGCCTGCATCCACTGCAAGCGCTCGGCCAGCGCCGCATGGGTATTGCCCACGCCTTTGGGCTGGCCAGTGGAACCGGAGGTGTAGATCACGTAGGCGAGGTTGTCGCCATCCAGGTGCAGCCCCGGCGCCTGAGTCGACCAGCTGTCGAGGTGCAGGCTGTCCATGGCAATCACGCACACGCCTTCGGTGGCCGGCAATAGGTCCAGCAGCGCGGTCTGGGTCAGCAGCAGGTGCACGCCGCTGTCCTTGAGCATGTAGGCCAGGCGCTCGGTCGGGTAGTCCGGATCCAGCGGCACGTAGGCGCCGCCCGCCTTGATGATCGCCAGCAGGCCGATCAACAGTTGCGGCGAACGCTCGGCGGCGATAGCCACGCACACGTCCGGGCCGACGCCTTTGTCACGCAGGTAATGGGCCAGGCGGTTGGCCTGGGTGTGCAGTTGGGCGAAGCTCAGGCTGCCGTCCTGCCAGACCAGCGCGGTGTGGTCCGAGGTGTGCTGGCTGAGCAATTCGGGCAGCCACTGCCGGGCCGGCGCGCAAGGCGCAGTGCTCCAGGGTTGCTGCGCGTCTTGCGGCATCAGCGCGAGGTCGCCGATGGCCCGTTGCGGTTGCTCGCACACGGCGTGCAGCAGGTTGATGAAATGCTCGGCCAGACGCTGGATGGTTGCGCTGTCGAACAGTTCATCGGCGTAGTCGAACGACAGGCTCAGGCGCCCGTTGCGGTCTTCTTCACTGTGCAATTGCAGGTCGAACTTGGCTTCGCGGCTGTGCCAAGGCAGCTCGTCGGCGAGCATGCCCGGCAGGCGGCGCAAGGCGCCCAGGTCGCGTTGCTGATGGTTGAACATGACCTGGAACAAGCCCTGTTCGCGAGCCTGGGGGAAGGCTTCGAGCAGTTGCTCGAACGGCAGATCCTGATGCGCCTGGGCGCCTAACGCCGCCGCGCGGGTAGCGGCCAACAGTTGAGTGAACGGCTGGCGTCCATCCAGCTCGGCGCGCAGCACCAGGGTGTTGATGAAGAAGCCGATCAGGCCTTGGGTTTCCTGGCGTGGGCGGTTGGCATTGGGCACGCCGATGCGGATATCGCGCTGGCCGCTGTAGCGGTAGAGCAGGCTTTGGAAGGCGGCCAGCAACAGCATAAAAGGCGTTGATTGATTGGCCTGGGCGGTGTGGTGAATCGCTTCGCTGAGGCTGACGCTCAACCGCACGCTGTGGCGCGACGCGCTATGGCGTTGCTGCGCCGAGCGCGGGTGATCGGTGGCCAGGCTCAGGGGCGGATGCTCCTCACCCAATTGCGCCTTCCAGTACGCCAGTTGGCGTTGGCCTTCGCCTTCGGCCAGCCATTGGCGCTGCCAACTGCCGTAGTCGGCGTATTGCAGGGCCAGCGGCGGCAATGCCAGGGTCTGGCCCTGGCTCGCAGCGGCATACAAGCGCGAGAACTCGTCGATCAGGATATTCAGCGACCAGCCATCGGCGATGATGTGGTGCAGCGTCACCAGCAACTGGTGATCTTCATCGTCCAGGCGCACCAGCGTTACCCACAGCAGCGGGCCTTTTTCCAGGTCGAACTGGGTGCGTGCTTCGTCCTCGCGGATCTGCTGCGCGCGGGCTTCACGCTCGGCGGCAGGGAGGTCGCTGAGGTCGATGACCTGCAGGTCGAAATCCACGTGCGCATCGACACGCTGGAAGGCCTGGCCGTCGCGCTCGTAGAAGCGTGTGCGCAGGGCTTCGTGGCGCTGAATCAACTGCTGGAAACTGGCGCGCACAGCGTCTTCGTCCAGTTCGCCACGCAAGCGCAGGGCGCCGGGGATGGTGTAGGCGCTGCTCTGTGGGTCCAGCTGCCAGGTGATCCACAGGCGGTTCTGCGCCAGGGATTGCGGCAGGTCGTCCTGGCGCGACAAGGCCTGAATCGCGCCCTGGGCGACACCGCCGTCCTGCTGCAACTGCGCGACATTGGCGGCAAAGCCAGCGAGGGTCGGCGCTTCGAACAGCATGCGCAGGTTCAGCTCCAGGCCGAGGGTTTCGCGCAGGCGTGCAACCACTTGGGTGGCGGTGATGGAGTTACCGCCGAGCAGGAAGAAGTGGTCATCGGCGGCCACCGTGGCGACTTGCAATTGCTCGCACCAGATCGCGGCGATCTGGTTTTGCAGGTCGGACTCCAGTACGGCATCGCTCGCTTGAACGTGCAAATCGGGGAACTGCGCATAGCTGTCAAGGCTGCCATCGGCATGGCGCAAACCGCACGCCGCGCGCTGCACCTTGCCGCTGGAAGTCTTCGGCAAGGCGCCAGGGTTGAGCAACACCACCACGCTCGGGGCCTCCTGATACGCCTCGGCCACCGCTTGGCGGATCGCCTTGATCAGCGCTTCGGGCGGCAGGATTTTCTGCACGCTACGGCTGATTTCCGCAGCGATACCGATGCCTTCCAGGCCCTGGTCATTCACCGCAAAGGCGGCGACCCGGCCCTTGCGCACCACTTCCACTTCGCGCTCGATGGTCTGCTCGATGTCCTGCGGGTAGAGGTTGTGACCGCGCACGATCAGCAGGTCTTTTAGGCGCCCGGTGATGTACACCTCACCGTCGCGGATAAAGGCCAGGTCACCGGTGCGCAGCCAGGTAAGGCCGGCGTGTTGCACGAAGGTCTTGGCGGTGGCTTCCGGGTTGCGCCAGTAACCGTGGGCGATGCTCGGGCCGCTGGCCCACAGCTCGCCGACGCAGTTGTCGGCCAGTTCGCGCAAGGTCTGCGGGTCGGCAATCAGCACCGCGTGTTCCGGCTGGCTGGTACCGCAACTCATGATCGCGCTGCCCTGCCCCGGCTCGGCGCGGTTGGCGGCCAGGGCGTATTCGTCCACGCGCAACGCGGGGATGCCGTGGCCACGACGGCCACCGGCGACAAACAGCGTCGCCTCGGCCAAGCCATAGGAGGCAAAGAAATGCTTCGAGCTGAAACCGCAGGCGCCGAACTTCTCGGCGAAGCGTTCCAGGGTGTCGAGGCGGATCGGTTCGGAGCCCGAATAGGCCACGCGCCATTGGCTCAAGTCCAGGCGCTCCAGGGCCGAATCGCTGACCCGCTCGCTGCACAGGCGGTAGGCGAAATCCGGGCCGCCGCTGATGGTGCCGCCGTATTCGCTGATCGCTTCGAGCCAGCGCAATGGCCGGCCGAGGAAGTACGCCGGCGACATCAACACGCACGGCACACCACTGAAAATCGGTTGCAGCAGGCCGCCGATCAGGCCCATGTCGTGGTACAGCGGCAGCCAGCTGACGATCACATCGTCCGGGTTCAGGTCGATGCCAAAGCCGCGACGAATCAACACCTCGTTCGCCACCAGGTTGCCGTGGCTGACTTGTACGCCCTTGGGTAACGCGGTGGAGCCGGAGGTGTATTGCAGGAAGGCGATGTCGTCGGCATGCAGCTCGGGGCCGACCCAACGCTCGGCGAGCTGCGCCTCCAGGCTGTCGACGCTCAGCACCGGCGGCGCGTTTTCCAGCTGCGCCAGGCCATCGGCCAAACTGGCGACGGTCAGCAGCAGGCGCGGTTCGGCGTCGCTGATGATCGACAGCAAGCGTTCCTGATGATGGCGGCGGGTGGACTCCGGTGGATAGGCCGGCACCGCGATCACCCCGGCGTACAGGCAACCAAAGAACGCCGCGACGTAATCCGGGCCGCTGGGGAACAGCAGCACCGCGCGGTCGCCGAAGGCCGCGTTGGCCTGCAAGGCGGCGGCGATGCTGCGGGCGCGCTGGTCCAGGTCATGGTAACTGAGCACCACGCTGTGCTCGGCGGACTCGGCGAGGAAGCGCAGGGCGACCTGGTCCGGGGTCTGCGCGGCACGACGTTGAAGGGACTCGACCAGGGTACGGGGAAGTTCGAAGGCGTCCATCATGGGGTTCCTGCCTGAAATCGGCTTACGGGAAATTCGGGATTTGAGGTGAGTTCAGCCAGCGGCCAGTTGCCGCGCCGCGCCATTGCGCCAGCGGGCCAGGTGCTCGTCGGCGTAACGTCGCAGGCAGCGCAACACGGCGCTTTCGTGCTGAATGAGAAAGAAGTGGTGACCGTCGAACATGTCCAGGGAAAAGCCGCTGGCAGCATCGAGCTGCCAGTCGAGCAACTGGTCGGCGCGCACGCTGTCCTGCTTGCCGCCAAACACATGGATCGGCATGCCCAGCGGCTCACGCTCGCCGTAAGCAAAACTGCCGCACAGCAGGAAGTCGGCGCGCAGGATCGGCAGCATCAGTTGCATCAATTCGGGGTTGGCCAGGGCTTCTTCGGCAGTGCCCTGCAGCTCACGCAGACGGGCGATCAGTTGCTCGTCGGTTTTTTCGATGGCGTATTCGCTGACATCGCGACACGCCGGCCCGGCCGTGCCGGAAGCGAACAGCGCCAGCGGCGCGGGCACACCGCGCTCACGCAACGCGTGCGCCAGTTCGAAGGCCAGCAGCCCGCCGAGGCTGTGGCCGAACAAGGCGTAGGGGCCGTCCAAGTCGCGGCTGATTTCCTCCGCGAGCTGCGCCGCCAACACCTTGATATCGCGCTGCAGCGGCTCGTCCATGCGCATGCCGCGGCCGGGCAATTCCAGCGGGCTCACCTGCAGCCAGTCCGGCAGGGCCCTGCGCCAACGCGCATAGACCATGGCGCTGGCGCCGGAATAGGGCAGGCAGAACAGGCGCAGTCGAGTCGGCGTATTCATCGAGCGACGACTCCAAACTGCAACACGCTGTGTGCACGATAAAAACCCATTTCGCCCTCCTGCGGGTGCTGATCCTTGGCCGTTTTACTAACTGGCCTGTCACCCAGAAGAACGGACGGCAGCGGCAAATAATTAGTCGGCGCAGACAAGCGAGACGTGGTTCACACCGAACGGGAAAGCATAAGATTAGTTCGTCTTCTCATTTGACAATCATTATCATTAAGCATAATTTGTTGCCCGATGTGTAGGAGGCTTCAGCAAGGACGCCCTCCCCTAACCTCTTTGCAACAAGGTGATTTCCATGACGGAACAAGTATCCACAGGCAGGTGTGACTCACCACTGCTCCAGGCATTCGTCGACAATCGACTGATCCTGGTGAAGATCGCGGCACGCATTACTGGGTGCCGCTCGCGCGCCGAAGACGTCGTGCAGGACGCCTACTTCCGCCTGCAATCGGCGCCTACGATCACCTCATCGTTCAAGGCGCAGCTCAGTTATCTGTTCCAGATCGTGCGCAACCTGGCGATCGATCACTACCGCAAGCAGGCCCTGGAGCTCAAATACTCCGGGACCGAAGAGGAAGGCTTGAATGTGGTTATTCACGGCGCTTCACCGGAAACCTCGCACATCAACTTCAACACCCTGGAAAACATCGCCGACGCCCTGACCGAGCTGCCGCAACGCACTCGCTACGCGTTCGAGATGTATCGCCTGCACGGCGTGCCGCAAAAGGACATCGCCAAGGAGCTGGGCGTATCGCCGACCCTGGTCAACTTTATGATCCGCGACGCACTGGTGCATTGCCGCAAGGTCTCGGGCAGCCACAGCGATACCTTTGCACGCAGGGTCTAAACCTGCGTGACGATCGTTTCCGGTGACGGGAACGATTGGCCTCCAAGAATCAGCAGCGCCGCACGCTTGTGGGCGATATCAAATTCCTTGTAGCAATGCGGGCAACGGTTTTGCGCTGGCCCGGCGAGCACAGCCGGGTCGACAGCCTCAGGCTGGCCCAGGTAAAAGTAATGCACCATCGCCGCCAGCCGCGCATCGAAACGCCGTAGCACTTCGCCATGGGAAAGGTCGCAAAGGTCTGTGGGATGAACCATGCGGGACGCTCACAATTGTCATCAATCGTTTGGTGAAATGACGTGAGCGGAGGTAGGAAATTTAGCCCTCAGGGCGTCGGCATCACATCGATGCGATACGGTTCGAAAATCTTCAGCATTTCGCCACGCTCGCGAAGGCGCTTGAGCAGCGCGGAAAACGCCTCGCCAGTGATCGGCGCCTTCGGGCGCAGCAAGGCGTAGTGGTGATAGACCTGGTCGATACGTTCCGACACCAGCAACTGCCCGGCCATGTCCGCATTACGCACCATGAAATCACTCAGGTACGAGCGCGTCACCAGGGCGATATCGGCACGCCCGCGCACGACCATCAGCAGGTTGCTGTCATGGGAGTAGGTCAAGGTGGCGTTGAAGTGTTCGACCATGTATTTGGGGTCGGGATTGAAGTTGGCGAACGCGTAGTGATAACCGCTGAACACTGCCAGGCGCTTGCCGGCCAAGTCGGCGAAATAGTCCTGGCCGCGACCGGGCTGACGCTGGGCGACGAAAATTTCTGCATCTTCGAGGCCCATGTCGACGCTGATGTGGGGAATCTTCTGCCAGCCCCAGTCGGGGTTTTCGAAGATGGCTATGTCGATCCGGCCTTGTTCCAAATCACGAAAACGTCGCGGAATGGAGGTGGGCACCAGCACAAAGTGGTAATCGGTTTGCGCGGCGTTCAAGGCTTCGACCAGTTGCGGCAGCAAACCGGTGTCGGCGCCCTGCTCCGGGCGCACGGTGTAGGGCGGGAAATGTGCAGCGCCGATACGCACCCATTGTGCAGCCGAAGCCGGCGTCCACCACGCGGTGCCCAGTGCCCAAAAAGTCAGTCCTGCAGCCAGCCGCCATGGCGAAAACATTGAGGCACACACCGTTGAATACTCTGATGGCGATAAGCTAGGCGTTTTTGTCTGACGAGACAACTTTCCACCGGCAAATTAATACCTTGCGTCTCAATCGGCTTTCAGCACCATCAGCAGGGCTTCTTCGGCCAACTGTTCAAGCGTGAGGCTACCCTCGGCGCGAAACCAGGTGGTAGTCCAGGACAAGGCGCCGGTCAGGAAGCGCCGGGTGACAAACACATCGCCCCGGATATAGCCGGCAGCCTTGGCCTCGCCCAGCACCTGCAGCCAAATCTGCTCATACACATCGCGCAACGCCAGCACCTCGGCCTGGCCTTCGGCCGACAGCGAGCGCCACTCGTACACCAGCACCGCCATCGCCTCGCCGCTGCCGCCCATGATCGACTGCAGTTCACAGCGAATCAGCGCCAGCACGCGCTCGCGCACGTTGGTCGCCTCTTCCAGCGACGCGCGCATCATCGCCGTGTTGTAGTGAATGGTTTCCTCCATCACCGCGCGCAGGATCTCGTCCTTGCTCTTGAAGTGATGAAAGATGCTGCCGGACTGAATCCCCACGGCACTCGCCAGGTCGCGCACCGTGGTGCGCTCGAAGCCTTTGTTACGGAACAGGTGAGCCGCGGTTTGCAGCAACTTGCCCCGCGCACTGTCGGGGTCGGTCAATTGGCCGGCATCGACCATGGTGCGCATCACCCGTAGGGCTTTTTGCTCATCCATGTTTCTCTCCTTTACTTCTACTGACGTCTTGGCCGGCAATTTAGGCCGTGGCAGCCACCCAAGCAAGCGCTTGGGTAAAACTCGTGCGCACGGTTTACAAACCAAGCGCTTGCTTGGTAGTCTCGACACCAGCCATTCGAGGAAGGATTTCTCATGAGCAAGACGGTACGTATCGGCTGCGCCAGCGCCTTCTGGGGCGACACCTGCACCGCCGCTGCCCAGTTGGTGCACGGCGGTGCGCTGGATTACCTGGTGTTCGACTACCTGGCGGAAGTCACGATGTCGATCCTCGCCGGCGCGCGGATGAAAGATCCCCAGGCCGGTTACGCCACGGATTTTGTCGAGGTGCTCACGCCGCTGCTCGCAGACATCCAGCGCCAGGGCATTCGCGTGATCAGCAATGCCGGCGGCATCAACCCCCAGGCCTGCGCGGCCGCCCTGCAAGCGGCCTGCGACAAGGCTCGAATCCCGCTGAAAATTGCCGTACTGCTCGGTGACGACCTGCAACCCCAACTCAAACACCTGCAAGGCATCACCGATATGTTCAACGGCGCGCCATTGCCGCCGCTGTGCGTATCCGCCAATGCTTACCTCGGCGCGCCGGGTATCACCCAGGCGCTGGCGCTCGGCGCGGATATCGTCATCACCGGCCGGGTGGTCGACAGCGCGGTGGTCAGCGCGGCGCTGGTGCATGAGTTCGACTGGTCCTGGCAGGACTACGACCGCCTCGCCCAGGCGGCATTGGCCGGGCATATCATCGAATGCGGCGCGCAGTGCACCGGCGGCAACTTCACCGATTGGCGCGAGGTGCCGGACTACGAGCACATCGGCTTTCCCATCGTCGAAGTCAGCGCCGACGGCCAGTTCACCGTGAACAAGGTCGAAGGCACGGGCGGGCTGATCAGCGAACTCAGCGTGGCCGAACAACTGCTGTATGAAATCGGCGACCCGCGTGCGTACCTGTTGCCCGACGTGATCTGCGATTTCAGCCAGGTCAAAGTCCAGCAGCAAGGCAAACACTGCGTGCGCCTGCACGGCGCCAAAGGCCTGCCGCCGACCGACCAGTACAAGGTCAGCGCCACCTGGCCGGATGGCTTTCGGTGCACCGCCAGTTGCCTGATCGCCGGCATTGACGCAGTGGCCAAGGCCGAACGGGTCAGCCAGGCAATCATCAACAAGACTTCGGCACTGTTCAGCCAGCGCGGCTGGGCGCCCTACGCCGAGGTGAATATCGAACTGCTCGGCAGCGAAGCCACCTACGGCGCCCACGCCAAACGCCAGGACTGCCGCGAGGTGGTGGTGAAACTCGCCGTACGGCACCCGACCAAACCGGCGCTGGTGCTGTTCGCGCGCGAGATTGCCCAGGCGGCCACCGGCATGGCGCCTGGGCTGACCGGCATCGTCGGCGGGCGGCCGACGGTGTACCCGTTGATTCGGCTGTTTTCCTTCCTGATCGATAAATCAGCCTGCGCGCCGGTCATCGACTTCCAGGGCCAGCAACACCCCTGCACGCTGCCCCTTGCCGATGCCCCAACCCTGCCCGCCGAACCCGTCGACCCACCCAAACCCCAAGGCCGCGCCGACGCCAGCGTGCCCCTGGTGAAACTCGCCGTGGCGCGTTCCGGCGACAAGGGCAACCACAGCAACATCGGCGTGATCGCGCGTGCCCCCGAGTACCTGCCGTGGATTGCTGAGGTGCTGACCCCGCAAGTGATTGTCGACTGGATGAGCCACGTGCTCGACCCCATGCACGGCCGCGTCGAACGCTGGTACCTGCCCGGCAGCCACAGCCTCAATTTCCTGTTGGAAAACGCCCTGGGCGGCGGCGGCATTGCCAGCCTGCGCATCGACCCGCAAGGCAAGGCCTTCGCCCAACAGTTGCTGGAAATCCCGATCGCCGTGCCGCAACACATTGCTGACCAACTTACCTAGAGGACTGTCGCCGTGGCCTTCGACTCGATCTTCAAAGCCGACCTGTTCCTGGGGCAAACCGTGATCGTCACCGGTGGTGGCAGTGGCATTGGCCGTTGCACCGCCCATGAGCTGGCCGCCCTTGGCGCCAGGGTGATCCTGGTGGGGCGCAAGCCGGAAAAACTGCAGAAGGTCGCGGCGGAAATTGCCGAAGACGGCGGCGTCGCCCACTGGCAGGCCTGCGATATTCGTGATGAAGAGGCGGTGAAGGCGCTGGTCACGCAGATCATCCGCGAACACGGGCCGATCCACGCGCTGGTTAACAACGCCGGCGGCCAGTATCCATCGCCGCTGGCGTCGATCAATCAAAAGGGTTTTGAAACCGTGCTGCGCACCAACCTGGTCGGCGGTTTCCTGATGGCACGGGAAGTGTTCAACCAATCCATGAGCAAGCACGGCGGGGCCATCGTCAACATGCTCGCGGACATGTGGGGCGGCATGCCCGGCATGGGCCATTCGGGCGCCGCGCGGTCGGGCATGGACAACTTCACCAAGACCGCCGCCTTCGAATGGGGTTACGCCGGGGTGCGGGTCAACGCCGTGGCGCCGGGCTGGATTGCCTCCAGCGGCATGGACACCTACGAAGGCGCGTTCAAAGCGGTGATCCCGACCCTGCGTGAGCACGTGCCGCTCAAGCGCATCGGCACCGAGTCCGAAGTCAGCGCGGCCATCGTGTTTCTGCTCAGCCCGGCTGCGGCGTTTGTCAGCGGCAGCACCTTGCGCATCGACGGCGCCGCCAGCCTGGGCAGTCGCGCCTGGCCGCTGCACAAGGCCCAGGCGCCGAGCGCGCCGTTCAATGGTTTTCACCGCGCGTACCTGCCGGACGTGCTCAAAGACGGGAATTAAGCCATGCCGGTGATTGAAAGCCAGATCGATAGCCACAGCCCGCAGTTCGCGCAGAACCGCGAAGCCATGCTCGAAGGTATCCAGCAACTGCGCCAGCTCGAACACACCCTGCTGGCAAAGGCGCAGGAGGCCAGGCCCAAGTTCGACAAGCGCGGCCAACTGCTGCCGCGCGAGCGCCTCAACCTGTTGCTCGACCCGGGCGCGCCGTTCCTCGAGCTGGCGGGCCTGGCCGGCTACAAGCTGCACGATGACAAGGATGGCAGCGCGGCCGGTGGCGGATTGATCGCCGGCATCGGCTACGTCAGCGGCGTGCGCATGCTGGTGGTGGCCAATAACAGCGCGATCAAGGGCGGCACTATTTCCCCCACGGGCCTGAAAAAATCCCTGCGCCTGCAACAGATCGCCATGGAAAACAAACTGCCCGTGGTGACCCTGGCCGAAAGCGGCGGCGCCAACCTCAACTATGCGGCGGAGATTTTCGTCGAAGGCGCGCGCAGTTTTGCCAACCAGGCGCGCATGTCGGCCATGGGTTTGCCGCAGATCACCGTGGTGCACGGTTCGGCCACCGCGGGTGGCGCATATCAGCCAGGGCTGTCGGATTACGTGGTGGTGGTAAGCGGCAAGGCCAAGCTGTTCCTCGCCGGGCCGCCGCTGCTCAAGGCCGCCACCGGCGAAGTGGCCACCGATGAGGAATTGGGCGGCGCCCAGATGCACGCCCAAACCGCCGGCACCGCCGAATACCTGGCGCAGAACGATGCCGACGGCGTACGCATCGTGCGTGAAATTGTCAGCCTGTTGCCATGGAATGATCGCCTGCCGCCAGCGCCAACACGTCCTTATGCCGAGCCGCTGTACCCCATCGACGACCTGCTGGGGCTGATCCCGGATGACCCGAAAAAACCCTACGACGTGCGCGAAATCCTCGCGCGCCTGGCGGACGGCTCGCAGTTTCTCGAGTTCAAGGCCGAGTTCGACGCCCACACCGTGTGCGGCCACTTGCAGGTCCAGGGTCGCGCCGTGGGTGTAATCGGCAACAACGGCCCGATCACGCCAAAGGGCGCGAGCAAGGCCGCGCAGTTTATCCAGCTGTGCGACCAGAGCCGCACGCCGCTGCTGTTTCTGCACAACACCACCGGCTTTATGGTGGGCACCGAGGCGGAGCAGCAAGGCGTGATCAAGCACGGCGCCAAGATGATCCAGGCGGTGGCCAATGCGCGGGTGCCTAAACTCACGGTGGTGGTCGGCGGTTCCTACGGCGCCGGCAACTATGCGATGTGCGGGCGCGGCCTGGACCCGCGCTTTATCTTCGCCTGGCCCAACAGCCGCACGGCGGTGATGGGTGGCGCGCAGGCCGGCAAGGTGCTGCGCATCGTCACCGAGGCCAAACAATTGAAGGATGGCCTGGTGCCGGACCCCAAGGTGCTGGACATGCTCGAACAGGTCACCGCGCAGAAACTCGACAGCCAATCCACCGCGCTGTACGGCAGCGCGAACCTGTGGGACGACGGGCTGATAGACCCTCGGGATACCCGCACGCTGCTGGGTTTGCTGCTGGATATTTGCCATGAGGCACAAGTGCGGCAGCTGCAACCCAACAGCTTTGGTGTGGCGCGTTTCTAACGATCAGGAGAACAACAACAATGATCTTTACCCAGGAACACCAGGAACTGCGCCGCACCGTCCGCGCCTTTGTCGACCGTGAGATCAACCCGCACGTGGATGAATGGGAAAAAGCCGGACGCTTTCCCATCCACGACATTTTCCGCAAGGCCGGCGACCTTGGCCTGCTGGGCATTTCCAAGCCGGAAAAATTCGGCGGCATGGGCCTGGACTACAGCTACTCGATCGTCGCCGCGGAGGAATTCGGCAGCATTCGCTGCGGTGGCATCCCCATGTCCATCGGCGTGCAGACCGACATGTGCACCCCCGCCCTCGCCCGCTTCGGCTCCGATGAACTGCGCGAAGAATTCCTGCGCCCGGCCATCAGCGGCGAACAAGTGGGCTGCATCGGCGTCTCGGAAACCGGCGCCGGTTCCGACGTGGCCGGGCTGAAAACCCATGCGCGCAAGGACGGCGACGACTACGTGATCAACGGCAGCAAAATGTGGATCACCAACTCGCCCAGCGCCGACTTTATCTGCCTGCTGGCCAACACCTCCGACGACAAGCCGCACATCAACAAGTCGCTGATCATGGTGCCGATGAACACGCCGGGCATCAGCGTCAGCCCGCCCCTGGAAAAGCTCGGCATGCACAGCTCCGAGACCGCCCAGGTGTTCTTCGACGGCGTGCGCGTGCCGCAGCGCAACCGCATCGGCCATGAGGGCGCAGGCTTCATGATGCAGATGCTGCAGTTCCAGGAGGAACGCCTGTTTGGCGCGGCCAACATGATCAAGGGCCTGGAGCATTGCATCGACAGCACCATTGATTACTGCAAGGAACGCCAGACCTTCGGCAAAGCCTTGATCGACAACCAGGTGATCCACTTTCGCCTGGCCGAACTGTCCACCGAAATCGAGTGCCTGCGCGCGCTGGTCTACCAGGCCACCGAGCAATACATCAAAGGCCAGGACGTGACCCGCCTGGCCTCCATGGCCAAACTCAAGGCCGGGCGCCTGGGCCGCGAAGTCAGCGACAGTTGCCTGCAATACTGGGGCGGCATGGGCTTTATGTGGGACAACCCGGTCGCCCGTGCTTATCGCGATGTACGCCTGGTGTCGATTGGCGGCGGCGCCGACGAAATCATGCTGGGCATCATCTGCAAACTGATGGGCACCTTGCCGGGGAAAAAATCATGAACACCCTGCTGCTGGAACCGCATAACGGTGTGCTGCATATCACCCTCAACCGCCCCGAATGCCGCAACGCGATGAGCCTGGAAATGGTCAACGAACTGCGCGCAGTGCTGGCGCAGCTCGACAGCCAGGTGCGCGCGCTGGTGATCAGCGGGGCCGGCGGGCATTTTTGCGCCGGGGCGGATGTGAAGGACCTGGTGACTGCGGGTCATCAACTCCAGGCGCTGAACCGGGCGTTTGGCACATTGCTGCAAGAAGTTGAAGCGGTGCCACAGGTGGTGATCGTGGTGCTGCAAGGCGCGGTGCTCGGTGGCGGGTTTGGCCTGGCGTGCGTGAGTGATATTGCAATTGCCGATCACAAGGCGCAGTTCGGCTTGCCGGAAACCAGCCTGGGCTTGTTGCCGGCGCAGATTGCGCCGTTTGTGGTCAAGCGTATCGGCTTGACCCAGGCGCGGCGATTGGCACTGACGGCGGCCAGGTTTGACGGGATTGAAGCGCAGCGCTTGGGCGTGGTGCATTTCACCGAGAGCGACCCGCAGGCCTTGGCGGAACGTGTGGATGAGGTATTGGGGCAGGTGTTGCGGTGTGCGCCGGGCGCCAACGCACGGACTAAATCGCTGTTGCTGGCGAGTGTCGATGAACCGCTTGAAGCGGTGCTGGACCGTGGAGCGCAGTGGTTTGTCGAGGCGGTGACGGGGGTGGAGGGGATTGAGGGGACGCAGGCGTTTGTGCAAAAGCGCAAGCCTGGGTGGTGCAAATGACACCATCCCCGTTGGATCGCATTTCAAATTGTGGGAGGGGGCTTGCCCCCGATGAGGCCCGAACAAACACCCCGTCAGCCAAGGGATAGCCCAATGCCCACCTTCAGCAAAATCCTGATCGCCAACCGCGGTGAAATCGCCTGCCGCATCCAACGCACTGCCCAAGCCCTGGGCTACCGCACCGTCGCGGTCTACAGCGACCCCGACGCCCAGGCCCTGCACGTACAGATGGCCGACGAAGCCATCAACATCGGCCCCGCTCCCGTCAACCAGTCGTACCTGAACATAGCCGCCATCCTCGACGCAGCCGAAAAAACCGGCGCCGACGCCATCCATCCCGGCTACGGCTTCCTCTCCGAAAACCCCGACTTCGCCCGCGCCTGCCAACACGCCAACATCACCTTTATCGGCCCCAGCCCCGAAGCCATCGAACTGATGGGCAGCAAACGCCTGTCCAAACTCGCCATGCTCGACGCCGGCGTGCCCTGCATCGCCGGCTACCAAGGCAGCGCCCAGGACGACGCCACCTTGCAGCAGGAAGCCAACCGCATCGGCTACCCTCTGATGATCAAAGCCAGCGCCGGGGGGGGCGGGCGCGGCATGCGCCTGGTGCATGACAGCACGCAACTGCTGGAACACCTGCGCACCGCTCGCTCCGAGGCGATGAACGCCTTTGGCAGTGACGAACTGATCCTCGAACAGGCCCTGATCGACCCGCGCCACGTCGAAATCCAGGTATTCGGCGACAGCCACGGCCATCTGATTTACCTGGGCGAACGCGACTGCTCGATCCAGCGGCGTCACCAGAAAATCATCGAAGAAGCGCCCTGCCCGGTCATGACCACCGCGCTGCGCCAGGCCATGGGCGAAGCCGCGCTCAAGGCCGGGCGTGCAGTAAATTACCTCGGCGCGGGCACCGTGGAGTTCCTGCTCGACCGCAGCGGCCAGTTCTACTTCCTGGAAATGAACACGCGCCTGCAAGTGGAACACCCGGTGACCGAGCTGATCACCGGCCTCGACCTGGTGGACTGGCAACTGCAGATCGCCGCCGGCCAGCCCTTGCCGCTGACCCAGGCCGACGTGACCCTGAGCGGCCACGCCATGGAAGTGCGCCTGTACGCCGAAGACCCGGCGCAGGGCTTTTTGCCGCAAACCGGTGAGGTACTGCGCTGGCAGCCGGCAGCCGGCGTGCGCGTTGACCATGGCGTGCTGGAGGGCCAGCGCATCAGCCCCTTCTACGACCCGATGCTCGGCAAGATCATCGCCCACGGCGCCACCCGTGAAGAGGCCCGGCGCAAGTTGCTGCGCGCGGTGCAAGACACGGTGCTGCTGGGTGTGCAAACCAACCGGCGGCTGCTGGCCGACCTGCTCAAGCACCCGGCGTTTGTCGACGGCCATTTCAGCACCGGGTTTATCGCCGAACACTTCAGCGACCTTTCACGCGAGGTGGCGAGCGCAGAACAGATCGCCCTGGCCGCCGCGCTGTTTTATCAACACAGCGCTGGCCAGCATCGCCACGGTTTATCCGGCTGGCGCAACCATGCCAGCGTGCCCTGGACCTATCGCCTGGCCGTCAACGATGAAACTCAGGAAGTGGCGATCAGCGTGCTCGCCGACCACCACCTGCAGGCCAATGGCATCGACATCAGCCACCTCAGCACCGACGGGCGCTGGGCAACCGTGCAGCTCAACGGCATTCGCCGCCGCATCGCCTATCACCTTGATGGCCCACGGCTGTGGCTGCCCGGCGTCAGCGCGGTCAACCACACACAGCAAGTCGCCAGCCGCCAGGCCGACGCCAGCAGCGGCACGGTGAAGGCGCCCATGGACGGCGCCATCGTCGACGTGCGGGTCAGCGCCGGTGACAGCGTCACCAAAGGCCAACTGCTGCTGGTGCTCGAAGCCATGAAAATGGAGCATCCGCTGAAGGCCGGCATGGACGGCGTGATCAAAGGCGTGCAGGTGATTGCCGGCGACCAGGTGCGCAATCGCCAGATTTTGCTGGAGATCGAATAACCGCCTGGGCGGGAACTACGCGGTCAGGCTACGCTCTATCCCCATCAGGAAGGGAAGAGTACGGGAACCTGCACGATGCCTCATTGGCTGATTATTGACCTTGAAGCCACAACGGATGACGGCGGCTGGCCCGTGACGGAAATGGAAGTCATCGAGATCGGCGCGAGCCTGGTGAACCGCCAGGGCCGCGAGCTGGATCACTTCCAGCGCTTTGTCCGGCCGCTGCGCCGTCCATTGCTGACGCCCTTTTGTCGCAAACTGACGCATATCACCCAGGCGAATATCGACACGGCGGCGCCGATCACCGAGGTCTGGCCGCTGTTCGAACGTTGGCTGGGCCAGCACCAGACCCGGCTGGAAGGCTGGGCCAGCTGGGGCGACTACGACCGCGTGCAGCTGGAGCTGGAGTGGCAGCGCCATGCCCTGAGCAGCGCGCTGGCGCAGACGCCGCACGTGAACCTCAAGCAGCGCTTCGCCAAGGCCCGGCGCCTGGACAAGCCCCTGGGGCTCAACGGCGCGCTGCAATTGGCCGGGATGCAGTTCAATGGCCAGCAACACCGGGCGTTGGAGGATGCACGCAACACCGCGCGCCTGCTGCCGCTGATTCTGCCGGTCTAGGCAGCTCCCCTGCCCTTGGGCATACTGGCCGACCTTTCCAGACCCTTTTCCGAGGAATCGCCCATGTTTAAAGTCAACGAGTACTTCGACGGCACCGTCAAGTCGATCGCTTTCGGCACCGCAGAAGGTCCGGCGACCATCGGCGTAATGGCCCCTGGCGAATACGAATTCGGCACCGCCCAGCGTGAGATCATGCACGTGGTCTCCGGCGCACTGAGCGTCAAGCTGCCTGACGCCAGCGACTGGGAAACCTTCGCCGCCGGTACCCAGTTCCACGTACCGGCCAACAGCAAGTTCCAGCTGAAGGTCGCCGTCGACACCGCTTACCTGTGCGAATACCGCGGCTAATTGTTCAAGCCGTCAAAAAAATGCCCGTCTCGCAGGAGACGGGCATTTTTTATGGGCCCGGGCAATTATTCGAGGACAGTCACCGGCATGCCCACTTCCAGATGCCCTACGCCGTCGTTGACCAGGTTCTGGCCGAAAATCGCGCCGTCCTCGGTCTTGCGATAGGCCTCAAGGGTGGCGAACGGCTCACGGTCAGGGCTGCGTTCGCCGGTCTGCGGGTCGATGGTGGTGAGGATGCAACGCGAGCACGGCTTGACCGCGCGAAACTCGACATCGCCGATGCGCAGGCGCTTCCAGCCGTCTTCGGCAAACGCATCGCTGCCTTCGATCACAAGGTTGGGGCGAAAGCGCAGCATCTCCATGGGCCGGCCGATGCGTTGCGAGAGGTCATCCAGGGAGGCCTGGCCGATCACCAGCAGCGGGTAACCGTCGGCAAACGCCACTTGGTCATCATCGCGCCCAAAACCGGGCTGCGTGGTGCGCGCACGCTCCAGCGGGATGTGCACCAGGCGGGTCGGCTTGCCGATGAAGTCACTGACCCAGGCGGCGGCCGCGTCGCCCGCATCCGGTACGCGCAGGGTGTCGCGCCAGATGGTCACGCCGCGCAATTCGGCGTCGCTGCCCGGCAACGCCACGTCGAGCGGTGAGTAACCCGCCGAACTGAGGGTCAGGCCGCCGGTGTTGCTCCACAGCGCCGAAATCTGACTCATTTTGGCCACGGCGCGCTGGGTAAGGAAACGCCCGCTGGCCTGGTCCACCAGCATCCAGCGTCGATCGCCGTCCAACCCGAGTTTATCCAGGCCGATCCGTTGCAGGATTTCGGCCTTGCCGGATTTCAAGGGGTAACGGTACAACGCGCTGAGACGAAGCATGGGCCTGCATTCCTGAGGAGCAAAGATGCAACCCTAAGGTCAAGCCGGCACTTCGTCCAGCATCAGTCGCTGACGCACCACATCCACCAGCTTGTCGGGCTGGAATTTGGAGAGGAAGTTGTCGCACCCGACCTTCTTTACCATCGAGTCGTTAAAGCTGCCCGACAACGAGGTGTGCAGCACCACGTAGAGGCTGCGCAGACGCGGATCGTTGCGGATTTCGGTGGTCAGGCGGTAGCCGTCCATCTCGGGCATTTCGGCGTCGGTGAAGATCATCAGCAGTTTGTCGGTCATCACCTGGCCGCTGTCGGCCCAGCCCTTGAGCATGTTCAACGCCTTGAGACCGTCGCTGGCGATGTGCATCTTGACCCCCAGTTGCCCCAGGGTGTCGCGCAGCTGCGACAAGGCCACGTTGGAGTCGTCCACCAGCAGCACTTCTCGGCCACGGGCGCGTTCCAGCACCGGGTCGTCGAGTTTTTCGCGGGAGACTTTGGCGTTGTACGGCACGATTTCGGCGAGGACTTTTTCCACGTCGATGATCTCGACCAGTTGGTCATCGACCTTGCTGATGGCCGTCAGATAATGCTGGCGCCCGGCACTGGCCGGCGGCGGCAGGATCGCTTCCCAGTTCATGTTGACGATGCGGTCCACGCCGCCCACCAGGAACGCCTGCACCGAACGGTTGTACTCGGTGACAATAATCGTGCTGTTCGGCCCCGGCACCAGCGGGCGCATGCCGATCGCCTGGGACAGGTCGATTACCGGCAGGGTCTGGCCACGCAGGTTGACCACGCCGCACACAAACGGATGGCGCTGGGGCATCAGGGTCAGCTTGGGCAGTTGCAGGACTTCCTGCACCTTGAACACGTTGATCGCGAACAACTGCCGTCCGGCCAGGCGAAACATGAGGATCTCCAGGCGATTCTCACCCACCAGTTGCGTGCGTTGATCTACCGTGTCGAGAATGCCGGCCATTGAAAGCTCCTGATGCGTAAGGGATTGTGCAGCTCACTTAAGGCTTGTTATCGGCGGCGAACGCCAGACCTTGACCCCTGTAAAATGCCACGTAAATTCATTGATGTCACACTGACATCATGGTTTACTGCGCATGCCCCTTCATACGGCGGTTCGGCGGCGTTGCGTGACATTCAAATCGACGCAAGGTTCCGCCCTGTAAGGGATTCCCCTATGCGCAATCGGGCCCAACCTGATATTCGCAATATCTAATAGCCATTAATGTGACGCCATTCTCAATGCATGAATGGAGTCAGGCTTTTGTTCGCCATCCCTAGCCCTCGGCCCAAAGGCCTTCCAGACATTCACGTCGTGGCAACTGAAGGTGTGCAATTGACCCCGCTCATGAGGGCAACGCACAGCCGTCGCCGTCATTTAAATAAACGTCCTACTGAAATCTCAGAAGCAAGCTACAGATTCCAGTCATATTTCAGCGCTAGTTTTAAGCCATTCACCCGGTGCGACATTTCATCACCCGACCTTAAGTTGCGGAGACTTGCATGATGAACGACGGTAACGAGTGGCAACTTGCACTTCCTGAGTTCTTGCATGAGGCTGAACAGCTGCTGGCCAAGTCAGAAGAGTGCCTGAGTCATCTGCATCTGATTCGCAATGACAGCGACGCCATCGACTGCATGAAAATCAGCCTGGTCAAACTTGCCGAGAAAGCCGATGCCCTCGCCCTGCGAGCGATCAGCGAGTTTTCGCGGCATATCCAGTACTTGATCGACAATGCCGAGAACCCCTTGCAACTGCACGATCAAGCACTCGATGCCTTGCATGATTGCCTGACATTGCTGGCATGGCAGTTGGAACTTATCGATGCAAAGACCGGCCTGCTGACCCTGGATGAAACCGAACAAACTACGTTGATTGCCACGGTCACTCTGCAGATTCCGCAAAAGGACTACATTGCCAGGCCCCAGCAACGCGCGCATCACGCACCCTGAGCCTGCAACAGGTCGTATTCGATACATCCGTTATCTAAAAGCGACAGACATAAATAGCAAATAGCCACTAACGGACATATCGATACAAACCAACTTAAGTTATACAACTTCCCAGCGCTTGAAACTCTGAGACCCTCTCAGGGTATTTGTCTGGATAATGGTTGGGCGAAGCAAAGTGTCAGGCGACCAACGGTTACAGGGGTGGTACTATGCCCCGCTCGAAGTAACTCAACTTCATCATGTATAAAAACGATTCGGCCACGCATCCCACACAAAGCCCTGTCAGCCGCCGTGACCGGTCTTCCCGCAGCGAACCCTCATTGGCTCCATCCGCTATGTACGCCAACCTCAAGTCACTCCTCGCCAGGTCCGTGTCCCGCAAACATGCTCGTCGCTTGATCCTGGCCCTGTGCCTGGGCTCGCTGCTGCTCAGCCTGGTGGCCTATGCCAGCGCCGAACCGTTGCCGCTGGCGGTCGTGCTGCTCAACCTGGCGACATTTGCAGTCGTTGGCCTGCAACAGTGGCGCTCACGCAAATCCATCAAGTTCCAGCCCCAGGAACTGGCCGATCGCCTGCTGCAAGTGCAGGAAAACGAACGCCACCGCCTGAGCCGTGAACTGCATGACGATATCGGCCAGTTGCTGACCGCCGCCAAGCTGCAAAGTGAATGGCTCAAGCGGCGCCTGCCGGAAGACCTGCAAAGCCAATGCACGGTGCTGTGCAACACCCTGAATGAGACCCTGGCCAAGGTCCGCGATGTCTCGGCCATCCTTAACCCGCGCCAGCTGGCCAGCCTGGGCCTGGAAGCCAGCCTGCGCGCGCACCTGCTCAAGACCCTGGAAAACACACAGGTGCACTGGAGCCTGGAGTGCCAGCAGCGGCTGACCTGTATCCCCGAAGAAATGGCCGTGGCGGCGTTTCGCATCACACAGGAAGCCGTGACCAACATGCTGCGCCACGCCCAGGCGCGCAATTTGCTGGTGCGCCTGCAACGCCTGCCCCAAGGCCTGTCGCTGCTGATCTGCGATGACGGCCAGGGCTTTTCGCCTGCGATCAACCCCGGCCTGGAAGGCCAACGGGGCATGGCCGGCATGTCCGAGCGGATAGATCAGTTGGGGGGCACCTTGTCCGTCAGCAGCCAGCCAGGCAAAGGCACACGGATCGACGCGCTTTTCCCCTGGGCGCCCCGCGCCCTCGAACGGGCCAGTTCCCCTAAGGTTCTCGAGTGACCTGCAAATTACTCCTGGTGGATGACCATGCACTGATCAGGGCCGGCGTACGCGCGCTGGTCCAGGACATACCCGGCTACACGGTGATCGGCGAAGCCAGCGACGGCGCGCAATTACTGGAGCAGTTCAGTGCGTTGCAGCCCGACATCGTGCTGCTGGACTTGTCGATGAAGCACACCGGCGGCCTGGACGCCTTGCAGCAACTCAAGCGCGTCTACCCCAAGGGCAAGGTGCTGATTCTGTCAATGCACACCGACCCGGAGCTGATCATGTGCGCGCTCGAGGCCGGCGCCCACGGCTACCTGCTCAAGGACACCACTGCCAACGAGCTGGAGCATGCGCTGCTGGCCTTGCGCAATAACGAGCGCTACCTGAGCCCGGCGATCGCCCACACCGTGATCAATCAGGCGCTGGTACGTGGCCAGGGGCCGACCACGCCTGCCGGCCATAGCCATAACCTCACGGCCCGCCAGCTGGAGATCCTGCGCCTGATCGTGCGCGGCAAGTCCACCCGGGAAATCGCCCACGGCCTGGGCCTGAGCATCAAGACGGTAGAAGCGCACCGCTCGCAAATCATGAAACGCCTGCAGATTTTCGACGTGGCGGGCCTGGTGTTATTCGCCGTGCGCGAGCAGATCATCAGCCTGGACGACTAACGGCGAATTCACCGGCAGGTGCACGCGCAAGGCCTTGGGCATGACCTCGAAGTGCAGGTCGTCGCCTTCCAGCGGCTCGCCGTCCAGATTGATGTACAGGCCCTGGGCGACCTTGATATTGACCCACGGCAGGCGTGCCCGCACGAACATGGTGTCCAGGCCCCAGCCATTGCTCATCAGCTCGCGCAGGGTACCGACCACCTCCTGGGGCGCCGGCAGGATGCTGACGTCCAGCAGGCCATCATCGGCCAGTGCCTCCGGGCACAGCTCGTGCCCTCCCCCCGCCTGGCGACCGTTGCCGATGCCGAGTGCAAGCAGCTCACCTTTCCAGTGGAAATCCGGGCCTTCCAGTTCGCCATACGCGGCTTTCAACTCACTGAAGCGCGTCAGGCCGGTGAACAGGTAGGCGGCGCCGCCGAGGACCTTTTTCAGGTCTTCGGAGGTGTTGGCGGTGACCTGGCTGCCGAAGCCGCCGGTGGCCATGTTCAGGAACACCTGCCCGCCGACCCGGCCCAGGTCGATCGACCTGGCCGGCACATCCAGCAATTTGATTGCCTCGACGGGCTCCAGCGGCACCCCGGCCGCCTTGGCGAAATCGTTGGCGGTGCCCAGGGGCATCAGCAACAGGCTGGCATCGGTGTTGGCCTGGGCCATGGCTTCGGCCACATCGCGCAAGGTGCCGTCGCCGCCGCCGGCGATGATGTGCGTGTAGCCGCCGTCCAGGGCTTCGTTGACCAGGCGTTGGGCGTCGCCGCCTTCCCATGTCACCCGGACTGCCAGCTCCCAGCCCTGATCACGCCGGGCCTGCACGGCCGTGCGCACGTCCTCGTTGAGGGCTTGCTTGCCATGGAGGATCAACAGTGCCTTGTGGGTGGTCATGGGGGGCGTTCTCCTGGGTTCAAAGGTGCTTGAAGGATGTTGACCTTTGGTGGGGAGAAAAAAGTCAGTAGGGTTGGAAATTATTTACTGGGGGCATATCCATTTCTGCGGTAACGGCTGCCTATGGTTTCGCCCTTACGGCGAGTCACTTTTGAAAGGAGCCCAAAAGTAACCAAAAGGCTCTTGCCCCACCACTCGGCACCTCGCTCACGCTCGGTGTG
>NZ_JBAWDE010000285.1:0-50972 GCF_049590575.1 Pseudomonas sp.
CCGCTTTCGCGAGCAAGCCCGCTCCCACATTTTTTGATCTTCAGCGTGCTGAAGATCGAGTTTGATCAGAACGCCGGCAGGATTGCGCCTTTGTACTTCTCAAGAATGAACGCTTTGACTTCAGGCGTGTGCAGGGCGGCAACCAGCTTCTTCACCGCGTCCGAATCCTTGTTGTCTTCGCGGGTCACCAGGATGTTCACGTAAGGCGAGTCGTTGCCTTCGATCACCAAGGCGTCCTTGGACGGGTCCAGCTTGGCTTCCAGCGCGTAGTTGGTGTTGATCAGCGCCAGGTCGACCTGGGTCAGCACGCGCGGCAGGGTGGCGGCTTCCAGTTCGCGGAATTTCAGGTTTTTCGGGTTACCGGTGATGTCCTTGAGGGTCGACAGGATGTCTGTCGGGTCCTTCAGGGTGATCAGGTTGTGCTTGGCCAGCAGCAACAGCGCGCGGCCGCCGTTGGTGGCGTCGTTCGGGATCACCACGTTGGCGCCGTCTGGCAGCTCGTCGAGCTTTTTGTACTTGCTGGAGTAGGCGCCCAGAGGCTCGAGGTGCACCGCGCCAACGCTCACCAGGTGAGTGCCCTTGGCCTTGTTGAACTCATCCAGGTACGGCTGGTGCTGGAAGAAGTTGGCGTCCAGGCGCTTTTCAGCCACCTGTACGTTGGGTTGCACGTAATCAGTGAAGACTTTGACCTGCAGGTCCACGCCTTCTTTAGCCAGGGCAGGCTTCACGAATTCGAGGATTTCCGCGTGCGGCACCGGCGAGGCGGCGACCGTGATGGTTTCGGCGTGCGCGGAAAACGCAGCGACGGCGGCGAAAGCGACCAGTAGTTTTTTCATCCAGCAAGCTCCTTGTTCGGGCATCTGCCGGCGGGGTGGCCGGCGATGGCCGTTATTTACGAGAAAAGTGCACCACCAGCTTGTCGCCGACGGTTTGCAGAATTTGCACCAGGATCAACAGCATCACCACGGTGACCACCATCACATCGGTCTGGAAGCGCTGGTAGCCGAAGCGGATCGCCAGGTCACCCAAGCCACCGGCACCGACCACACCGGCCATGGCTGTGTAGGAAACCAGTGTAATCGCCGTCACCGTAATCGCCGCGAAGATGCCGGGGCGGGCTTCAGGCAGCAAGGCATTGACGATGATCTGGCGCGTGCTGGCGCCCATCGACTGCGTGGCCTCGATGATGCCGCGGTCCACTTCACGCAGGGCGGTTTCCACCAGGCGCGCAAAGAACGGTGTTGCACCCACGACCAACGGCGGAATTGCGCCCGCCACACCCAGCGAGGTGCCGGTGATCAATACGGTGAACGGAATCATCACGATCAACAGGATGATGAACGGCAACGAACGCAGAATGTTCACGATCAGCGACAGCAGCGCGTACAAACCTTTTTGTTCGAACAATTGGCGCGGGCTGCACAGGAACAGCAGCACGCCCAATGGCAAACCGAGCAGCACGGTAAAAAACAGCGAACCGAACAGCATGATCATGGTGTCGCCGGTGGCGAGCCAGATTTCCGACCAGTCGATATTGGCGAAGAAACTCAACAAAACTTCCATTAACGCAGCACCTCCATGTGGACGTCTGCCGCGGTAAAGCGGGCGAAAGCGGCGTCCATGTCTCCACCGGTGACAGCGAGGGTCAGTTGGCCGTAAGGGGTGTCTTTGATGTGGTCAATTCGACCGGCAAGGATGCTGTAGTCCACCCCCGTTTCACGGGCGACGGTACCCAGCAATGGCGCGTAGGTCGCTTCGCCCTGGAACGTCAGGCGCACGATACGGCCTGGAACGTGAGCAAACACATCGAGCTGCTCGCCTTCGTCGACCTGCTCGGCCTCTTGCACGAAACGCTTGGTGGTCGGGTGCTGCGGGTGCAGGAACACATCGGCCACCGAGCCTTGCTCGACGATGACGCCGGCGTCCATCACGGCCACCTGGTCGCATACGCGGCGGATCACGTCCATTTCATGGGTGATCAGCACGATGGTCAGCTTCAACTCACGGTTGATCTCGGCCAGCAGTTTGAGCACCGAGGCGGTGGTCTGTGGGTCGAGGGCGCTGGTAGCTTCATCGCACAGCAGGATCTTCGGCTTGGTCGCCAGGGCGCGGGCGATGCCGACGCGCTGCTTCTGGCCGCCGGACAACTGCGCCGGGTATTTTTTGGCGTGGTCCGACAGGCCGACACGGGCGAGCAGCTCAGCCACGCGCAGGTCGATGTCCTTGCGCGACAGTTCGCCGGCGAGGGTCAGCGGCAGCGCGACGTTGTCGGCGACGGTCTTGGAGGCGAGCAGGTTGAAGTGCTGGAAGATCATCCCGACTTGCTGGCGGAAACGGCGCAGGCCGTTGGCGTCCAGCGCGGTGACTTCTTCACCGTCGACATTGATCTGACCGCCACTGGGTTCTTCCAGGCGGTTGATCAGACGCAGCAGGGTACTTTTTCCCGCGCCGGAGTGGCCGATCAGGCCGAACACCTGGCCGTTTTCGACGCGCAGGCTGGTGGGGTGCAGCGCGGGGATTTCCTTACCGGCGACGCGGTAGGTTTTATGGACGTTATGAAACTCGATCACGTAGCGAACCTTGTGGGGCGCATGGAAAAGGGATCAGCGGTTAGCCGGGCGCGCATTTTAGCCTGTCCGTATAGCGTTTCTTAGCATTTATTTCGCATTCAACCAGCGATTTGGCAATAACGCGATCAAAGGTCATAAAAAAGGAACGGTGCAAAACCGTGTCAGTCACTACTTAAGCAACTCGATTTCCCAGGTGCCGTGCCTGGGGTTTTGCTCAAACGAGCCGGGGACCGCTCTGGCCACTTTGAATAAGGAGTTTTGACTGATGAGTACCAAGAAGCCAGCTACCCCGCCGAAGAGTGAACTCGCGGGCACCGATACCCTGGACCGTGGCAATACCAACGCCAAGTTGCAGGCTCTCGAGGAATTCCGCTCGGATGCGACCGGCCAGGCGCTGCGCACCAACCAGGGCGTGAAGATTTCCGATAACCAGAACACGTTGAAAGTCGGCTCCCGTGGCCCGTCGCTGCTGGAAGACTTCATCATGCGTGAAAAAATCACGCACTTTGACCATGAGCGTATCCCGGAGCGCATCGTGCATGCCCGTGGCACCGGCGCCCATGGCTATTTCCAGACCTATGAAAACCATTCGGCGCTGACCAAAGCCGGTTTTCTGCGTGACCCTGGGCATAAAACGCCAGTGTTCGCGCGCTTTTCCACCGTGCAGGGCCCGCGCGGTTCCGGCGACACGGTGCGTGACGTGCGCGGCTTTGCCGTGAAGTTTTTCACCGACGAAGGCAACTTCGACCTGGTGGGCAACAACATGCCGGTGTTTTTCATTCAGGACGCGATCAAGTTTCCTGACTTCGTGCACGCGGTAAAACCTGAGCCACACAACGAAATTCCTACCGGCGGTTCGGCTCACGATACGTTCTGGGACTTTGTCTCGCTGCAGCCAGAATCGGCGCACATGGTGATCTGGGCCATGTCCGACCGTGCAATCCCAAAAAGCCTGCGCAGCATGCAGGGCTTTGGTGTGCACACCTTCCGCCTGGTAAACGCCGAGGGTAAATCCAACTTCGTCAAATTCCACTGGCGCCCTACCGCCGGCACTTGCTCGCTGGTGTGGGACGAAGCGCAAAAGCTCGCCGGTAAAGATACCGACTACCACCGTCGTGATCTGTGGGAGTCGATTGAAATGGGCGACTACCCGGAATGGGAACTGGGCGTACAGGTGATTCCGGAAGACAAGGAGCATGCGTTCGACTTCGATATCCTCGACCCCACCAAGCTGATTCCCGAAGAGCTCGTGCCGATTACCCCGCTGGGCAAGATGGTGTTGAACCGCAACCCGGATAACTTCTTTGCCGAGGTTGAGCAAGTCGCGTTCTGCCCTGGCCATATCGTGCCGGGTATCGACTTCTCCAATGACCCGCTGCTGCAAGGTCGGTTGTTTTCCTACACCGACACGCAGATCAGCCGACTGGGCGGTCCGAACTTCCACCAGTTACCGATCAACCAGCCGATTACGCCGCTGCATAACAACCAGCGTGATGCCATGCACCGCAGCACCATCGACAAAGGGCGTGCGTCGTACGAGCCGAACTCGATCGATGGCGGCTGGCCGAAAGAGACGCCACCTGCCGCGCAGGATGGCGGTTTCGAGACATATCCGGAGCGAATCGAAGCGCACAAAGTGCGTGAGCGCAGCGAGTCGTTCGGCGATCACTTCTCCCAGGCGCGCCTGTTCTTCCGCAGCATGAGCAAGCACGAGCAAGAGCACATCATTGCCGCTTACAGCTTTGAGTTGGGCAAGGTCGAGCGTGAGTTTATTCGCGCGCGTCAGGTCAACGAGATCCTCGCCAACATTGACCTGGAACTGGCCAAACGTGTGGCGCAGAACCTCGGGCTGCCCGCGCCGACCAAGGGCACCGTGCCAGAGCGCCAGACCCAGCCAGAGCGTTCACCTGCACTGAGCCAGGCGAACTTGTTGCCGGGCGATATCAAGACGCGCAAGGTGGCGATCCTCGCGGCCAATGGTGTGGACAGCGCGGCGATTGATGCGTTGAAAAAGGCGCTGGAAGCCGAAGGTGCTCACGCCAAGGTGCTTGGCCCGACGTCGGCACCGGTCAAGACGGCGGCCGGTAAGAGCTTGCCGGTGGATGCCTCAATGGAAGGCATGCCGTCCATTGCGTTCGATGCGGTGTTCGTGCCGGGCGGCAAGGAGTCGGTCAAGGCGTTGAGTGGTGATGGCGTGGCGTTGCACTTCCTGCTGGAAGCGTACAAGCACTTGAAGGCGATTACGGTTGCCCCGGATGCGAAGCCGTTGCTGGACCTGCTCAAGCTTGAGGCGGATGCGGGCCTGATCGTGGGCGCGGATGCCAAGGCGTTCAAGGCGTTCTTTGCCGCGATCGGGCAACACCGGGTTTGGGATCGTGAGCCTAAGGCCAAGGCGATTCCGGCTTAAGTCATTGGTTGTTTGTTAGATCGCTATCGGGGGCAATCCCCCTCCCACATTGAAATACCTTCGGTGTGGGAGGGGGGGGGGTTGTCCCCGATGCTTTTACTCCGCCTTGCGCGGAATCAGTACAACCTGGGCCGGAATATTCTTCAGAATCTGCCGGTGAATCGTCAGGTCATACCCCGAATCAATACGTTTGACGCGTTTGGTCAGCAATGTGGCCAGCCACGGGTAGTCCTGCGCGCGAGGCGCCTGGATGCTCACGTCGCACTGGTAATTCACCACATCGGTGGCGATCGCATCCAACTGATGGCGAAGTTCTTCGATATCGGTAAGGTTCAACGCCACGGTGGTGCTGGGCGCCGTAGGGTCGATGACCTTGGCCGCGGGCTTGGCTTCGGCGGCTTTCAAGGCGGCCTCGGCCTGGTCCAGTTCAGCCTTGCGGGCGTGGCTGATGGCGCTGTTCACGCCACCGGTTAGCGCCGGCGCCTTGGGCATCAGCGCACGGGCGCGGCTCAGGGCAGTCGCTGCGGCGTTCACATCACCTTTTTGCAGCACGATCTGGCTGCGCTGCAGGTAAGCCTCGGCCAATTGGCGCTGGTACGGCTCCAGGGCCGGGTCGTTGGGCGACTGGGCCTGTAACGCGGCGAGTTGATCTTCGGCGGTAGCCAGCTCACTGCTGGCCAGGTTTTGCTCCAGCTGCGCGATGGCCGCAGCGCGTCCGTCCGGGGCCTGTGTGGCGGCGGGCGGTGTGCTTTGACAGGCGCCCAGCAGCAGGGAAAATGCGGCAAGGAGCAGATAACGGGAGTTGAACGGCTTCATTCCTGCGACTCTCTAATTGCGCAAAAAGCGAGCAAGTCTACACCCCTCGACGGGGCAGGACAAAACTCAGCAAAAACAGGGCGGCGGCCGTGACCACAATCGACGGCCCGGCCGGCGTGTCTTTGAACCAGGACAGTGCCAGGCCGCCGCACACGGCGAGCATCCCCAGCAGGCTGGCGCCGATTGCCATTTGCTCCGGTGAGCGGGCATGGCGCTGGGCGGCGGCGGCTGGAATGATCAGCAGCGATGTGATCAACAATACGCCGACAATCTTCATCGCGACAGCAATCACCACGGCGATCAACAGCATCAGGGCCATGCGCAGGGCCGGCACGGGCAGGCCTTCCACGGTGGCCAGCTCTTCATGCACGGTAATTGCCAGCAGCGGGCGCCACAGGGCGACCAGCACCAGCAGCACCGCAGCGCTGCCGCCGAGGATCCACGCAAGGTCAGTGGGGCTGATCGCCAGCAGGTCGCCGAACAGGTAGGCCATCAGGTCGATGCGCACTTCATGCATGAAGCTCAGCACCACCAGGCCCAGGGACAAGGTGCTCGGCGCGAGGATGCCCAGCAGCGTGTCGGAGGCCAGCGGCTGGCGCTGTTGCAGGGTCACCAGCAGTACCGCCAGCAGCAGGCAGCCCACGGTCACGGCGATGGTCGGGCTCACATCGAGCAAGAAGCCCATGGCCACGCCCAGCAGCGCGGCGTGCGACAACGTGTCGCCAAAATACGCCATGCGCCGCCAGACCACGAACGAGCCGAGGGGGCCCGCCACCAATGCCAAAGCCAAGCCTGCCAGCAGGGCGTAGAGCAGAAAATCAGCCATGCTTGCAGCTATCTCCATGGACGTGGGTATGAGGGGTTGTGGGGTCGTCGACCACTGCGCCATGCAGGTCATGGGCGTGGTCGTGATGGTGGTGATAGACCGCCAGGCTCTGGGCGTTCTTGCCGAACAGCTCGACGAATGCCGGGTCACCGCTGACCTGCTCCGGGTGGCCGGAGCAGCACACGTGGCGGTTCAGGCACACCACCTGGTCGGTGGTGCTCATCACCAGGTGCAGGTCGTGGGAAACCATCAGCACGCCGCAGCCGTGGCGGTCGCGCAGGCGCGTGATCAGGCTGTACAGCTCGGCTTGGCCGGCCACGTCGACGCCCTGTACGGGCTCATCCAGTACCAGCAATTCCGGCTCGCGCAGCAAGGCGCGGGCCAGCAGCACGCGCTGCATTTCGCCGCCGGAGATGCTCTGCACCGGGTTGTCGATCACCTGTTCGGCGCCGACTTCCTTGAGCGCGGCCTGAGCACGGGCGCGGTCTACACCGGGCACCAGGCGTAGGAAGCGCAGCACGGACAGCGGCAGCGTCGGGTCGACGTGCAATTTTTGCGGCATGTAACCAACGCGCAGCTTGGGCTTGCGCCACACGCTGCCGGTGTCGGGTTTGAGCAGGCCGAGCACGGCGCGTACCAAGGTGGTCTTGCCGGCGCCATTGGGGCCGATCAGGGTGACGATCTGCCCGGGCTCGACGCTCAACGCGATGTTGTCCAGCACGTTTTGCCCGGCGAACGTGACCCCGACCTGTTCCAGGCGGATTAACGCGTTGCTCATCAAGCCCCCTGGCAGCCCGAGCAGAGCCCGACCACTTCGACCGTTTGCCCTTCGACCTGGAAGCCGACGTCGGCGGAGCTCTTGATGATCGCGTCACTGATGCTTTTTTGTTCAAGCTCGATGGCCGCGTGGCACTCGCGGCAGATCAGGAATTGGCCCTGATGCGCGTGTTCCGGGTGGTTGCAGCCGACAAACGCGTTGAGTGAGGCGATGCGATGCACCAGGCCGTTTTCCAGCAGGAAATCCAGCGCGCGGTACACGGTAGGCGGTGCGGCGCGGCGGCCGTCCTGCTCGCTGAGCACGCCAAGAATGTCGTAGGCGCCCAATGGCTTGTGGCTCTGCCACACCAGTTCCAGCACCCGGCGGCGCAAGGCAGTCAGGCGCAGGCCCTTCTGCGCGCAGAGGGTATCGGCCTCCGACAGCGCGGTATGCACGCAGTGAGAGTGGTCATGGGGACGGCTGGCAAGCGGTGTTTTAGGCATGAGCGGCGACAGACATTTGATAGAGACGTTATTATGTTACCCGTTCCTACGCCATTGAGTGGTCATCGTGTCCCGACTTTTTCCCGTTTTTGTCGTATTTGTCACCAGTTTGTTCATCGCAGGGGCCGCTCAGGCTGAGGTCAAGGTGCTGACCAGCATCAAACCATTGCAGTTGATTGCCGCCGCTGTGCAGGACGGCGTGGCCGTTCCAGACGTGTTGCTTCCCCCCGGCGCATCGCCGCACAACTATGCCCTGCGCCCATCCGACGTACGGCGCGTGCAGTCGGTGGACTTGCTGTATTGGATCGGCCCGGACATGGAAACCTTCCTGCCGCGCGTGCTCAAGGGGCGTACCTTGCCGACCGTGGCGGTACAGGACCTTGCCGGGATGAAGTTGCGTCGTTTCGGCGAAGATAGCCATTCTCACGCCGACGATGCCGACGAGCATGATCACGATCATCGCCCGGGCAGCGTGGATGCGCATTTGTGGCTGTCGACGGTTAACGCTCGCGTGATCGCCGCGCGCATGGCTGCTGACCTCAGCGCCGCCGACCCGACCAATGCTGCGCGTTACCAGAGTAATGTGAAGGCGTTCGATGAGCGCCTGGATGCTCTGGATGCACGGCTGAAGGCGCGACTGGCGCCGATCGGCGACAAGCCCTACTTCGTGTTCCATGAGGCTTTCGATTATTTCGAAGACGCCTACGGGCTCAAGCACGCCGGCGTGTTCAGCGTTGCCGCCGAAGTCCAGCCGGGTGCCCAGCACGTGGCGGCGATGCGTACGCGGTTGCAGGAAGTCGGCAAGACCTGCGTGTTCAGTGAGCCGCCGCTGCGTCCGCGTCTGGCTGAAACCCTGGTGGCTGGTTTGCCGGTGAAGCTGGCCGAGTTGGACGCGCTGGGCGGCTATACCCCGGCTACTGCCAATGGGTACGAGCAAGTGCTTGAGAAGTTGGGGAATGATCTGGCCGGGTGCCTGGAATCGCTCTGACAGCCAGCGAAGAGCAAATGTGGGAGGGGGCAAGCCCCCTCTCACATTTTAGAGCGCGAACGGCAGGTGGACCGTGACCTTCTGACGTTGGATCAAGCGATGCTCGAACTCCGCCGGATCATGAATCAACACATCCTGGCCGGCAAACGACTCAGCAGCGATCAGGCGGGACAGCCAGAAGCGCACACACGCCACGCGCAACATGGCCGGCCACAACTCGGCCTCCTTGGCGGTAAACGGTCGCAGGCCCGCGTAGGCGCCCAGCAGCGCGCGGGCACGTTGGCCGTCAAGCACGCCGTCAACGTCCGAACACCAGTCATTCAAGGCAATCGCCACGTCGTACAGCATCGGGCCCGAGCAGGCGTTGTAGAAGTCGATCAAGCCGGTCAGGTGCGTACCTTCGAACATCGCATTGTCGCGGAACAAATCAGCGTGAACGTTGGCGCGCGGCAAGGCCAGGATTTCAGCCTTGTGGGCTTCGATCTCGCTCAATGCGGCTTGCAACAGGGCTTGCTGTGCGTCGTTCAAGTGCGAAATCAGCTGCGCGCCTTCGGTGAGCATCCAATCCAGCCCGCGATCCGTCTTGCGCTCCAGCACTTTCTCGCCCTGGGTCGCCAGGTGCAGATGGCCGAGCAGGTCGCCGACCTGGGCGCAATGCTGCGCGTTGGCGTCCTTGATGTGCTTGCCGGCCAGGCGCGGTTGGAGCAGCGCCGGCTTGCCCTTCAGTTCGCGCAGGGCCACGCCGTCGGTGGTGCGCAGCGCGTACGGCACCGGCAGGTCGGCGTCGTGGAGCACGTCGAGCAGCTCGATGAAGAATGGCATTTCGGCGACGGGGCCGCGTTCAACCAGGGTCAGGACAAATTCGCCCTGTTCCAGGCTGACAAAGAAATTGGTGTTTTCGCTACCGGCGGCAATCCCCTGGAAATCAAGCAGGCGGCCGAGCCCGTATGGGGCGAGAAAGGTTTCCAGCTCGGGCCGAGCCAGGGGGGTGAACACAGACATGGTTAAAACTGCCAGTACGGGCGCCGCGGTGCGCAGCGCCAATTTAAGTTAAGAAATCATTTCCATTCGAAAATCTTCCATGACGGGATCAGCATATCCGGCTGGTCAGAGCGGATGAAGTTCGCATCGGTTCCGTCCGCGCGCACCAGGAAATACGGAGGCGCGCCTTTCGGAGTGACCTTGATTGCGTACAGGAAACCGTTCTGGCGGTACTCCTGGATGGTCTTGTCGCCTTCCGTGCGAATGGTCACTTCCGGATCACCCCCAGGGGCATCGTCTGCCGCCATGGCAGCCATCGGAGCGAGTGCAATCAAGCCGGTCAACAGCAGGCGATTGAATGTACGCATGATAACCTTGTCCCTTTGTCGTCATTGGTCCGGCTATTCTAGCGCCTGACCCGCCGAAAAGGTTGATTCTGCTCATGAGCCAAGCACCCCTCGTCCTGGTGGACGGTTCTTCTTATCTGTACCGCGCGTTCCACGCGTTGCCACCGCTGACCACCTCCAAAGGCCTGCCGACCGGTGCGGTCAAGGGCGTGTTGAACATGCTCAAAAGCCTGCGCAAGCAGTACCCGGACAGCCCGTTCGCAGTCGTGTTCGATGCCAAGGGTGGGACCTTTCGCGATGACATGTACGCCGAATACAAGGCCAACCGTCCAAGCATGCCGGATGACATGCGCCTGCAAATCGAGCCACTGCACCAGAGCGTGATCGCCCTCGGCTTCCCGCTGCTGTGCGTCGAAGGCGTCGAGGCCGATGATGTGATCGGCACCCTGGCCCGCAGCAGCGCGGCCGCGGACCGCCCGGTGGTGATTTCCACCGGTGACAAAGACATGGCGCAGCTGGTCGACGGGCACATTACCTTGGTCAACACCATGACCGGTAGCGCGATGGACGTGGAGGGCGTGAAGGAGAAATTCGGCGTCGCTCCAGAGCAGATCATTGATTATCTGGCATTGATGGGCGATTCGTCCGACAACATCCCAGGCGTTCCGGGCATTGGCCCGAAGACCGCGTCCGGCTTGCTGGTGGGCGTGAACGGTGGTCTCAAAGAGCTTTATGAGCAGTTGGACATTGTGCCGACCCTGCCGATCCGTGGGGCCAAGACCCTGCCGGCCAAGCTCGAAGAGCATAAAGAGATGGCGTTCCTGTCCTATCAGCTGGCGACGATCAAGATCGACGTGCCGTTGGACGTGGGCCTTGATGATTTGCACTTGATCGAACCGGACCGCGAGAAGCTGCTGGAGCTGTATTCGCTGCTGGAATTCAAGAGCTGGATTGACGAGATTCAGCGCGACGCCAAGCGCGTTGAGCTCAAGGCGTCGACCGAGTCTGCACCGGCGGCTGAAGCAGTCGTTGAGGCGGCTGTGCCGGCGGAAGTTTCTTACACCACCATCCTCGACCAGGCGACATTTGACGCCTGGCTGAAGAAGCTGAACGCCGCAAAACTGTTCGCCTTCGACACCGAAACCACCGGGATAGACGCCCAGAAAGCGCAATTGGTCGGCGTTTCGTTTGCCGTGCAGGCCCATGAAGCGGCCTACATCCCGCTGACGCATTCCTACATCGGTGCGCCGCAGCAGCTGGACCGCGACACCGTGTTGCTGGCCCTGAAGCCCTTGCTGGAAGACCCGAGCAAACTCAAGGTCGGCCAGCACGCCAAGTACGACATGAACATCCTGGCCAATTGCGCCATCGGTGGCGACCCTGCAAACGGCATCACCGTGCGTGGCATCGCGTTCGACACCATGCTTGAATCCTACGTGTTGAACTCCACGGCGACCCGTCATGACATGGACAGTTTGGCGAAGAAGTACTTGGACCACGACACCGTCAGCTTCCAGGACATCGCCGGCAAAGGTGCCAAGCAGCTGACATTCGACCAGATCCCACTGGAGCAGGCCGGGCATTACGCGGCCGAAGACGCCGACGTGACCTTGCGCCTGCATCAGGCCTTGTTCGCGCAGCTGGCCGCCATACCGAGCCTGGCGAGTGTGCTCACGGACATCGAAATACCGCTGGTGCCGGTGCTGGCGCGTATCGAGCGCCAGGGTGCGCTGGTGGATGCGCAGCTGCTCGGCGTGCAGAGCATTGAGCTGGGTAACAAGATGGTCGAGCTGGAGCGCCAGGCCTTCGAGATCGCCGGAGAGGAATTCAACTTGGGCTCGCCCAAGCAGCTTGGGGCGATTCTCTACGAGAAACTCGGCTTGCCGGTGCTCAAGAAGACCGGCAAAGGCCAGGCATCCACGGCTGAAGAAGTGTTGGCCAAGTTGGCCGAAGATGACTACCCGCTGCCTAAAGTGCTGATGCAGTACCGCAGCATGAGCAAGCTGAAAAGCACCTACACCGACCGCCTGCCGGAGCAGATCAACCCGCGTACCGGGCGTGTTCACACCTCCTATCATCAGGCGGTGGCGGCAACCGGGCGCTTGTCTTCCAGCGACCCGAACCTGCAGAACATTCCAGTGCGCACCGCCGAAGGTCGGCGGATTCGCCAGGCATTTGTGGCGCCCAAGGGCTACAAATTGCTGGCGGCAGATTATTCGCAGATCGAGCTGCGGATCATGGCGCACTTGTCGAAGGATGAGGGGCTGATGAATGCGTTCCGCAACGACCTGGACGTGCACACCGCTACGGCGGCGGAAGTGTTCAAGGTTGAACTGCCTGAGGTCACGTCCAATCAGCGTCGCAGCGCCAAGGCGATCAACTTTGGCCTGATCTACGGCATGGGCGCACAGAAGCTCGGCAAGGACATCGGCGTCGATACCAAGACCGCCAAGGCCTATATCGATGTGTATTTCGCGCGTTACCCCGGGGTTCGCGAGTACATGGAGCGCACCCGCGCCCAGGCCGCCGATCAAGGCTATGTAGAAACCTTCTTCGGTCGTCGGCTGTATTTGCCGGATATCAATTCCAACAAGCCCCAGGAGCGCGCGGCCGCAGAACGCACGGCGATCAACGCGCCGATGCAGGGCACGGCGGCGGATATCATCAAGAAGGCCATGGTGCTGGTGGACAACTGGCTGTCCGAGTCCGGCCTGGACGCCAAGGTTATCCTGCAGGTGCACGATGAATTGGTCCTCGAGGTGCGTGAGGACCTGGTCGCAGAAGTCAGCGAGAAGATTCGCGAGCACATGAGTGCGGCCGCGCAGCTGGATGTGCCGTTGGTGGTGGACGTGGGTGTGGGTGACAACTGGGACGAAGCGCACTGATTTCAAGGCTTTGCCACCGCCTGAGGTGGTGGCAGAGTGCTTTAGTCCGGAAATCACCGCGAGTTATTTCCAATAGTTTTTTGGAGCTGCCGGAACTTAACCCGTGAACTGCTACTCAGAGTTACTGAATGGGTGGTGAAGCCCTTCAATGCTCCTATGTTGTGTTAAGTGTTGGCAGATATCTGGACCCCGCCCTAGCGGTCTAGAACTTGAACCCCGAACTTCCCCTCCCCATACGAAGTCCGGGGTTTTTTTTGCCTGCGTAAAAGCTATTCCGCGATTTCAGCGCCCTTGTCCGCCAATTCCATCCAGCCGGCCAGTACGGTGTAAGCGTCTTCCAGGCCCATACGTTTTGGCGCCGAGAACAGCTGGATAGTGATCGCGTCACCCCAACCCTTACGGATCTCGGATTGCACTTTGAGCAGGGTGTTTTTGGCTGCGCCGTAGGTCAGCTTGTCGGCCTTGGTCAGCAGAATGTGCATCGGCATGCCACTGGCGACAGCCCAGTCGAGCATCAGCAGGTCGAAGTCGGTCATCGGATGGCGGATGTCCATCATCAGAATCAAACCCTTCAAACTCTCGCGACCCCCCAGGTAAGCCTCCAGGTGACGCTGCCAGTGCAGCTTCAATGGGATGGGTACTTTTGCGTAACCGTAGCCCGGCAGGTCGACCAGACGCCGATCATCGTCTAGCTTGAAGAAATTGAGCAGCTGCGTGCGGCCCGGGGTTTTCGAGGTGCGCGCCAGGCTGGCGTGGGTCAGGGTGTTCAGGGCGCTGGATTTGCCTGCGTTGGAACGGCCGGCAAAGGCGACTTCAAAACCTTCGTCATCGGGGCATTGGTCAACTTTGGCGGCGCTGAGCATGAACGTGGACTGTTGGCACAGGCCTAGGATGGGATTCTTGAGTTGCATGAGATTTCCGATGTGGGCGATGCCGAGAAAGGGTGCGGCAAGCGGTGTCGTTTCCGTTTCAGTAGCGCCAGTATATAATGCCGCAGATTTTGTGTGTGTTTTGTCCCAGCGAAGGATGAAGTTCACGGGAGCGAAAGACCTTTATTGCGCATTAGAACGCAAAACGCTCTCAAACCCTGAAAAGGTCGATGTATGACCTGATGGTTGCGCGCTTTTGGTGTCCTGGGTCCGCTTTTCGGCGCTCAGGCTACACAGGAACCGGGAGCGCTGTACAACCGAGTTTGCGTGGCCACGCTGAGGCACCACGTGACCCAGGGTTTCAAGGCGATGCCGCCGCGTGGTTTGTGCATGGACTGCAGTACTGAGGATTACCAGGCCATCGTTCATTTGATGGTGAGTAAACCCGGTAGATAACTCTTAAACCCTTAGCCGTAGTTGGATTAGCTGATGAACAAACTGATCGTGAGTCTGCTGTTGACCATGGGCATCACCGGTGTTGCCCATGCTGCAGGCGACGCTACAGCGGGTCAGGCGAAAGCCGCCGTCTGTGGTGCTTGCCACGGACCGGATGGTAACAGCCCGGCACCGAACTTCCCCAAACTGGCGGGCCAGGGTGAACGTTACCTGACCAAGCAGATGCACGACATCAAGGACGGCAAGCGCACGGTGCTGGAAATGACCGGCTTGCTGACCAACCTCAGCGATCAGGACTTGGCTGACATCGCGGCGTATTTTGCCAGCCAGAAAGGCAGTGTGGGAGCTGCTGATCCGAAGCTGGTTGATAAAGGCCAGGCATTGTTCCAGGGCGGCAAGCTCGCTGAAGATCAGCCCATTGGTGGCATGCCCGCCTGCAAGGCCTGCCACATCGCAGGCGGCAGTGGTCTAGCGGAAGCCGGCTTTCCTCACCTGAGTGGTCAGCACGCCCAATACACGGCCAAACAATTGAAAGACTTCCGCGAGAAGGTTCGTTCTATCGATGGCGATGCCAGCAACAAAATGATGACGGACATTGCGGCAAAGCTGTCGGATAAAGATATCGAAGCACTGTCCAGCTATATTCAGGGTCTGCACTGATTAGCCGGGCAACGTTAACTCTCGATTAATCCCGCGATGCAAGCATAAAAAGGGTGGCCCAGGCCGCCCTTTTTTGTGGCCGGTGCCGTTACACTAACGAACTCATGCCCGCGTAGACCTGTCACAACAAAGGTCGCGTGAGGCGACTTTATTTGTCCAGGAGTAAAGCATGCGTAATCTGATCCTCAGCGCCGCTCTCGTCACTGCCAGCCTCTTCGGCATGACTGCACAAGCTGCCGATGTGCCGCTTGAAGCCGGTAAAACCTACGTCGAATTGGCTAACCCGGTTGCAGTCTCGGTACCCGGCAAGATCGAAGTGGTGGAGCTGTTCTGGTATGGCTGCCCGCATTGCTACGCTTTTGAGCCGACCATCAATCCTTGGGTCGAAAAACTCCCGTCCGACGTCAACTTCAAGCGCATCCCGGCCATGTTCGGCGGCCCTTGGGATGCACACGGCCAACTGTTCCTGACCCTCGAAGCCATGGGTGTGGAGCACAAAGTGCACAACGCGGTCTTTGACGCAATCCAGAAACAAGGCAAGCGCCTGACCAAGCCTGACGAAATGGCTGACTTCGTTGCCACCCAAGGTGTCGACAAGGACAAGTTCCTGGCCACCTTCAACTCGTTCGCTATCCAAGGCCAGATCAAACAGGCTAAAGAACTGGCGCAAAAGTACGGCGTGCAAGGCGTACCGACCATGATCGTCAACGGCAAATACCGTTTCGACCTGGGCACTACGGGTGGTCCTGAAGCGACCCTCAATGTGGCCGACCAGCTGATCGCCAAAGAGCGCGCAGCCAAGTAGGGGGGCCTTTATCATGCGCCGCTGGGGCACTGAACGCGTCGTTGGCTTGCATGACCCGCGGGTCAACGAACATCACCTGGAATCCACTGGCCTGCCGGCAGACAGCCGCTTGCGCCTGCTCAGCTTCAATATCCAGGTGGGCATCAGTACCGAGAAGTACCGACACTACCTCACCCGTGGCTGGCAGCATTTGCTGCCGCACAACGGGCGCGCCGGTAACTTGCAGAAAATCGGCAACCTGCTGAACGATTTTGACCTGGTCGCCCTGCAGGAGGCCGACGGCGGCAGCATGCGCTCCGGCTACATCAACCAAGTGGAACACCTGGCCCAACTGGGGGCCTTCCCCTATTGGTATCAGCAACTCAATCGCAACCTCGGGCGCCTGGCGCAGCACAGCAATGGCGTGCTCAGCCGCTTGAAACCCACGGCAATCGAAGATCACCCCTTGCCCGGCCCCAAGGGGCGCGGGGCGATCCTCGTGCGCTTTGGCGAAGGCCCGGAAGCCTTGGTGGTGGTGATGATGCATCTGGCGCTGGGTGCCCGTACCCGCACCATGCAACTGGCCTACATCCGGGAATTGATCGGCAACTACAAACACCAGGTGTTGATGGGGGACATGAACACCCATGCCAATGACCTGCTGCAGAATTCTCCGTTGCGCGACCTCGGGCTATTGGCGCCACAAGTCGAAGCCACGTTTCCCAGCTGGCGACCACAACGCTGTCTTGACCATATCCTGCTCAGCCCGACCCTCACCCTGGAAAGTGTGAAGGTACTGGCGCAGCCCATTTCCGATCACCTGCCCGTCGCGGTAGAGATTCGTCTGCCGGGTTCGCTCACGGCTGATGCATTACCCGCGTTGAGCCCCGGCCCTCGCGGACCCCTTGCATGAGCGACGACGCCCAGCGCTGGAAAGAGAAATACCTTAAAAGCATCGAGCAACAAGACAAGCTCGAACGCCGTTGGGCTGCCCGCCTCGACCTGCTGCGCCGCGGGCTGGTGCGCAGCACGCTGGCCGCTGAAGGCACCGACCGCGCCGTCGACCAGTGCATGAAGGAAATGCGCGACGTTGTCCGCACCGATGATATGGACGCGGCACTCGCTGCTCTGCTGCCGCGCCTGGAAAAGGCCGTGCTGGATTCGGAGCAGCGCCGTGAAACCCGAGTCGATCAGATCAGTACCGCGCTGACCTCTCTGGTCGCTCAATTGCAAAAGCTGCCACTGCCGCGTGAAGTCGCACGCCCGCTGAAAACCTTTGCCAAGCAGTTGGATGGGCGCGTCAGCCAGGCCCGCGAAATCCCCTTGTTGCTCAGCGAATTGAGCAGCCTGCAGGGCCAGGCGCTGGATAACCTGGAGCCGGACGGCGAAACCCCGCGCCCTGGGCCAGGGCTTTTGCAACGCCTGTTTGGTGGCAAGGATGTTACGAATGAGGCAGTGGCCAGCGAGCCCACGCCCAGCCCCCAAGCGCAACCGGTTGCGGCCAAGCCTGCCGCCGAGCCGGTTGAGCCCGAGCAATCCGAAGAGCTGACGCAAGCCTTGCGCGCCTTCGCGCCACAGCCTCAAGAAGCCGTTGCGCCGACGCCCGAGCGCGCAGCAACGGAGCCCGCCGCGCCGGCCCGCATTGTCGAGGCCACCAGTGAAACATTTGTCTACGAAGCCCCGGCGCAAACGGCGCCGGTTGAAGCCGCCATAGTCGTTACCGAAACCAAAGAGCCCGAACCTCTAGCCGAAGAGG
The DNA here is from genome assembly GCF_049590575.1 of Pseudomonas sp. Taxonomy (GTDB): domain Bacteria; phylum Pseudomonadota; class Gammaproteobacteria; order Pseudomonadales; family Pseudomonadaceae; genus Aquipseudomonas. Next base: position 17,606 of record NZ_JBAWDE010000285.1, read on the forward strand.
AGGAGGCGCCCGAGAGCGCTCTTGCGGCGTTTATCGAAGCGCCGCCGGCTCAGGTTGATACGCCGGATCAAACGGCCATCGGCAGCCTGTCCCTGCCTCCTGTGCTGGAGCCTGAAGAGCCTGACCCCGACGAACTGCAATCGGACGGTGCCTACTCATTGCCAGATTCGCCGGAGCCGTCCTACAGCTCCGTAGCCAAGCACATCGAAAGCACCTTGCTCGGTCTGCTGGAAGACCTCAGCCTTCCCGAGCGCCACCGGCCCCAGGCCGAAGCCATGCGCGAACGTCTGGCCCATGGCTTGAACTGGTACGAACTGCTGCCGATCCTCGATGATCTGGCGGTATTGATGCTGGCGATCACCGACAGCGGTCAGCATGAGTTCGAGGCTTACCTCAAGCAGCTCAATGAGCGTCTCGAAGCATTTCAAGGGCACTTGCAAGTCGCCAGCGATGGGCATGCCGACAGTCGTTCCGCTGCGCGTGAGCTGGATACGCAGATCCGCGAACAGGTCGACGGCCTGCAAAGCAGTGTGCAGGAAGCCGCCGACCTGGACAGCCTCAAACAAGTGCTGGAAAGCCACCTCGAAGGCTTGCTCGGCACCATGGACGAACACCAGCAACAACGTGACCAGCGCGAGCACGAAGTGGCTGAGCGCCTGAAGGGCTTGGCCGAGCGGGTCGCGAATATGGAGCAGGAGGCCCAGGGCTACCGTGAGCATCTGGAGGTGCAACGTCAGAAAGCCCTGATCGATCCGCTGACTGGCCTGCCCAACCGCGCGGCTTGGAGCGAGCGGCTCGATCAAGAGGTCAACCTCTGGCACCAGCGCGGCAACAGCCTATCGCTGGCGATGCTCGACCTGGACCACTTCAAGCGCATCAACGATGGCTATGGCCATCTGGCTGGCGACAAGGTGCTGAAGATCATCGCCAGCGTGCTGCGTAAGCGCCTGCGCCCGAATGACTTTATCGCGCGGTTTGGTGGCGAAGAGTTTGTGTTAGTGATGCCTGATTCGTCACTGGCGGATGCGCTGGCGGCCGGTGAAGTGTTGCGTTCGGCGATTGAGGTGTGCCCGTTTCACTTCAAGGGCGAGCCAGTGACGATCACCGTGTCCATGGGTGTTGCGCAGTTCCAGCCGGGCGAGCGCAGTGACCTCGCGCTCAAACGGGCTGATGCGGCGCTGTATCGAGCCAAGGCAGCGGGACGCAACCAAGTGCAGGCGGCGTGAAAAATGTTCCATTTTGTAATTTGACCGTCAGGCCACAAAGGGTACGTTACACTGTTGCATTATCTTCTCCAGCGTAATGTCTTCTGCCATGAAATCCTTGTACGTCGCTTTTGTGTTTCTTCTGCTGGCGGGCTGCGCCAGCGGCCCTCGCCTGGACACCAGCCATCCGTCGGTCAACCACGACAACCGTGTGCAGTTCGTGGTCGTCCACTACACCTCGACCAACCTTGAGCGCTCCCTGGCCCTGCTCACCCACGGCCAGGTCAGCAGCCATTACCTGATCGGCGACGATGCCTCCGGCAAAATCTACAAGCTGGTCGATGAGAGCCAGCGCGCGTGGCATGCCGGCGAGAGCGAATGGATGGGCCGTACCTGGCTCAACTCCAGCTCGATTGGTATCGAAATTGTGAACCCCGGCTACACGGACACACCGACCGGCCGCCTGTGGTATCCGTACTCGGAGGCACAGGTGCAATCGCTGGTGCTGTTGCTCAAAGACATCAGCATGCGCAACGGCATCGACCCGAAAAACATCATCGGCCACAGCGATATTGCGCCATTGCGTAAGCTGGACCCAGGCCCGTTGTTTCCCTGGAAGCGCCTGGCGGATGAAGGCTTGGGCCTGTGGCCGGATGCGCAGGCGGTGGCACGGTTCCAGGTGCAATATGCTGCTGAGCTACCGAGCATCACCTGGTTTCAGGAAGAGCTGGCGCACCTGGGCTACCAGACCCCGCAGACCGGCGAGCTGGATGTGGGCACGCGTCATGTGGTTGCGGCGTTCCAGATGCATTTCCGACCGTCGCGGTTTGATGGCGCGCCGGATGCTGAAACTGCCGCGATCCTGCGTGCATTGAATCGGCGTTAAGCCTTAAAGCGGCAACGCCATGTAGAACTGAGTGCCCTGCCCCGGCCGCGAATACACGCCCATGCGGCCGCCGTGCAATTGCACGATTTCCTTGCACAGCGCCAGCCCAAGGCCGGCGCCGCCTTTCTTGCGGCCCACCTGCACGAAGGGCTCGAAGATGCGCCCCTGCTGCCCATAGGCGATACCTTCGCCGTTGTCCTCGACGCTGATGATCACCCGTTCGCCATGCCGACGCGCCTGCAGGCGGATTTGCCCGCCTTCGGCCGTATGGCGCAGGGCGTTGCCGAGCAAATTGTCGAGCACCCGCTCCAGTTGTGCCTGGTCTGCATACAGCCGCGGCAGGTCTGCTTGGGCCTCCACCAGCAATTCAACCTGTTGTACGTTTGCCACCTCGACGAAGCGCGCGCGCGCGTGCTCGAGCAGGTCGATGACATCGCACGGCCCCAGGGTCAGTTTCTGCAGGCCGTTCTGATAGCGCGAGAAGTTGAGCAAGTCGTTGATCAACTGCATCAAGCGCTGCATTTCTTCATTGACCGTATCCAGCAGGTCCGCTTCACGGGAGTCTGCGGGAAATTTCGCGCGCTCGCGGAACAGCCCGAATGCCATGTGCATGCCGGTCACCGGCGTACGCAGCTCATGGGAGGCGCGTAACACGAACTCGCTGCGGACCCGCTCGAAGGCGCGTTGCTCGGTCACATCATGCAGCACCATCACGGCACCGAGGATATGCCCCTGGGTATGGCTGACGGGTGTCAGGCTGTAGGTCAGCAGGCGCAGCTCACCTTCGACTTCCACTTCCAGGTCGTCTGGCGCCCGCTCCAGGTTGCCGCCACGCAGCACCAGTTGCAGCTGTTCATCCAGCTCCGGACGCACCAGCGCCTCGCCCAGGCCCTGGCCGAGGCGTTCTTCGTCCCAGCCCAATTGACGTTGCGCGACGGGGTTGAGGTGTTCCAGGCGGCCCTGGCGATCGATCATCAGCAAGCCGTCATCGATACTGTCGAGCACAGCCTGCAGACGCTGCTGGCCGGCCAGCAGCTCATCGACATTGGTTGCCTGGTGCTGGCGCAAGGCCTCGGCCATGATGCCGAAGCGGCGGGTCAGCTGATTCATCTCGGCCGCCGAAGAAATCGGCAGCGTCACTTCGAAATCGCCCTGCCCGATCTTGTCCGCCGCCTTGGCCAATGCTTCGATCGGCCCGCCAAACCGGCGCGCGATCCCATGGGCAGTCACGAACCCGATAATCAGAACCGCAAGGCCCACCAGCCCCAGCAATCCGGCGATCAGCAAGGCACGTTCGCGGGATTTGTGTTCGCTGTTGCTGATGTTTTGCAGCGCCTGCTTGTGCTCTTCGATCAAGCCGTTGCGCAACTGGTTGAAGGTGTCGGTGAGTCTCTCCTTGGTTCCTGGCGGCGGCACGGCTTGTTGGGACTCATCAAATGCCTCCAGCAGCGCCTGATACTGCATTCGGGCCTGGCTGAAACTCGTCCCATGGCCATCGTTCTGTTCATGGGCGATGCCCTGATCCAGCAGTTCGAAGTAGCGCTGCTTCGAGGCTTGCAACGCCTGCGGGTCAGGACGCTCCTCGAGCATCATGATCAGTTGGTCACCCAGGTTTTGGCGCAGCTTGAGCCCGAGGTCCAGGGTAATGAAGTTGCTGCGGATCAGGGATTCCTGGGTCTTGGCCATTTGCATGACACTCACCAGTCCCAGGATCAAACCCAGCAGCGCGACGGTGATCAGTGCTGAGATACTCAGGAACAATCGAGTGCGCAGCTTCATCGCTAGCTTCATAGGGTACAGCTCACAGGTTGTACTGTTTGCGTTTGCGGTACAGGGTCGACGCGTCAATGCCAAGGGTGCGAGCGGCCTGGTCCAGGGTATCGCTGGTGGCCAGGACGGCGCCGATATGCGCTTTTTCCAGTTCGTCCAGGCTCAGCGCCGCGCCAATACGCGGGGCGTTGTTGGTCGGTTGTTCGGCCATGCCCAAGTGACTGATTTCGACTTTTTCCTGCGGGCAGATAATGCTGGCGCGTTCCACGACGTTGCGCAGTTCGCGGATATTGCCTGGCCAGCGATAGTTCAGTAGCGCCTCGCGGGCATCATCGCTGAAACCGCGTGCCGGCCGGGCGTATTCCTTGACGAAACGCGCCAGGAAGCGGTCGGCCAGGGTCAGGATGTCCTCGCTGCGCTCGCGCAGGGGCGGCAGGTGCAAGGTGATCACGTTGAGGCGGTAGAGCAAATCTTCACGGAAGCGGCCGTCGCGCACCATGTCTTCCAGGTTCAGGTTGGTGGCTGCAAGGATGCGCACATCGGCGCGACGGGTGACCGGGTCGCCCACGCGCTCGTACTCCTTGTCCTGGATGAAACGCAGCAACTTTGGCTGCAAGGTGAGTGGAAAGTCGCCGATTTCGTCAAGAAACAGCGTGCCGCCATCCGCCTGGTTGACGCGACCGAGTGTGCTTTCGCTGGCGCCGGTGAAAGCGCCGCGGCTATGGCCGAACAGCTCGCTCTCCATCAACTCTGCGGTGAGCGACGGGCAGTTGATAGTGACGCAGGACTTCTTCGAGCGCTTGCTCCAACCGTGAATCGCCCGGGCCAGTTCACCTTTACCGGTGCCGGATTCGCCGAGGATCAGAATGTTGGCGTCCGTATTGGCGACTTGGCGTGCGGTTTCCAACACCACCATCATCGACGGACTATGGGAATCGAGGCCGTCTTTGGGCTGGCGCACCGCGCCCTCCAAGGCTTCCAGGCGCGCGGAGAGTTGGCGCACTTCCAATTGCTTGGCGGTGGCCAGGCGCAATTGGTCGGGGCTGCAGGGTTTTACCAGGTAATCAGCAGCGCCGGCCTGGATGGCGTCTACGGCGGTGTCGACAGCCGAGTGGGCGGTCACGATCACTACACGCATCCAAGGCGCCTGAATGCGCATCTGCGCCAATACATCCAGGCCATTGTCTTCGCCCAGGCGCAGGTCCAGGAAGCACAGGTCGAACACCTGACGCTGCATCAGGGCATCGGCCTGAGCGGCGCTGTTGGCAGTGGCTACGGTATAGCCTTCATCTTCCAGGCAATAACGGAAGGTGCGGAGGATCGCGGATTCGTCGTCCACTAAAAGAATACGGCCTTGAAGTTCCTTGGCTGATTCCATCTGTCCCGCGCTCCTTAACTATGAATGATGGTGTTTAGTCCCGGAATAATCGGGCAAGTTGCATGGTTTATTCTGATCGATAAAAGGCAGCGTCGTGCAGGTATCTGTAAGGCGTCCTGCAAAGCCCCGTCTGATGGCGTTTTCATGCCGTCTTGCCACTTCGGCAACGCGATCCACGCTTTCTATCCACTGACCCGACCACTGACCATCGTGCATTTCGCACGGCGTCCAGGGGGGCATCGTGCAGGATGCTAGGCGAATGCCCTAGCGCAATTATTTAACTAATTGATTTTAAAGGATATTAATTTGTAAAAAAGCTGGCATGCGCTCTGCAATAGCTATCTCAACGAATAATCAGAATGCGGGAGAAAAGCAGCATGACTCGCCAAAGCCTCAGCCAATTGCGTGTATCGCCACTGCGCTTGCAACAAGGCATGTTTGCCAGCCTGGCTCTTATGGTCACGCTGATTGCAGGCCAGCAGTTTCAACATTGGCAGCAGAGTCAGCAGCAAATCCCGCAATTTGAACGTCAGGTTATGACGCAGACCCATTTCAGTTCCATCGGCAGCCGTTCCGCTGATGTAACCGCCCCGCAGATGCGAGTAGCTGACCAGGATTCGACCCTGGGCGAGCTACCCACTCAAGAGCGTTGGGTGTTTTAAGCAAGAACGTCGGCCGCTTGTGTTGAGCGTACGTACGGCATGACAGCAGTTACCTCATAAAGAAGCTACAGCAGTTACCTCATAAAGAAGCTTAAGGAGAATCACCATGTTGAGTTGGGCAATCACATTTCTGATCATCGCCATTGTGGCTGCAGTCTTGGGCTTCGGTGGTATCGCCGGCACCGCTACGGGTATCGCCAAGATTCTCTTCGTGGTCTTCCTGGTGATGTTTATCGCTTCGTTCTTCTTTGGTCGTCGTGGCCGAGGCTGAACATGACCACTTCCTTTAAAGCCATGGTTGCCGCCCTGCTACTGGGCGGCAGCGGCTTGGCGATGGCCGCCAATGACGGCCAATCCCGGGCCAACGAATTGCTCAGCGCGGATCCGCAATACCGCGAGACCTGGCAAGGCGTGGTGAAGAAAGAAGAGCGGCTGCCTGAATGGGTAATGAACCTGTCAGGCACGGCCGAACAAATGAATGCGGTGGAAGAAGATGGCGACAAGTATTTGGTGGGGCCACTCTGCGAAACAGCGGATACGTGCCTGAACAAGCGCCTGATCGTTGCCTTCAGCCTCGACAAGGACGATGCCTACGCCATGTTGGTGGAAGTGCCGGCCGGCCTACCGGCGGATAAGTCTCCTACACGACATGCCGATTACCGTTTTATCGGTAAGCCGGATGAAGGCATGCAGAAATTGCTGATGGAGCAGCTGAAGAAAGATCCGAATTGGTACTAGGTTTTGTCTGGCGCGTCCGTCGCCGACAAGACCAGCGTCCATAGGAAGAAGCCCCTCGCTTCTTTCTGTCTGCAGCGCTCGCCAAGGGCGATGCATGACCAGGGGGCCGGGTTGCTCTGATCAATTGGGATCGGCGTGACCTACGGGTACAGGGAGTGCCTGCGTAAGGGCCGGGTCAGGCGAAAAGCTGCGACGCAAGTTCACAAGTCCTCAAGCTTGCTGAACTTGCGGCGGGCTTATTATGCAATTCCCTTCTGTCATACCTCTCATACATACCTCTCATAGCCGCGAATTCCGTTTTCGCTCATGACCAATCATTACCGGTTATTTCTGCGCGACCATCTATCGATAAACTCCTATCTGCGCGATAGGACATTTCTGACGTTAGCCCCCTGACTTTGCAGTCTTTTTGCCAACCTCCGGTAGTCGTGCTGAAACCCTGCGCGAGCCTGAATTGGCCGGTTCACGGCATATTCACCGGACAATATGTCGCATTTGAACTGACCGTTCGGACAGTTATTATGCAAAATCGCCATGCCGATTCGGCATAGGGTAGGCGTTTACGGCATTAGACGTCGAACTCTTGCATGGGAATAGTTGCGCCTTTTTTCGCCTGCCAGTAAGCCATTTCGGCCACGCGGCGGTGACCTTCCATGGAGGCAGATGCACACACTTTTTCGCTTTCGAGCGTTCCAGCTGGCGCATTTGCCTTAAGTTCACTTGAAGTAAGGGTAATGACATGAAGAAGGCAAAGCTAAGCCTCGCCTGGCAGATCCTCATCGGTTTGGTGCTGGGGATCGCAATCGGTGCAGTGCTCAACCATTTCAGTGCTGAAAAGGCCTGGTGGATCAGCAATGTATTGCAGCCAGCGGGCGATATCTTTATCCGCCTGATCAAGATGATCGTGATCCCGATTGTTATTTCCTCGCTGATCGTCGGCATTGCCGGGGTCGGTGACGCGAAAAAGCTTGGGCGTATCGGCGTCAAAACCATCCTTTACTTCGAAGTGGTCACCACCATCGCCATTGTGGTCGGCCTGTTGCTGGCCAACCTGTTCCACCCCGGCGCCGGTATCGACATGAGTACCCTGGGTACGGTCGACATCTCCAAGTACACCGCCACCGCTGCTGAAGTGCAGCATGAGCATGCGTTCATCGAGACCATCCTCAACCTGATCCCGTCGAACATCTTCGCCGCCGTTGCCCGTGGCGAAATGCTGCCGATCATCTTCTTCTCCGTGCTGTTCGGCCTGGGCTTGTCGAGCCTCAAGCCTGAGCTGCGTGAACCCCTGGTGACCATGTTCCAGGGCGTGTCCGAGAGCATGTTCAAAGTCACTCACATGATCATGAAGTACGCCCCGATCGGTGTATTCGCGCTGATCGCGGTGACCGTCGCCAACTTCGGCTTCGCCTCCTTGCTGCCGCTGGCCAAGCTGGTGATCCTGGTTTACGTGGCCATCCTGTTCTTCGCCTTTGTGATCCTCGGCCTGATCGCCCGCCTGTTCGGCTTCTCGGTGATCAAGCTGATGCGCATCTTCAAGGATGAGCTGGTGCTGGCCTACTCCACCGCCAGTTCCGAGACCGTGCTGCCGCGCGTGATCGAGAAGATGGAAGCCTACGGTGCGCCCAAAGCCATTTGCAGCTTCGTGGTGCCGACGGGTTACTCGTTCAACCTCGACGGCTCGACCCTGTACCAGAGCATCGCCGCGATCTTTATCGCGCAGTTGTATGGCATCGACCTGTCGATCGGCCAGCAACTGATGCTGGTGCTGACCCTGATGGTCACCTCGAAAGGTATCGCCGGTGTGCCGGGTGTGTCCTTTGTGGTGCTGCTGGCCACGCTGGGCAGCGTGGGCATTCCGCTGGAAGGTCTGGCGTTCATTGCCGGTGTCGACCGCATCATGGACATGGCGCGTACCGCACTCAACGTGATCGGCAACGCGCTGGCGGTGTTGGTCATCTCCCGCTGGGAAGGCATGTACGACGATGCCAAGGGCGAACGCTACTGGAACTCCCTGCCACACTGGCGCAGCAAGCAAGTGCTGCCGGTAGGTGAAACAAGTCGCGGCTGATTACATACGTCTTCCTACACAAACCCCGGAAAATCCGGGGTTTGTCGTTTCTGTCAGCCCCGCTATCATTCGCCCATCTTTCGGGGGATTTAACTGATGCTCAATGGCCTGTGGCTTGGCTTTTTTGTCGTGGCAATGGTGTCAGCACTGGCGCAATGGCTGGTGGGCGGTAACGCCGGGATTTTTGCGGCGATGGTGGAAAGCATTTTCGCCATGGCCAAATTATCGGTGGAAGTCATGGTGCTGCTGTTCGGCACGCTGACGTTTTGGCTGGGTTTTCTGCGCATCGCCGAACAGGCCGGGATTGTCGATTGGCTGGCCAAGGCGCTCGGCCCACTGTTTCGGCGGCTGATGCCGGAAGTGCCGGCGGGCCACCCTGCCATCGGCTTGATCACGCTCAACTTCGCCGCCAACGGCTTGGGTCTGGACAACGCTGCGACGCCGATCGGCCTCAAAGCCATGAAGGCGCTGCAGGAACTCAACCCTATCCCCAACACCGCGAGCAACGCGCAGATTCTGTTCCTGGTGCTCAACGCGTCGTCGCTCACGCTGTTGCCGGTGACCATCTTCATGTATCGCGCCCAGCAAGGCGCCGCTGACCCGACCCTGGTGTTTTTGCCGATCCTGCTGGCGACCAGCGCGTCGACTCTGGTGGGCCTGCTGTCTGTAGCGGTGATGCAGCGCCTGCGGCTGTGGGACCCGGTGGTGCTGGCCTATCTGATTCCTGGTGCGCTGGTGCTGGGTGGCTTCATGGCGCTGCTGGCGACCTTGTCCGCCACGGCGCTGGCCGGGCTGTCGTCGATCCTCGGCAACCTCACGCTGTTTGGCCTGATCATGTTGTTCCTGGTGATCGGCGCGTTGCGCAAGGTCAAGGTCTACGAGGCGTTTGTCGAAGGGGCCAAAGAAGGCTTTGACGTCGCCAAGAACCTGCTGCCGTACCTGGTGGCGATGCTCTGTGCGGTGGGTGTGCTACGCGCCTCCGGCGCATTGGATTTCGGCCTGGAAGGGATTCGCCATCTGGTGGCCTGGACCGGCATGGACACGCGCTTTGTGGATGCCTTGCCGACCGCGATGGTCAAGCCGTTCTCCGGCAGCGCCGCGCGGGCGATGCTGATTGAGACCATGCAAACCCAGGGTGTGGATAGCTTCCCGGCACTGGTGGCGGCGACGATCCAGGGCAGTACCGAAACCACCTTCTATGTGCTGGCGGTGTACTTCGGCTCGGTGGGCATCCAGCGCGCGCGGCATGCGGTGGGTTGTGCGTTGTTGGCGGAATTGGCCGGTGTGGTGGCGGCGATTGCGGTGTGCTACTGGTTCTTTGGCTGAGGCTGACACCGCTATCGCAGGCAAGCCAGCTCCCACATTCGAACGCATTTCGTCAGGATAAACGCGGTCAAGTGTGGGAGCGGGCTTGCCCGCGAAGGGGCCATCAGGGTTTCACAGCAGCATTGCCCTGCTGCACCACCCAATCCACCACCTGCTTATTCAATTGGTCCCCCGCCTGCCCAAACCCGGCGACCACCGCCGGGACCTTGGTATCGCTCACCGGCTGGTGAATCTCAAAGCGGCGGCTGGCAATAATCCGCTGATCACTGCCACGCACCAGGCGCGCGTCCAGGCGAATCACCACCTCCACCGCGCTGCCACGGTACTCGCTCTGAAACGCCTGCAACTGCCCACCCAGTTCATAGTCGGATTGCAAGTTGGTGTCATCGGTACTCAGCAGCGTCACTCGGCCATCGCGCTGGAAGCCGTCCATAAACCGATTACGCAGCAGCACCGGCGTCGGATCGCTCCAGCGTGATTGGGCGTAACTGCTGATCAGGTCGCCATTGGGCACCACGGCAATGCGCGGGCTGTCGAGAAACTCGCTGGTCTGCGGCTTATTCACACGCAGTGACCACGTCACCGGCGTAGCCTGGTGGGTCGTCTGGGGCGCCTGGGTCGACGCCAGGCGATACACATCCGAAGGGTCGGCCTTGGGCAGGATCGAGCAGGCGCTGACGAGCACCAGCGCCACCGGGGCGATCATTTGATAAGCACGCTTCATGGCGTGAACTCCTTGTTCTTGTCGCTGCCCAGCAGGTAACCGCTGGGGTTGGCTTCCAGGCGGCGGGAGATGGCGCGCAGCGAACCGAGGGTTTCGCGCAGTTCGCGCACGGCCGGCGCCAGTTCGTTGAGGCCTTGCAAGCCGCTGTTCACCGAATCCTTGTTGTGGGTCAGCAAGGTATTGATGGTCGCGGTGCTTTGCTCAAGGGATTTCATTGCCTGCTCGGCACTGCCGAAGGCCTGTTTGCCCTGGTCGTTGAGCAAGCCGTTGGCGTTGCGCATCAGCGTGGTGGTTTGCTCAAGGGCGGCGCTGGCCTGTTTGCTCACCTGCATCAGTTGCTGCATCACCACCTTGATATCGCCGCGTTGGTCGGCGATGGATCCGGTGGTTTGCTGCAGGTTGTCCAGGGTTTTACTCAGGCGGTCGACGTTCTCCGAGGAGAACATGTGGTTGGCGTTATGCAGCAGCAGGTTGATGCTGGTCATCAGGTCGTCGCTGTTATTCAGCAGCCGGGCGATCGGTGATGGCGAGGCGATGATTTCCGGCAGGTTGCCGTCCTTGCCCTTGAGCTCCGGGCTTTGCGGTGTGCCGCCGCTGAGCTGGATGATCGAGGTGCCGGTGATGCCGGTCAGTGCCAGTTTGGCCTGGGTGTCTTCCTTGATCGGCGTCTGCCCGGCCAGGCGAATCCGCGCGAGTACGCGGCGCGGATCTTTGGGGTCCAGGCGCAGGCTGATCACATCGCCCACTTTGATCCCGCTGTACTGCACCGAGCTGCCCTGGGACAGGCCACTGACCGCCTCGTTGAAGATTACTTCGTAGTCCTGGAAGGCGCTGTCGACGCTGGACTTGGCCAACCACAGGCCAAACAGCATCGCGCCGACTACCACGATCACGCTGAACAGACCGATCATCACATGATGGGCTCGGGTTTCCATGTCATACCTCGTTGAGCGGTTGAGCGGCAGCCAATGCCGCGCGGCCCCGGGGGCCGTGGAAGTATTCGTGAATCCAGGCGTCTTCGGTTTCCGAGACGACATCGATGGCATCGGCCACCAGCACTTTCTTCTGCGCCAGCACCGCCACGCGGTCGGTGATGGTGTACAGCGTGTCGAGGTCATGGGTGACTAAAAACACGCTCAGGCCCAGCGCATCGCGCAGGGTCAGGATCAGTTGGTCGAATTGCGCCGCGCCAATCGGGTCGAGGCCGGCGGTGGGTTCGTCGAGAAACAGGATATCCGGGTCGAGCGCCAATGCGCGTGCGAGTGCGGCGCGCTTGATCATGCCGCCGGACAGCGAAGCCGGGTACTTGTCGGCTGCCGACAACGGCAACCCCGCCAGCGCGAGCTTGACCGCCGCCAAGTGCTCGGCATCGCGACGGCTGAGGCCGGCGTGTTCGATCAGCGGCAGCGCGACGTTCTCGGTCACCGTCAGCGAGGAAAACAGCGCGCCTTTCTGGAACAGCACGCCGAAGCGCCGCTCCACCAGTGAGCGTTCATGTTCCGGCAGGTTCGGCAGGTTTTTCCCAAACACCCGCACCTCACCCGCGCTGGGCCGGCGCAGGCCGACAATGCTGCGCAACAGCACCGACTTGCCACTGCCGGAGCCGCCGACTACTGCGAGGATCTCGCCCTTGTACAAATCCAGGTCGAGATTCTCGTGCACGCTCTGTGTGCCAAAGCGATTGCACAGGCCACGCACTTCGATCACCGCCTCAGCAGGCGCACGGTGTAGACGGCTCACCAACCCATCTCCATGAAAAACAGCGCGGCGACTGCGTCCAATACGATCACCACAAAGATCGATTGCACCACACTGGAGGTGGTGTGGGCGCCGACCGATTCAGCGCTGCCGCTGACCTTGAAACCTTCCAGGCAACCAATGGCGGCGATCAGGAAAGCGAAGATCGGCGCCTTCACCATGCCCACCAGGAAGTGCTGCACGCCAATGTCCGACTGCAGCAGCGAGAGGAACATCGCCGGCGAAATATCCAGGGCCACGGCACACACCACACCGCCGCCGACGATCCCCGAGAGCATCGCCAGAAAGGTCAGCATCGGCAGGGACACCAGCAGTGCCATTACCCGTGGCAACACCAAAAGCTCCATCGGGTCGAGGCCCAGGGTGCGGATGGCGTCGATTTCTTCGTTGGCTTTCATCGAGCCGATTTGTGCGGTAAAGGCACTGGCCGTGCGGCCGGCAATCAGGATTGCGGTGAGCAATACGCCAAACTCACGCAGGAAAGAGAATGCCACCAAGTCCACGGTGAAAATCGTCGCACCAAAGCTTTTCAGGACCGTGGCGCCGAGGAAAGCCACCACTGCGCCCACCAGGAAAGTCAGCAAGGCGACGATTGGCGCGGCGTCGAGGCCGGTCTGTTCGATATGCGCGACCATCGGCGTCAGGCGCCAGCGTTTGGGGCGGAAGATGCCACGGGCGAAGGTTTCGAGGATCAGGCCGATAAAGCCCAGCAATTTCTTGCTGTCCTGCCAGACCGTATTCACCGCGCCGCCGATGCGCGCGAGCAGCTGGATGCCGGCGGCCTCATCGGGAGCTTTATCGGGTACGCAAAAATCGTTGAGGGAACGGTAGACAGTCTTGAGCAGCGCACGGTCGGCGGGGGACAGGCTGCAATCGGTCTGTTCGGCGGACTGCTCGATACGCTCAGGCCCCAGCAGTTCAACCAGCAGCGAGGCGCCGGCGGTGTCCAGGGCGCCGAGGCCGTTGAGGTCGATGCGCGCGCCGGCGTCGTACTGGCCATCAAGCTTGTCCGACAGTTTTTTCAGGCCCGCATAGTGGGCAAGCGTCCAGTCCCCCGTAATCCTGAGTAACGGAGGAACGGTAGACGTATCGAGATGGGCTGCGCCGGCCGTCGTACTACTGGTCATAAGCTCCGAGCTTGTCTGGCTATCCACAATTCCTACGTAATAGCACGAACCAACCTACTTTGGGTTGTCGGTTTGTGCTGTATCCACGACTTTGAAGCGCAGCACGCCGATCACTTGGCCGTCTTCGGTCAGCACCCTCACTTGCCAGCGGCCTACCGCGTCCGGTGGGAAGTTCTGCTTGTGCGTCCACGCGCGATAACCTTCGTCGCGCCCGCCGTGGATGTCCAGTGCGATGCGGTCGACCTCTTTGCCGTTGAATTTCCACACATGGTAGATCCGCTCATCCAGCCCACGCGGAGCGTTGATCGCAGTGTAGGCGTACAGCCCGCCGCTGCGCAGTTGGGCGGAGGTCACTTGTTTGAGGTCATCACCTGGCGTGCGGTCTTGCAGCTGGGTGCTGATCGCCACTTCGGTCATCCACAACGTGGCCGGTGGTACCCAACTGCGCAGGAACCAGCCGGCGCACCCAATCGCGGCCGTGACCCCCAGCAACATCGCCCAGCCTTTGAGGCTGCGCAGCGGCATGCTGACCGCCAGGCTTGGAATCGACAACGCCATGGCCACGCCGAGGGCGAGTTTGTAACTTTCGGCGGTGGTCAGGTGCAGGATGATCGGCAGCGCGGTGAGCAACGCGGCGAATAAAGTCAGGGTGTGCAGCGCGAGGAACAGTGAGCGCTTGGGCGCCAGCCATTTGTAGTACAGCGGGTCGGTGATCGACACCAGAGCGGCGGCGCCAAGCAGGCCGGTGAACACCGATTGGCCGCTATTCCAGGCGGTGGTGACGAAAAAGAATGGCAACACAAAAAACAGACTTTCCTGGTGGATCATCTGGGTGGCATAGCGCAGTAACGGTTCGGGTATTTCGCGTTTGAAGACTTTGGTGAACAGCTGGGTAAAGCTGTTTTCCAGCATCAGCCACAGCCAGCTCACCAGCATGATCACCGCGATCCAGCTGGCCATGCCCTGCTGGCGATCCACCAGGATAAAACTGCACACACCGGAGATAAACCCGCCGAGTGCGATCACCCCTGGGTAGCGCTTCATCAGTTCGAGGATGCGCTGGATAACGCGGGTCAAGTTTGGCATTCGGCAATTCGCAGTCTTTGTAGGAAAAAATCCCAGACAGAATAACGTCTCAGCCCAGGGTTCGGTGCCTCATTACGCGACCCGTTTGCGATAAGCCCGCACCCCGATCAACACAAAGGCGATCAACCCGAGCAGGGCGGCGCCGATCCAGCTCAGACTGTCGTAACTCAACAGCGGTTTTTCGATGCGCCAGTAACCCGGCTGCTTGAACACCTCGCGCATGGCCTGGTCTGTCTGGGCCAGGGTGACGGCCTTGATGCGTTTGACCGGGTCGCTGAAGTGGCCCTCGTTGTAGTCGCCCGAGGCGCTCCAATAATAGTCGGCCAACGCGCTGTTGCCCTGCACGGCCCAGGCTTGGCGGGCGATGGCGGCTTGCTGCAGGCGAGTAAATACGCTGGGGTCGAGGCCATTCTTGAGCAGCTGCGCCTTGAGGTCCTGCAACACCTGTTCGGCTTCGGGAAGGTTTTCCCGCTCAAGATCGGCATTCAGGCTGAGGAAACCAACGCCGCCGAGCACTTCGCGTTCGCTCCATGGCCCGTAGGACAAACCGTGCTTGAGGCGCAGTTGGCGGTACAGCGCCCAGTCGAGGTAGTCCTTGAGCAGATCATAGGTTTCATCATGCTGGTCATCCAGTACCGGCTCGGGGAACAGCCAGTGCAGCTTGGCGCTGTTGCCGACCCAGCCGTGGATCAGCTCGCGATGGCTGGCGGCGGCACGCTGTATGTCCGGCAGCGCCGGGTGCTCGCTGGGCTCGACCGGTTCGAGTTGGCCATAGGTGCGTTCCAGGTAGGCCGGCAGCAGTTTGTCGAGGTCGCCGACGATGATCAGGGTCATGTTGTTGGGGGCGTACCAGTTTTTGCGCAGCGTCTCCAACTGGTTGCGGGTCAGCTGATCGACCTCGGCGCGCTCGGCGCATTTGAGCCCCAGCTCGACGGCCAGCTGGTTACTGGCGGTGTGGCCCAGGTCCTGACGGTCGAGCAGACGTTGCAGGTGTGAGTAATGGCCGCCGTCTTCGCGCTCGACCACCTGCTTGGCCGCATTGATATTGGCGTCGGTGAGCTCGGTGCGGGTGATGATCGCCAGCAACAGGTCCAGCACCTTGCGCTGGTTTCGCGCGGGCGCCTCGATCACAAAGGTGGTGTCGGCATTGCTGGTGTAGGCGTTCCACTCGCCGCCCAGGGTTTGCATGCGGTCTTCGAGCTCGCCTTCGCCGCCGCCGTCGATGCCGCTGAACAGCAAGTGTTCAAGCAGGTGCGGCAGTTCCTTGTCTTCGCAACTGAAGTCATCCAGGCCTACGCCCACCACCAGGCGGATCGCCACGTGCCCGCGCTCGGTGCCCGGTTTGAGCAGCAATTGCAGGCCATTGGGCAAGGTGTAGCCCTCGACTTGCAAGCGGTCAAAGGCGAAGGCATGGGCGGAGCCCATGAGCAGGCAAGCGAATAACAGGCGACGCATAACTGGCTTCCTGGCGAGTGAGGTCAGCTTTAACTGACTTCGCGGGCCATCATCCGTTCAGGGCGAATGCGTGATGTCGGCAATATCTTCGGCGGAGAGCGCGCCGGTGTCAGACGTTTCCAACACTACATAAGCACTGCTGCAAAACAACGAGTTCAAGCGTTTCATGTCGGCAATCAGCTCCAGGTGCAGGGAACTGGTCTCCAGGCTCTGTACGATTTTGCGCTGCAGGCGGCTGACATGAGCGTGGGCCAAACGGCGTTCCTGCGCGCGGAAGCGGCGCTTCTCGCGCAGCAGTTGGCGGGCGCTTTCCGGGTCGGCGCTGAGGAACACCGACAAGCCCAGGCGCAGGTTGGCAATCAATTGGGTATGCAGGCCGGCGAGTTCCTCCAGGCCGGTTTCCGAAAACTGGCGGCGCTGGGAGGTTTTCTGCTGCTGGACTTTGCGCAGCATGCGTTCGATCAGGTCGCCGGCGAGTTTCAGGTTGATCGACAACTCGATGATCTCCGCCCAGCGCCGGCTGTCTTGTTCGCCAAGGTCCTCGCGGGGCATTTGCGCCAGGTAAAGCTTGATCGCGCTGTAGAGCGATTCGACGTCGTCGCTGAGGCTGCGCATTTCCTGGGTGATAGCGGTCTGCTTGCCGCGCAGCACTTCCAGCATGGCAGTCAGCATATTGTCGATCAGGTCGCCCAGGCGCAGGGTTTCCCGCGCAGCGTTGGCCAGTGCCAGGCTCGGTGTGGCCAGGGCGGCGAGGTCGAGGTGGCGCGGCTTGGCTTTGCCGTTGGTCTCTGCTTGTTCCGGCAGCAGCCACGCGCACAGGCGTGCCATCGGCCCGATGGTGGGCAGCAGGATCAGGCAGCGGCTGACGTTGTAGAGCAGGTGGAAGGTAATGACCATGCCTTGGGTGCTGTAGTCCAAGCCGTCCATCCAGCCGACGAGCGGGTCGAGCACGGGGATAATCAGCAGCAAGCCAATCAGTTTGTACAGCAAGCTGCCCAGCGCCACTTGCCGACCGGCCGCGTTCTGCATGCTGGTGCTGAGGAAGGCCAGCACGCCGCTGCCGATGTTGGCGCCGATCACCAGGCCTATGGCCACGTGCAGCCCGATCACGCCGGCGCCGGCCAGGGTAGCGGTCAACAGCACGGCGGCCAGGCTGGAGTAGGAGATCATCGCGAACAAGGCGCCGACCAGGGCGTCGAGGAGGATGTCGCCGGTCAGCGACGCAAAGAGCACTTTCACACCTTGGGCGTGCGTGATCGGACCGGCGGCTTCGACGATCAACTGCAGGGCAAGGATGATCAGCCCGAGGCCAATGCCTACGCGACCCAACTGCCCTGCCCGCGTCTGTTTGCGCGACAGGAAGAAGATCACCCCGAGGAAGATCAGCAGCGGCGACAGCCAGGACAGGTCGAACGTCAGGACCCGGGCCATCAGCGCCGTACCGACATCGGCGCCGAGCATGGTCGCGAGGGCAGGCACCAGGCCCATCAGGCCTTGGCCAACAAAGGATGTCACCAGCATCGCGGTGGCGTTGCTGCTCTGCACCATGGCAGTCACCAGAATACCGGCGACAAATGCGAGCCAGCGCTTGGACATGTTCTGCCCGATGACTTGGCGCAAGTTGGAGCCGTAGACCCGCAAGATGCCGGTACGGACGATGTGCGTGCCCCAGATAAGCAGGGTCACGGCGGAAAGCAGATTGAGCAAGGTCAGCATGCTCGGCCCCCCGTGTGGGTGTGCTCCAGAAAGAGCCAATGAGAATTGCCGCGTGCTGTTCTACGTCTTGTACTTAAGCTGTAGTTGGCGAATGGGCTCTGCGCCAGCATCGCATAGCTAAAGTCGGGATTGAAACAAAACTGTCATGAAATCAGTTTTTTGCAGATGAAAAAATGGGGCGCGAACGCCCCATTTCAGCAGCGGGCCAAGGTTATTGACCCGGAATGTCCTTGCGCAGTTTCACAGGATCCTGCTGTTTCTTCTTTTTCGCGATGGCAGTACGCATCTTGATGTTCACCGCTTCGACCGCCAGCGAGAACGCCATGGCGAAGTAGACGTAGCCTTTTGGCACGTGCACATCGAAGGATTCGGCGATCAGCACCGTACCCACCACCAGCAGGAACGACAGTGCCAGCATTTTCAGCGACGGGTGCTTGTCGATGAATTCGCTGATGGTGCCGGCCGCCAGCATCATCACCAGTACCGCGACCACAATCGCTGCAACCATCACCGGCACATGGGAGACCATGCCGACGGCGGTGATCACCGAGTCCAGGGAGAACACGATGTCGATGATCGCGATCTGGATGATGGTGTAGATGAACTTGCCACCCGCGCCCTTCGGCTCGTCCTGGGTTTCGTCCTCACCTTCCAGAGCGTGGTACATCTCCTGGGAGCTTTTCCACAGCAGGAACAGGCCGCCGAAGAACAGGATCAAGTCACGGCCGGAGATGCCCTGGCCGAAGACCACGAACAGATCGGCGGTCAGTTGCATGACCCAGGTGATCGACAACAGCAGCAGGATGCGCGTGACCATGGCCAGCGCCAGGCCGAAGATCCGGGTGCGCGCCTGCATATGCTTGGGCATGCGGCTGACCAGGATCGAAATCATGATGATGTTATCGATGCCCAGGACGATCTCGAGGGCCGTCAGGGTGAAGAAGGCAATCCAGATTTCCGGATTGGTCAGCCATTCCATGTGTATTCCTTTGAGCAAGTGTTAAACCGCGCAAGCTGCAGCGCCGCGCGGTTGAGTTGGTACGATTATAGAGTGCTGAACAGCGGAAAAATCCCCATCAGCAATGCGGCGAACATTATGCACAGGCATACCAGCACTGCCCACTTCAGGGTGAAGCGCTGGTGATCGCCGAATTCGATACCAGCCAGGGCTACCAGCAGGTAGGTAGAGGGTACCAGCGGGCTGAGCAAATGCACGGGTTGGCCGACGATGGACGCGCGGGCCATTTCCACAGCGGTGATGCCGTAGTGGCTGGCGGCTTCGGCGAGTACTGGCAGTACGCCGTAGTAGAACGCATCGTTGGACATGAAGAAGGTAAACGGCATGCTCACCAGCGCGGTGATCACGGCCAGGTACGGGCCCAGCACGTCAGGGATCACCGCCAGCAGGCTCTTGGACATGGCATCGACCATGCCGGTGCCCGACAGGATGCCGGTGAAGATACCGGCGGCGAAGATCAGCCCGACCACTGCCAGTACGCTGCCTGCGTGGGCGGCGACACGGTCTTTCTGCATTTGCAGGCACGGGTAGTTGACGATCATCGCGATACTGAACGCCACCATGAACAGCACCGGCAGCGGCAACAGGCCGGCGATCAGGGTGCACATCAGCGCCAGCGTCAGCGCGCCGTTGAACCAGATCAGTTTCGGACGACGGGCATCCGGAAATTGCGAGACGCTGATTTCGCTGTGGTCGATCTCGTCGCCCTGCAGGTGCAATTCACCCAGGCGAGCCCGTTCGCGCTTGCCGTACATGTAGGCAATCGCCAGGATCGCTACCACACCCGCGGCCATGGCCGGGATCATCGGTACGAAGATGTCCGACGGGTCCACATGCAGCGCACTGGCGGCGCGAGCGGTCGGGCCACCCCAAGGGGTCATGTTCATCACGCCACCGGCGAGGATGATCAGGCCGGCCATGATCCGCGGGCTCATGCCGATGCGCTTGTACAGCGGCAGCATGGCGGCCACGCAGATCATGTAGGTGGTGGCGCCGTCACCGTCGAGGGAAACCACCAGGGCCAGCACGGCGGTGCCGACCGAGACTTTCAGCGGGTCGCCCTTGACCATTTTGAGGATCTTGCGCACGGCCGGGTCGAACAGGCCGGAGTCGATCATCAGGGCAAAGTAGAGGATGGCGAACATCAGCATCACGCCGGTCGGCGCAAGCTTGGTGATGCCTTCGAGCATCATCGGGCCGATCTTCGGTGCGAAACCGCCGAACAGCGCGAACAGGATGGGCACGATGATCAGCGCGATCAGCGCCGACAGGCGCTTGGTCATGATCAGGAACATGAACGTGATGACCATGGCAAAGCCAAGGAAAGTCAGCATAGGAATACTCCAGGCGTAGCGCAGCTAGGGAATGGCGGACCAGTTGGGATCAGCGCAGTACGAAAGGCACGGTGCGTACGGGGGGAGTTGGGGCATGCAGGCGGGTAGTAGCGGACATCAGGATCACCATTGTTGTTGTAAACATCCGGTCTATTGCCGGTAGTGGGGGCGATCCTAGACGGGGAAGCTTTCAGCCAGCTTTCGCTGGCCAATCAGATGATGAGAGGTTTTTCCGCTTTTCTGTCAGAAAAATCAGGGCAGCTCCAAGCCACCTGCGGCTTTGTGCAGTTTGCGCAGGTGTTCGCCCACCTGTTTCAGGTTGGCTTCGCAGGCGGCAATTTCGGCGGCACGGGAGGGTTCGAGCAGCGCCCTTACCTCTTTATCCAGCTCGCCAGTGAGGGATTGCAGCTGCTTCTGGCGCTCGGCGCTTTCCGATTCCAGGCGCTTGGCTTCCGACGGTTGGGGCAGGCCGTAGCCGCCGCTGCCGAGCAATTCCGCCGGGCGGCTGAGGAAGCCGCTGTTGGCGAGAATCTGTTGCAGCGTGGCGTTGGCCTTCTCCATGCCGCCGTTTTTCAGCTCGCGGGCACCGAGGTAGCGTTGTTTGACTTCGTCCTGGGCCAGCATCAGCTGTTTGCGAAAGCTCGCCTGCTCCAACAGCAACAGCGCGGCGCTGGTGCGCAGGTCGGCCTGGCCAAACCATTGGCGGCGTTCTTCGGCGCTGAGGGACAGCCAGTCTTCAACCTGGGTCTGTTTGATCGGCAAGTGCTTGCGCAGCACATCGAACATCGCCTGGTAGCGTTCGCGGAAGGAATCGAAGTGATACCCCAGGCGCAGCGCCTCGCGTTTGTCATTCAATACGCTGGTATCCGCCAGGCCTCGGGCTTGCAGCACTTCCAGCAGGCCATTGGGCGTGATGTTGTCCAGCCCTGTCAGCTGCGGGTTGGCGCTGCCGCTGCGCAACAACTTCAGGCTTTCGACCGCGCAGTTGTTGGAAATGAAGAAGTAGTTGCCGTCATAGCTCCAGTGCATTTCGGCAGCGTGCTCGACGGTGTCGTTGATCTCTTGGCGCGTCAGCTTCAGCGGCACGGAAGCCAGGCCGCGCAGTTCGGTCTTGGTGTATTCGTCGATGACCTGGGCCAACGGCAGTACGAACAACCGTGACGGGTATTTGCCGACCAGGCCGTCCCAACTCGACAGCTGCACATCACCGACAAAGGCGCGGTAAGACAGTACCAGGTGCTGGTCCAGATCCAACCGGCAATCCGGGCCGCGCGGGCGGCCGGGCGCGCAGATCACCAGGCGCAGCATGCTGTGGCCCCAGCGGCTCACCAGGTTCTGGTTGGCTTCGGCGAGCAGGTAGTCAATTTCGTAGACCCGCTCCGGGTCGACGTGGCCCAGCGGAGTCTTGGCGAAATCGTTACCGGCATTGAGAAACGCGTAGCTCTTTTCGCAGGCGTCCTGTTGGGGTGGGGCCCAGCCGAAGTGTTCCTGGTAATAGCGGAACAGCGAGGGGCGACGGCAGGCGTAGCTTGGGTCGAGGAGGAAGTACTCCATGTTGACCGCCACGAATTCCAGTGGGCTGGTGGTTTCGTAGATATCCGGGCTACGCACGACCTGGCGGTTGTGCTGTTCGCGTTCACCACGGCGGCCGACATATTGCGGCCAACCGGCAAGGTCCAGCAGGCGGGGGTCGTCACTGAGGGTGAAACGTCGGTCGTTCTGGCCACGGCATTGGTCGGGCAGGCCGATCAGGCCGGTGACGTTGTTCTGGCGGCTGCAACGCTGGATCAGCGCGCGGTCGCCCTTGGACCATAATCGCGCACGGTCATAGATGTGGGTCAGTTCATGCAGGACGGTGGCGAGCATTTCCCGGCGCACGGTGCCGTGGGGGCGGTTGGTTTGCCGGCTGGCGGCGCTGCCGTCGGTCAGGCTCGCAAGCAAGTTGCGGTTGAGGTCCAGTTCGGACACCAGGGAAGCCTGGCCGTAGGCGTTTTCGGGCATCTTGTCGGTCCAGCCGACGTCGATTGTACGGTCCAGTTGCTCGATAAATCGCGGTGGTAACGACCGCATCGCTTCATCGAGCAATGCCTGGCTGGCCTGCTGTTCGGCCGGGCTCAACCCATCGGTCTTGAGCCGCAGTTGCAGGCTGGCCTGGGCTGCGCCCGCACACAGCAGCACAGTCCCGGCCAGGAGCCAGGCGACCAGGCGCCTCACAGAGCGAGGATAGCTTCGGCGAGAGTCTGGTCACTGGCATCGCGGGCTTCAGGCACACGGGTCCGCAGGGTGTCGAAGGCGGCTTCCAACTGGGCGCCACGGATTTCGCCATGGGTGGCGACGAAGCTGGCGGCGTCATCATGGGCTTCACGCACGACTTTCGAGTCGCGGATGGAGGTGGTGGTGTCCGAGGTGAAATCAATGGTACGGCCAGAGGCGCGAACAATGATGTTACTGGTGGCCACCAGGGTTTGCGCCTGGGCAACGTCGGCCAACAACAGCAGGCCAAGGGTGGCGGCGATCAGCGGGCTACGCATGGAATAACTCCGAATACAAAGATGAAAATACAAGATGATTATTGGACGAGAATTGCCTGCGCCAGTTCAAGGTCGCTGGCGTTAAGTTTTGGCTGGGCGCGACGCAGATAATCCAGCGCCGATTCCAACCGGGCCCCCCGCCATTGGCCTTCAGTAGCGATAAACGCGGCAGCATCATCCTGTGCGGCCATCACTACTTTTCTGTCGAAGGGCGCAGAAGTCACCTTACTGGTGGCGTATGCACTCACGACGGTGCTCTGGGTGCTCAGGTCAAACGCCGAAGCCAGTGGCGACCAGGCGGTGAAAAACAACACCGATGCTACAACAGGGGTTGTTAATAAACGGTAAGAAAAAGCCATGGGACTCGACAACTGAAAACGAGCGCCAAGGCTAGCGCAATGCCCGGGCGAGAGCCAGTGTGGCCGCACCAGGGGGCGGCGGGCGCTCCCCGTTTCAATCCACTCAGATAACCAGGATGGCCTGGGCCAGTTGGGCATCAGTTGCGGCGTTCAATTGTGGCGCTTGTTGGCGAATCTGGGCCAGGGCGCTCTCAAGCTTCACACCACGAATGGCCCCTTCGCTGGCCACGAAGCTGGCGGCGTCGTCACGGGCGGCGCGAACGACCTTATTGTCACGCAGGGATGAAGTGGCGTCAGAGCTGGCGTCGGAGGTGGCTTTGAGAGCGCCGACGATGGAGTCGGTGGTCACGATGAAGCTGGTCGCGTTGGCATTGGCAGCCAGGACCAACAGCGCGGCGGCACTCAGCAGGCGAAGACGGGACATGAGGTGACTCCTGTAGATGAACGAATAAGGTGGCGCAGGGCAGCCATTGCAGATCAGACGCTTGCTCTAAGGGGTTCGCCACGTTGTAGCCGGATATTAAGCCGTCATTTATCTATTCGGATAGCCTCTTGACTGGCTAGTCACGCCAGAACGGCTTGGACAGCTCAGCCATTCGCTCGCCGTAGCTGATGCCGGCATCAGCCAGTTCGCGTGAATCAAGTTGCGCCAGCTTCCTTCGTTCGTATACACGGCGCGTCAAGCTGCCCAGCTTGAGTAACAGGCGCTTACAAAGAGGGGTCCATAAAGTCATGACAGGTGCCTTGCATGGAGATTGAAACTCCATGTTGGGCGAGCCGGTTTAACCGTTACAGATACACCAAAGTTAAATTGTACTGCCTAATTGTTATATTTATTAAACTGTACCTGTTTGGTTAGGCGTCTTCTGTTTAATCGCTGCAAACGCAAATCTCAGAAACAACAAAGCCCGCCTCTGGTCACCCGGGGCGGGCTTTATTTTACAAATCTGGGTGCTGGCAGTGGACCCGACAGGTCAGGGCCAGCGAGCGCTAATCAGCGCCAGAACGGCTTGCTCAGCTCTTCGTAGCGTTGAGCTTCGCTGATACCGGCGTCAGCCAGCAGGCGTGCATCCAGACGAGCCAGTTGGTGGCGGCTGGAGATGCGGCGCTGCCACAACATCAGGTTAGCAAGAACGCGCAAAGGCATGGCGGCTTGGTTGTTTACAGCTTTTTCAGAGAACAGATCGGAACTGAGTGTACGTTCCATGATGACATCCTTCCGCTTGTGGCGGGATTAGGTAGTGGTTTAACTGATGCCAATGATCCTCTTCCGGCGCAAGACTCTCTAGATACAGTTCACCTGTATTGTGAGGGGCCAGTTAACTGTTTAAAGGTGCTGTACTGTACGGAAATGGGGCAACTGTACCTATCTGCACTTAAGTGGTGCAAAATTGGACAGATTCTCGAAAAGCCAACGATATCTCTGTAGGAAAACACCAGTACAGCAGTACAGTTTTTTCAGTAATCCCGCATCAGAGGTTCGAGCTGATGAAACTTTATTTGCATCAGCTCGAATCTGTATCAATCACGCCTTGAGCATGTGGCCGGTTTCTTCCAGGTTGATGTGCCAGCTCAGTGCTTCGCGCAGGATATGCGGGGTATGACCGCCGATGGCGCAGGCGGCTTCGAAGTAACTGTTCAGCGCGTCGCGGTACGCCGGATGCACGCAATTGTCGATGATCACCCTCGCCCGCTCGCGTGGCGCCAGGCCGCGCAAGTCGGCCAGGCCCACCTCGGTCACCAGGATGTCGACGTCATGCTCGGTATGGTCCACGTGGCTGACCATGGGCACCACGCTGGAAATCGCACCACCCTTGGCAATCGACTTGGTAACGAAGATCGCCAGGTGCGCGTTGCGCGCGAAGTCTCCGGAGCCACCAATGCCGTTCATCATCCGCGTGCCGCAGACATGGGTGGAGTTGACGTTGCCGTAGATATCAAACTCCAGCGCGGTATTGATGCCGATGATGCCCAGGCGGCGCACCACTTCCGGGTGATTGGAAATCTCCTGCGGGCGCAGAACCAGCTTGTCTTTGTATTTCTCCAGGTTGCCGAACACATCGGCGTTGCGCCGCTCAGACAACGTGATCGAACTGCCTGAGGCGAAACTCAGCTTGCCGGCGTCGATCAGGTCGAAGGTCGAGTCCTGCAACACTTCCGAATACATGGTCAGTTCTTCGAACGGCGACTCGATCAAACCGCACATCACTGCGTTGGCAATGTTGCCGATCCCGGCCTGCAGCGGGCCGAGCTTGTTGGTCATGCGCCCGGCGTCGACTTCCTGCTTGAGGAAGTTGATCAAATGATTGGCGATGCCCTGGGTGTCGGCGTCAGGCGGGGTCACGGTTGAGGCAGAGTCTGCCTGGTTGGTGATCACGATGGCGACGATCTTTTCCGGTGGGATCGGGATCGCGGTGCTGCCGATGCGGTCGTCGACCTTGACCAGCGGGATCGGCGTACGAGTCGGCCGGTAGGTCGGGATATAGATGTCGTGCAGCCCTTCCAGGTTCGGGTTGTGCGCCAGGTTGATCTCGACGATCACCTGCTTGGCAAAAATCGCGAAGCTCGCCGAGTTGCCCACGGAGGTGGTGGGCACGATATGCCCCTGTTCGGTGATCGCGACGGCCTCGATCACGGCAATGTCCGGCAACTTGAGCTGATTGTTGCGCAGTTGCTCGACGGTTTCCGACAAATGCTGGTCGATGAACATCACCTGGCCTGCGTTGATCGCCTTGCGCAGCGTGCTGTCGACCTGGAACGGCATGCGTCGCGACAGCACGCCGGCTTCGGTCAGTTGCTTGTCCAGGTCATTGCCCAGGCTGGCCCCGGTCATCAGGGTGATTTTCAGCGGGGAAGTCTTGGCGCGTTCGGCCAGGGCGTGGGGGACGGCCTTGGCTTCACCGGCGCGGGTGAAGCCGCTCATGCCGACGGTCATGCCGTCCTCGATCAGTGCGGCGGCATCTGCCGCGCTCATGACCTTGTTCAACAACGAAGGCAAGCGGATACGATCACGGTACATGAATTGTTATCTCAGGCTACGGAAGCAAGGTGGGCAGTGTAGTGATTTCAAAAAATTTCGGCCCGCTACCATGGTCGAATGCTGGGCGGCGATTTAGAGCCTTTGGTCGGGTTTCATGAGGTAATAAAAAACCCCAGCCTACAAGAGGCCAGGGTTTCGGGTGTTGCGCTGGCGCAGTGTTATTCGACGGCTTTGACCATGTCTTCGATGACCTTTTTCGCGTCACCAAAGACCATCATGGTCTTGTCCAGGTAGAACAGCTCGTTATCCAGACCGGCATAACCGCTGGCCATCGAGCGCTTGTTGACGATGATGGTCTTGGCCTTGAACGCTTCCAGAATCGGCATGCCGGCAATCGGCGAGTTCGGGTCGTTCTTGGCGGCCGGGTTGACCACGTCGTTCGCGCCCAGCACCAGCACCACATCAGCCTGGCCGAACTCGGAGTTGATGTCTTCCATTTCGAACACCTGGTCGTAAGGCACTTCGGCCTCGGCGAGCAGCACGTTCATATGGCCGGGCATGCGGCCCGCCACCGGGTGGATCGCGTACTTCACGGTCACGCCACGGTGGGTCAGCTTCTCGGTCAGTTCCTTCAGCGCGTGTTGCGCCCGTGCCACGGCCAGGCCATAGCCCGGCACGATGATCACCGTGTCGGCGTTGGTCAGCAGGAAGGTCGCGTCGTCGGCCGAGCCGGATTTCACCGGGCGTGCTTCTTTAGAGCCTGCAGCGGCCGCAGCGTCTGGCGTATTGCCGAAACCACCGAGCAGTACATTAAAGAAGGAGCGGTTCATCGCCTTGCACATGATGTACGACAGGATCGCGCCGGACGAACCTACCAGCGAGCCGGCGATGATCAGCATCGAGTTGTTCAGCGAGAAGCCGATCCCTGCTGCAGCCCAGCCGGAGTAGCTGTTGAGCATCGACACTACGACCGGCATGTCCGCGCCACCGATCGGGATGATGATCAGCACGCCAAGCACAAAGGCCATGGCAAGCATCAAGGCGAAGGCTGTGAGGTTGCCGGTGAACATGAAGGCCAGGCCCAAGCCGAGGGTCAGCAGGCCGAGCACCAGGTTCAACTTGTGCTGGCCGCCGAACTGTACTGGTGCGCCCTGGAAGAGGCGGAACTTGTACTTGCCCGACAGCTTGCCAAACGCGATCACCGAACCGGAGAAGGTGATGGCGCCGATGGCCGCACCGAGGAACAGCTCCAGACGGTTACCGGCAGGAATCGCATCACCCAGGTGTTTGACGATGCCCAGCGATTGCGGCTCGACCACGGCAGCAATCGCGATAAACACCGCGGCCAGACCGATCATGCTGTGCATGAATGCCACCAGCTCCGGCATCTTGGTCATTTCCACGCGCTTGGCCATGATCGAACCAGCGGTGCCGCCGACCAGCAGGCCGACGATCACGTAGCCGATGCCGGCAGTGGCCAGCTCGGCACCGAGCTTATAGATGAGGCCCACGGTGGTGAGCACCGCCAGCGCCATGCCGAGCATGCCGAACAGGTTGCCGCGCCGCGAGGTAGTAGGGTGCGACAGGCCTTTGAGGGCCTGGATAAAGCAGATCGACGCGATCAGGTAGAGCGTCGTTACCAGATTCATGCTCATTACTTCGGCGCCTCTTCTTTTACTTTCGGGGCTTTCTTCTTGAACATCTCCAGCATCCTGCGCGTTACCAGGAAACCGCCGAACACGTTCACGGCTGCCAAGGCCACGGCCAATGTGCCCATGGTCTTGCCCAGTGGCGTTACTGTGAGGGCCGCAGCAAGCATGGCGCCGACGATCACAATCGCCGAAATCGCATTGGTCACCGCCATCAGCGGGGTGTGCAGCGCAGGCGTTACGTTCCAGACCACGTGGTAACCGACATAAATCGCCAGCACAAAGATGATCAGGTTGTAGATACCGGGGGAGATGAGCTCTTCCATTGTCTGAATCCCTGCTTAGGCGTTTTTGCGGATGACCTGGCCGTCGCGGCACATCAGGCACGCGGCGACGATGTCGTCTTCGAGGTTGATCTCAAACTGCCCTTCCTTGTTGAAGACCAGCTTCAGGAAGTCCAGCAGGTTGCGCGCGTACAACGCCGAGGCATCGGCAGCGACGGCGCCGGCCAGATTGGTCGGGCCGCAGATGATCACGCCGTTTTCGACCACAACCTGGTCCGCGACAGTCAGCGGGCAATTGCCGCCTTGGGCCGCTGCGAGGTCGATGACCACCGAGCCGGGTTTCATCTGCGCGACGGTTTCGGCGCTGAGCAGGGTCGGCGCCTTGCGGCCGGGGATCAGGGCGGTGGTAATGACGATGTCGGCCTGCTTGGCGCGCTCGTGCACGGCCAGGGCCTGGCGCTGCATCCAGCTGGAGGGCATGGGGCGCGCGTAACCGCCGACGCCGACTGCGCATTCGCGCTCCTCATCGGTTTCGTAAGGCACGTCGACGAACTTGGCGCCGAGGGATTCAATCTGCTCTTTCACCGCCGGGCGTACGTCGGATGCTTCGATCACCGCACCCAGGCGTTTCGCCGTGGCGATGGCCTGCAGGCCTGCGACGCCGGCGCCGAGGATCAACACGCGTGCGGCTTTCACCGTACCGGCGGCCGTCATCAACATCGGCATGAAGCGCGGGTAGTGATGGGCGGCCAGCAACACGGCTTTGTAGCCGGCAATGTTGGCCTGGGACGACAGCACGTCGAGGCTCTGAGCCCGTGAGGTACGCGGCGCGGCTTCCAGTGCAAAGGCAGTTATCCCCTGCTCTGCCAGCTTGGCAATGGTTTCGTTGCTGAACGGATTGAGCATGCCCACCAACACGGTGCCGCTTTTGATCAGCGTCAGTTCGCTGTCGCTGGGGGCCACCACCTTGAGGATCAGCTCGGCGCCAAATGCATCGCCGGCGCTGCCAATGGTTGCGCCTGCCGTTTCATAGGCGCTGTCGACGATGCTGGCTTTCAGGCCGGCCCCGCTTTGTACAGTGACCTTATGGCCCTGGCCGATCAGCTTCTTGATGGTTTCCGGGGTGGCAGCCACCCGCGTTTCACCGGTCTGGGTTTCGAGAGGAACACCAATGTGCACGTCAAATCTCCTGCATGATCTTTTTGCTTTTGATCTTTTTGTAAAAAGGCCAGTGCACCGTGAGTGGCGCAGCTGGGGCGGCCGATCAGCACGATCCCGCTGAAATGACAGCGGGGCGCGGCATTTTGCAGGCGAACTTTACGGCCATCAAGGGATTATGACGGGTGACGAAAAATTAACTACAAGTCACCCTGTGACTGATTGTCGCAATGTCCCGAAATAACCTCTTTAAATACAGGTGTTTAAAGGGTTATAGAGGTTTATAGACGCTTTCGGTATTGCTGATGTGAATTGTCGTGTATTGATTGATGAATGACGCTCCAGGCCATGAAGATCATGGCTTTGGGCCGTATTTTCGGTAAATGAGTACAGTCTGCTTAAAAGCGACATATACGTATATCTGTAGGTTTAAAATTAATTTGACTACAAGGTCAATAAGTAGTTTTAAGCCTTTAAACATTGGGGTTGTAGCGCTGCGATTGATCGACGAGCCAGTCTCTAAATGCGCGCAATGATGCAGATTCGACTTTTCTCTCGGGAATCATCAGGTAATAAGCCTTGGAACTGTGCAGTGCTTCGGGGCTTGCGATGACCAAGTGCTTCTCCTGCAACTCTCGCTGGATCAGAAACGGCGGGATCAGCGCAATCCCCATGTCATGCATCGCTGCCTGGGACAACATCGAGAATAGCTCGTAACGGGGGCCTGTCATGTCGCGGGGTATGTTCAGCTGTTGGGCGTTGAACCACTGGCGCCAGGCATAAGGTCGAGTGGTCTGCTGCAGCAGGGGGAGCTCCGCTATCTGCTGGGGGCTGAACTGCGTGCGATGGCCCAATAAACGCGGGCTGCACACGGGGACGGGGTTTTCGCCCATCAGCCTGTGGGACTCGGTGCCGGACCAGTCGGCATCGCCGAAGTAGATCGCTGCGTCGAATTCGGTATCGGCAAACAGAAAAGGCCGTGTTCGGTTGGTGAGGTTAACCGTGACTTCCGGGTGCGCGCGTTGGAAGTCCTTGAGGCGTGGTATCAGCCACTGTGTGCCGAACGTCGGTACCACGGCCAGCTCGATTACGTTAGCGCCCTGCTGCCCCATCACGGATAGGGTGTCACGCTCCACCGCATCCAGTTGCGTGGCCACGCGTCGGCTGTATGAAAGCCCGGCTTCGGTCAGCTTTACCCCGCGCCGTGAGCGCCGAAATAGCTCGACACTCAAAAACTCCTCAAGGCTGGCGATCTGTCGGCAGATGGCTCCCTGCGTGATGGAAAGTTCCTGCGCCGCCTTGGTAAAGCTCTCGTGGCGGGCAGCGGCCTCAAAGCTGACCAGGGCTGTGGTGCTGGGGATTTTCCTGCGCATGTACCGTGTACTCACTGATTAAGCGCGTCTGCGCCCTTCTTAATAGTTTCGAAGTGAGAAATTAGCACAACCCTATGCAGAAACCTCGTTTGCCCTCTACGGTTACCCGGCCTAGGCTCGATGCACGACTTCCGCTTTCTGAACGAGGACTTATTCATGGCTGGCAAGGCAAGCTTCAACTGGATCGATCCACTGTTGCTGGATCAACAGCTCACCGAAGAAGAGCGCATGGTGCGTGACAGTGCTGAGCAATTCGCTCAGGACAAGTTGGCACCGCGCGTACTCGAAGCCTTCCGGCATGAAAAGACCGACCCTGCGATTTTCCGTGAGATGGGCGAAACCGGTTTGCTGGGCGCGATGATTCCCGAGCAGTACGGTGGCAGTGGCCTGAACTATGTGAGTTATGGGTTGATTGCGCGTGAAGTGGAGCGTGTCGACTCTGGCTACCGTTCGATGATGAGTGTGCAATCGTCACTGGTCATGGTGCCGATCAATGAGTTCGGCACCGAGGCGCAAAAGCAGAAGTACCTGCCGAAGCTGGCTTCCGGCGAGTGGATCGGCTGCTTTGGTCTGACAGAGCCCAATCACGGTTCTGACCCGGGCGCGATGATTACTCGTGCACGCAAAGTGGATGGCGGCTACAGCCTGACCGGCGCAAAGATGTGGATCACCAACAGCCCGATCGCCGATGTGTTCGTGGTGTGGGGTAAAGATGATGCGGGCGATATCCGTGGGTTTGTCCTCGAGAAAGGCTGGAAGGGCCTGAGCGCTCCGGCGATTCACGGCAAGGTGGGTTTGCGGGCGTCCATCACCGGCGAGATCGTCATGGACAACGTGTTTGTGCCGGAAGAGAACATCTTCCCGGATGTGCGCGGTTTGAAGGGACCTTTCACGTGCCTTAACTCGGCGCGTTATGGCATCTCCTGGGGCGCTCTGGGCGCTGCTGAATTCTGCTGGCACACCGCGCGCCAATACACCCTTGATCGTCAGCAGTTCGGTCGCCCGTTGGCGGCTACCCAATTGATCCAGAAGAAACTCGCCGACATGCAGACCGAAATCACCCTGGCCCTGCAAGGTTGCCTGCGCCTGGGGCGGATGAAGGATGAGGGCACGGCGGCGGTAGAGATTACCTCGATCATGAAGCGCAACTCCTGCGGCAAGTCCCTGGATATCGCACGAATGGCGCGGGATATGCTGGGGGGCAACGGTATTTCCGATGAGTTTGGTGTGGCGCGTCACTTGGTCAACCTGGAAGTGGTGAATACCTACGAAGGGACTCACGACGTACATGCCTTGATTCTCGGGCGCGCGCAAACCGGTCTTCAGGCCTTCTATTAAGGGGAGCACGGCATGGGCGCGCTTTCACATCTGCGGGTGCTGGATTTATCGCGAGTGCTGGCGGGCCCGTGGGCCGGGCAGATTCTTGCGGACCTTGGTGCTGAGGTCATCAAGGTCGAGCGGCCGGGCAATGGCGATGACACGCGCGCCTGGGGCCCGCCCTTCCTTAAGGATGCCTACGGCCAGAACACCAGTGAGGCGGCGTATTACCTTTCGGCCAATCGCAACAAGGAGTCGGTGACCATCGACTTTACCCGGCCGGAGGGGCAGAAGCTGGTGCGCGACCTGGCTGCCAAGTCGGACATCTTGATCGAGAACTTCAAGGTGGGTGGTCTGGCGGCGTATGGGTTGGACTATGCGGCGCTGAAAGAGATTAATCCGGAATTGATCTATTGCTCGATCACAGGATTCGGTCAAACGGGTCCTTACGCGTCGCGCGCCGGTTATGACTTCATGATTCAGGGGCTGGGCGGGCTCATGAGCCTGACCGGCCGGCCTGAGGGCGATGAGGGTGCAGGACCGGTAAAGGTCGGGGTGGCATTGACTGACATTCTGACCGGCCTTTACTCGACCGTGGCGATCCTGGCCGCGCTGGCTCATCGCGATCACGACGGTGGCGGGCAGCATATCGATATGGCGTTGCTGGATGTGCAGGTGGCTTGCCTGGCAAACCAGGCGATGAATTACCTGACGACGGGGGTGTCGCCGAAGCGCCTTGGTAATGCTCATCCGAATATCGTGCCTTATCAGGATTTTCCTACGGCCGATGGGGACTTTATCCTGACCGTGGGCAATGACGGGCAGTTTCGCAAGTTCGCCGAGGTGGCTGGGCAACCGCATTGGGCGGATGATCCGCGCTTCTCTACTAATAAGGCGCGGGTAGCCAACCGCGCGGACC
This sequence comes from Pseudomonas sp., assembly GCF_049590575.1. Lineage (GTDB taxonomy): Bacteria > Pseudomonadota > Gammaproteobacteria > Pseudomonadales > Pseudomonadaceae > Aquipseudomonas. The sequence goes on from NZ_JBAWDE010000285.1 coordinate 50,430, forward strand.
TGATTCCCTTGATCCGCCAGGCGACGGTGTTCAAGACGACGGCTGAGTGGGTGTCTGCATTGGAGCGGGTTGGCGTGCCGTGTGGGCCGATTAATGATCTGGCGCAGGTGTTTGCCGACCCCCAGGTTAAAGCGCGTGGGTTAGCGATGCAGTTGCCGCATGCGTTGGCGGGCATGGTGCCTCAGGTGGCCAGTCCGATACGTCTGTCCAAGACGCCTGTGGAGTATCGGAGCGCGCCTCCTCTATTAGGGGAGCATACGGCTCAAGTGCTGAAGGATGTGTTGGGGTTGGGGCCGGCGAATGTGGCGGCTTTAAAGGCGGCCGGCGTTATCTGAATCGTCTCTTCTATATAGAGGCGATTGGGAGGCTGTTTTGATGCTTTTTTAATCAACGCTAACTAATTGATAGAAAAAGCAAAATTAAGGCTTGACGGCAGATTCTGGAAGTCTATAATTCGCCCCACTTCCGGCGCAGTCGAAACGGAAAACTCCTTGGTAAACAAAGAGTTATGCGGGATTCGACAGTGAGTTGCTTCAGTTCATC
>NZ_JBAWDE010000286.1:0-1518 GCF_049590575.1 Pseudomonas sp.
CTCCAGATCGGCGACACGCATGGCGGAATGATTCACCGAAAGTAAAATCTTCGCCCCCGGCGCGGCCACCTCCAGCGCCAGCGCCACCAGACGGTCGAAATCGCGTCGGACCTGAAACGCCCCGCCCGCCTGGTTGCGCGAAAAGGTGGGCGGATCGAGAATAATCACGTCGAACTTCTCCCCGCGCCGCGCCAGCCGCGGCAGAACCGCCAGGACATCGTCCGCGATAAAACGATGGCCCGCCTTCGGATCGAGTCCGTTGCGCTGAAAATTTCCCTCGCCCCGCGCGAGCGAGCGGCGCGATAAATCGACGCTCACCGTTTCCGCTCCGCCCAGCGCGGCCACGACCGAAAAGGAACAGGTGTAGGCGAACGTATTGAGCAGCCGCTTCGGTTTCAGCGTGCGCAGGCGGGCCCGGTTGGCCCGCTGGTCGATGAACAAACCGGCCGAATAGCCGCCCGCAAAATCGAGCCCGTAGCGAGCGCCCGCCTCGCTCACCTCCGTTTCCAATGAACCGCCCGCGTCGCCGCGCAGCAGAACGGGCGCGCCCCGCTCGGAGGCATGCAGGGGCAGGTGCTTCCCAAAAACACGAAAGGCACGATAGGAGTAAGCGGCGCAACGTTCATCGATCTCGGCCAGCGCCGCGTCCCGACCCGGCCCGGTCAGATGGGAAAGCAGAACATCGCGTCCAAAACGTTCCAGCCACACTTCCGGCTCCGAGGCGAGCCGATGCGCATCGGTCCCTTCCGCCGCCAGGGCGGACCAGACGGCGGGCGAAATCCATTCGAGGCGAAGAGGTTTTTCCACGACTGGTCTCACCGGACGCTGGCCGCGCTGAAAGGGAATTGCTTCGGGAGGCGTTTTCGGACGGTGTTTCATGGGTGTTTGCGCTCGAGACCTGGGACCGATACATCCCATAAGGCCTCTATGTCTTATAAGTCCTATTCCGCCAAGCTAGAAGGTAACTTTTACCCAAAAATCCCTTGGCATAAGACGTGCTAAAGCTCTGTCCGTGCATTTGGCGAACCCCAGGGTAACCAAGGAACGCGGGAGGAGATGGACAGGATTGGCTGTGGCAATGATCGTGACTTTCACGGTCTGTAACGCTCAGCAAATCGGTTTATCCCCTTCCATGGTTTTTTTGTCGCCAGACCAAAATCCGGCTTCCTTGCGAATGATGCGTCCTGAGCAAAAAGCACCACTTGTCCTTGTGCCCCTGCGGGTTTCCGATCAAGCCCTGGCCAATCGTAAACAGGCCACCAGTACCCTCCGCTATGATGATTCCCAAGGTTTTCGCTATGCGTTGATTTTGCCGGGCTGTTGGCTCAACACCCTTTGTTCCCAACCGAATTCAGGTGAACGCACTCGAGGGCCGCCGCGTCCGGCCCCCCATTTTCTGTTAGTCGCATAGGAGCTTTGCCCTCTAGCAAAGCAAAACCCGTCAGTACCTTACCAATTTTATTAAACTTATAACATTATGATCAAACGTCTTTCTACCATTACCCGATGGTCGGTGTG
>NZ_JBAWDE010000287.1:0-37008 GCF_049590575.1 Pseudomonas sp.
GACCACGACGAAGGCCTGCGCCTGGCCGCCGGCAAGGCTGACCTGGCCGCCGACATGCTCGCCATGCTGCTGGCGTCGCTGGATGCCGACCGCCAGGCCATCAACGTCGCCCGTGACGCCAACGACAACAACGCGCTGATCGAGCGCGTCCACCGTTTGCATGGCGCTACCCGCTACTGCGGCGTACCGCAATTGCGCGCCGCCTGCCACCGCGCCGAAACGCTGCTCAAGCAGGACGACGCCAAGGCCATGACCGCGCTGGACGAGCTGGACATGGCCATCGCGCGCCTGGCCAGTGAGGCGCGGATCAGCGTTTGAACCCATCAAAAAAGGACGCCTTTGATGCGTGTGATCATTTTCAGCAGCCAAACCTACGACCGCGACAGTTTCCTCGGCGAGCCCCCGCCCCCGGGCCTGGAGTTACAGTTCCAGCCGGCTCGGCTGAACCTTGACACCGTGGCCCTGGCTGAACACCACGAAGTGGTCTGTGCGTTTATCAACGACGACCTCAGCGCCCCGGTGCTCGAACACCTGGCGCACGGCGGCACGCGGCTGATCGCCCTGCGCTCGGCCGGCTATAACCATGTGGACCTGGCCGCCGCCAAGCGCCTGGGCCTGACCATCGTGCGGGTGCCGGCCTATTCGCCCCACGCCGTGGCCGAACACGCGGTGGCGCTGATCCTCGCCCTCAACCGTCGTTTGCACCGCGCTTACAACCGCACCCGCGACGGCGATTTCAGCCTGCATGGCCTCACCGGCTTCGACCTGGTGGGCAAGACCGTCGGCGTAGTCGGCACCGGCCAGATCGGCGCAACCTTCGCCAAGATCATGGCCGGCTTCGGCTGTGAGTTACTCGCCTACGACCCCTTCCCCAACCCGCAGGTCCTGGCGCTCGGTGCGCGCTATGTGAGCTTGCCGCAAGTGTTGGCGCAAGCGCAGATCATCAGCCTGCATTGCCCGCTGAACGCCGACAGCAAGCACCTGATCAACGCCCAGACGCTGGCTCACATGCAGCCCGGTGCGATGCTGATCAACACCGGTCGCGGCGGCCTGGTCGACACGCCGGCGTTGATTGACGCTCTCAAGGATGGCCAGCTCGGCTACCTGGGCCTGGACGTGTATGAGGAAGAAGCCCAACTGTTTTTCGAAGACCGCTCCGACCTGCCGCTGCAGGACGACGTGCTCGCGCGCCTGCTGACCTTCCCCAACGTGATCATCACCGCGCACCAGGCATTCCTCACCCGTGAAGCCCTGGCGGCGATCGCCGGCACCACCCTGGCCAACATTGCGGCGTGGGCCGCTGGCCGTGCGCAGAACCTGGTCGAAGGATGATCAGCGGTCACATTGCAGGCTCATGATCAGCAGGCACCCGTGATAGGATGCCGCGCCTATTTGGAGGATCCATGGCCGAACACGATTTCCGCTTCAGCTTGCTGAGCCCGCAACACACCCTGATCGAATGCCGCGCCCTGGTGCCGGGCCGTTACCAGGTCACCGGCAACGGTGGTTCGATCAAGCATGGCGACGTGCTGATCGTCACCCTGCGTGGCAGTAAAACCCTGTCGATGCGCCTGACCGTCGAAGGTGACGCGCGCTACTCCATCCGCCCGGCCGGCCAATGGGTCGCCATGGCCCAGGGGCCGAAATTCGGCGAGTTGGAGATTCACACCTGGAAGGTCAACTGCGACAGCTGCGACAGCGTGCTGGAGTTTGAATTCGCGGTGGAAACCAAGCTGACCAAAGAGCCGCTGCAACCGGCCGCCAACGCGCGCATCAAGGAATTGGGCTGGGCCAGCGAAGGCGACAAACACCGCTGCCCGAAATGCCAGCAGGCTGCGCAATGAAAGGCCTGCTTCTGCTGGCTGCCTTCGGTACGGCCCTGACCGGCTGCGCGAGTGATGCGGCCAAGCTCAAGCAGGATCACAGCTACGTGGTGGAATGGATCGGTGAGCGCCCGCTGATGGATTACGCGCACCTGACCGTCACCCTCGGCACCGATGGCCGCGCCTATGGCAATGGCGGTTGCAACCACTGGTTTGCGCCCTACACCCTGGACGGCGACACACTGACGTTCGGCAAGATCGGCAGCACCCGCAAGCTCTGCGCCGAGGCCTTGATGGAGCAGGAACACCGCTTCTTCCAGGCCCTGCAAGGCGTACAACGCTGGGACATCTCGCCGACCGAGCAAACACGCTTCTGGCCGGCCGAGGGCCTGCCGATTCGCCTGTGGCTTGAAGAGGGCTGACCCCAGCAGACTGGTGAGGTCTAAATGTGGGAGGGGGCTTGCCCCCTCCCACATTGTTAACCGCGCAGGGCCTTGAGCTTGGCCAACACCCCTTCCGCCGTTTGCTCGCCCATCAACTGCTCACGCACCTTGCCCTTGTCATCGATGATGTAAGTCACCGGCAATGCCTCGCTGCGCGGGATATCGAAAATCGCCTCCGGGTTCTGCGCCAGCACCGTGAACTTGATCCCCAGCTTGTCGCTGGCTTCCTTCAGCTCTGCGCCCTGCACATTGTCGAAATTGACCCCGAACACCCCGACGTTCTGCCCTTTCAGTTGCTCGGCCAAGGCGTTCAGCTCGGGGATTTCCGTGCGACATGGGCCACACCATTCCGCCCAGTAATTGACGACCACCCATTGTTTGTCCAGGCGCTCGGCCGCAACTTTCTGACCGTTCTGGTCAACGCCATAGTCATTGCCGCAGCCGCTGAGCAGCAGGGTTGTGATGATCGCCAATGCACCGATCAGACGCCTAGTCATGGAGTAATCCTTCGTAAAAATGAACGTTGGCTGCGGCCTATCGCCTCTTACGGTTTAAGGACGGGCCGCCGCGCAGGTAGAATACCCGCCACCTTACGCAAGATGCGACCCGCACATGACCGATCTGACGCTTTATCACAACCCGCGCTGCTCGAAATCCCGCGGTGCGCTCGAACTGCTGGAAGCCCGCGGCCTCACTCCCACCGTGGTGCGCTACCTGGAAACCCCGCTGAACGCCGCGCAACTGAAGGCGTTGCTCGCCAAGCTGGGCATCGGCGCGCGCCAACTGCTGCGCACCGGCGAAGACGAATACAAGGCTCTCAACCTGGCCGACGCCAGCCTCAGCGAAACGCAACTGATTGTTGCCATCGCCGAACACCCGAAGTTGATGGAACGCCCGATCCTGGAAACCGCCGACAAAGCCATCATCGGCCGCCCACCGGAAAACGTGCTGGAGATCCTGCCGTGACGACCCCGTATGTGCTGGTGTTGTATTACAGCCGCAATGGCTCGGTCAGCGAAATGGCCCGGCAGATTGCCCGCGGCATCGAACAAGGCGGGATGGAAGCGCGTTTGCGCACCGTGCCGGCGATCTCCACCGAGTGCGAAGCCGTGGCGCCGAGCATCCCGGACGAGGGTGCGTTGTATGCCAGCCTGGATGATTTGAAAAACTGCTCGGGCCTGGCCCTGGGCAGCCCGACGCGTTTCGGCAATATGGCCGCGCCGTTGAAGTATTTCATCGACGGCACCAGCAACCTGTGGCTGACCGGCGCGCTCGTCGGTAAGCCGGCCGGGGTGTTCACCTCCACGGCCAGCCTGCACGGCGGCCAGGAAACCACGCTGATGTCGATGCTGCTGCCGTTGCTGCACCACGGCATGCTGATCACCGGCCTGCCCTACAGCGAACAGGCATTGCTCGACACCCAGGGCGGCGGCACGCCTTACGGCGCCAGCCACCATGCCGGGCCAGACGGCAAGCGCCTGCTCGATCAACATGAAATCACCCTGTGCCGTGCGCTGGGCCTGCGCCTGGCCACCACCGCCACGCTGCTGGAGAACGGCCGTGGCCAAAAAGCCTAAGGTCCTGCCACCCCAGGCCTGGCTGGAGCCACGGGTCAAGCTGGCCCGCGCACTCAGCCTGCTGGCGTTTTTCGGCCTGGTGGGGTTGCTCTGCGGGTATTACCTGTTTGTCGCCGACCTGCACGGCGCCCGCCCGTGGGTGATCCTGCTGATCGAATTGGTGCCACTGCTGGTGCTGGCGCCGGGGATGCTGCTGGGCAGCGCGCGCGGGCATTCGTGGACGTGCTTTGTGGTGAACCTGTATTTCATCAAGGGCGCGCTGGCGGCGTATGACCCGAACCGGCAGTGGTTCGGGGTGCTGGAGATGCTGGCGAGCCTCGCGGTGTTTTGCACGGCATTGCTGTATGTGCGCTGGCGGCATCAGTTGAATCGGCGGTTGGCAGCAGAACCTGTGTCCGCTTGAGGTCCGCTACCGCAGGCAAGCCAGCTGCCACATTTTGACCGCGGCACCGATCAAATGTGGGAGCTGGCTTGGCTGCGATGGTCTCACCTAAGTCTCAGTGATTCACCGTATAGGCCAGCATCATCGACAGCTGGCACATCGGCCGCCCGCTCTCGGCATGCCATTGGTTGAACGCGCCCTGCACCGTCGCCAGGTCGCGCAGGCTGGTCGGTGCCTTGTCGACGATCTTCTGCGCGTTCAGCGCCGCCACCACGTCATAACTCGGCACAAAGGTGTCCTTGCCCACCATGCGCAAAAAGCGCGGTGCCGACAGCCCGCCCAATTGGTGGCCGTGCTTGCTCAGGTATTTCCACAGCCCGACGATATCGGTCACCGGCCAGTCGGCGACAAACGCGCCGAAGCTGCCCTTCTCTTGCTCGATATCCAGGATCATCTGTGCATTGCGCGGCACGCTCTTGAGCTTGCCCAGGTGGCGGATGATGCGTGTGTCCTGCATCAAGCGCTCGAGGTGCTCGGCACCCATCAGCACGACCTTTTCCGGGTCGAAGCGAAAAAACACCTGCTCGAACGCCGGCCACTTGGCATCGACCACGCTGTGCTTGAGACCGGCACGGAATACGCGCAGCGCCAGGGTCGACAGGTAGCGGTCATCGCTGATCTTGCGCAATTGCGCCGGGGTCTTGGGTACAGGGAGATGGGCTTCCAGCTCGGCCGCTGAACCGAAGCGGTTCAGACAATATTCGTGCAGCCACTTGTAATCGCGCATGCCCTCTCCTGGCAATTGAATTGAAAACGGCGCCCGCAAGCGCCGTGTGTCAGAGCCTTGAAAAGGCTCAGAGGTTCACAATATTGACGAAGCGCGAGGCGGCGGTTTCATCGATTTTCAGGCTGGTGAAGTCAAACAGGTTGCGGTCGGCCAATTGCGACGGCTGCACGTTCTGCAGGCTGCGGAAGATGCTTTCGGTGCGGCCGGGGGTCTTGCGCTCCCAGTCCACCAGCATCTCCTTGACCACTTGGCGTTGCAGGTTTTCCTGGGAGCCACACAGGTTGCACGGGATGATCGGGAATTGCTTGAAGTCGGAGTACGCCTGGATGTCCTTCTCGTTGCAATACGCCAGCGGGCGGATCACCACGTTGCGCCCATCGTCGGCGCGCAGCTTGGGCGGCATGGCCTTGAGCGAGCCGTTGAAGAACATATTGAGGAAGAAGGTCTCGACGATATCGTCGCGGTGATGCCCCAGGGCCATCTTGGTTGCACCGATCTCATCGGCAAACGTATAGAGCGTGCCACGGCGCAGGCGCGAGCACAGCGAGCAGGTGGTCTTGCCCTCCGGGATCAGCTCCTTGACCACCGAGTAGGTGTCTTTTTCGACGATGTGGTATTCCACGCCCAGCGCTTTTAGATAGGCCGGCAGCACGTGCTCGGGGAAACCGGGTTGTTTCTGGTCCATGTTCACGGCCACGATCTCGAATGTGATCGGCGCGACCTTTTGCAGGTGCAGCAGCACGTCGAGCAGGGTGTAGCTGTCTTTGCCGCCGGAGAGACAAACCATGACTTTGTCGCCGTCCTCGATCATGTTGAAATCGGCGACCGCTTCCCCGGCCAGGCGACGCAGGCGTTTTTGCAGTTTGTTCTGGTTGACCGTAAGAGTGCCCATGGCGCTTGGATCCGCTAGAGGTGTGTGACGAAAAGCCGGGTATTTTACGCAAAAAAATCAGCCAGAGGGCTAGCAGTGAAAGACGCTGCCGCGATTAACCCTCCTGTTTACAGCGCGATTCACTCTAAAGCCCTACAGTTTTTCCTGTCATCCCTTTCTATACTGCGACGTGAGGTCGCACATCACTATCCAGACCTTTGTGGCCATTTGGCCCGTGGGCGCTCCGATGGGGGCGATGGTAATAACGACAGGAGTGACTGGCATGATCCATCACGTCGTGGGGCTGTTTACCCATCCCGACCAGGAATGGCGGGAAATTCGTGGCGATAAAGAAGAAAGCATCAGCCACATGTACCTCACTCACACCCTCATTCTCGCGGCGATCCCCGCCGTATCCGCGTTTATCGGCACCACTCAGGTCGGCTGGGTCATCGGCAACCGCGCCCCGGTCATGCTGACCCAGGAAAGCGCACTGTGGATGACCATCATGTCCTACGCAGCCATGCTTGGCGGTGTGGCGGTGATGGGCGCATTCATTCACTGGATGGCCCGTACCTACGACGCCAACCCCAGCATGGCACGCTGCGTGGCCTTTGCCACTTACACAGCGACTCCGCTGTTTATCGGCGGCCTGGCGGCGCTCTACCCGCATATGTGGCTGGGCATGGTCGTGGGCACAGCGGCGATCTGCTACACGGTGTACCTGCTGTACGTAGGCGTGCCGACCTTCATGAACATCGACCCGGATGAAGGCTTCCTGTTTTCCAGCTCGATACTCGCCGTAGGGCTGGTGGTGCTGGTGGCGATCATGGCGTTTACCGTGATCGTCTGGGGCCTGGGCGTAGGCCCTATCTACACCAACTGAACGGACAACCCCGCAGGCAAGGCCACCGTAAGGTGGCTTTGTGCTTTATGCATGACCATTCGGCGCCTGACAGATTCGGAAACACCTGCTTTTGCGGCATACTGGACGTCTCTGGAGATATGGTCAGCATGCCCGAGCAACTCAATACCCGCGTCGAAGATTGTTTCCTACAAGCCGAATCCTTTTTCAAACGAAGCTTCAAACGCCCCCAGGTCAGCCTCAAGCTGCGGGGCCAGAAGGCCGGTGTCGCGCATTTGCACGAGAACTTGCTGCGTTTCAACCCACAGTTGTACCGTGAAAACAGCCAGCACTTCCTGAAGCAAACCGTGGCCCATGAAGTGGCGCACCTGATCGCCCACCAGCTGTTTGGCGAACGCATCCAGCCCCATGGCGAGGAATGGCAGTTGATCATGCGCGGGGTTTACGAACTGCCGCCGGATCGTTGCCACACCTATGCCGTCAAGCGCCGCCAGGTCACCCGCTATATCTACCGTTGCCCGTGTGCGGACAGTGACTTCCCGTTTTCGTCACAGCGCCACGGCATGGTCGCGCAGGGGCGGCGGTATTTGTGCAGGCGTTGCCGGCATACGTTGGTGTTTACCGGCGAAACGCGGGTCGAATAAGCCTTAGGCGATCACGCGGGCAGTACGCAGCTCTTGGATGCGCTGCGGGCTCAAACCCAACGCCTTCAGCACTTCATCACTGTGCGCGCCCACCTCGGCACCCATATGCCGGGGCGCCGGCAAACCCTCGGAAAACTTCAGCGGGCAGGCGATTTGCGCCTGGGTCGAGCCATCGCCACGCGGCACCTGACTGACCAGTTCCCGTGCCTTCAACTGTGGATGCTCGAGCGCTTCGCTGAGGTTCAGCACCGGCTCCACGCACGCATCCAGCCCGGCGAACAGCGCGCACAGCTCGTCAAAGCTGCGCTTTTCAAACTCGACCTGCAGCGCCAGCTTCAGGGCTTTTTGCTGCTCGGGGTTGGGCGACAGGCCCTGCGCCGCCAGCTCTGAACGCCCGAATGCCGCACACAACTGCTGCATAAAGGCCGGCTCCAGGCTGCCGACCGACATCCAGCGCCCATCCCGCGAGCGGTAATAGTCGTAGAAACTGCCACCATTGAGCACATGGCTTTCCCACTCAGGTTCTACCCCACAGGCCAGGTAACCCGCGCCGGCCATGGCGTTCAGGCTGAAGGAGCAATCGGTCATGCTCACATCCAGGTATTGGCCGACACCACTGTGCTGCCGCGCAATGACCGCCGCCAACAACCCCACCACCGCATGCAGCGAACCGCCGCCCACATCCGCCAATTGCACCCCCAGCGGCAACGGCCCGCTGTCCTGGCGCCCGGTGTAACTGGCCACACCGGCCAGCGCCAAGTAATTGATGTCGTGCCCGGCGCGGTCCTTGTACGGGCCGGTCTGGCCGTAGCCGGTGATCGACACGTAAATCAGCCGCGGGTTGATGGCTTTCAGCGCGGCGTAACCCAAGCCCAGGCGCTCCATGACCCCAGGGCGAAACTGTTCGAGGAGGATGTCGTAGTCCTTGACCAGCTCGCACACGATCTCCAGCGCCTCGGCCTGCTTGAGGTCCAGGGCCAGGCTGCGTTTGTTGCGGTTGAGGTAGGCATGGCTTGCCGACATGCCTTGATCATGCGGCGGCAATACCCGCAGCAGGTCCATGCGCGTGGGCGATTCGATGCGCAGCACCTCGGCGCCCATGTCCGCCAGCAGCAAGGAGGCAAACGGGCCGGGCAGCAGGGTGGAAAAATCCAGCACTTTGAGGGACGCCAAGGGACCTGACATAGAGACTCCATTTGGGTTTCTGATCCCCACAGACTAGGCAGCCTGGCGCCTAGCGGCAATCGTCAGGACGATCAGCGAGGGTGACTGTTTTGATCACGGCGGGCTTTTTCGTGCAAGCGGCTTTATCATTGGCCCACGTTTGCTTGCAGAGTGTTCCATGAAGTTTGCGATTGCAGTGTTCAGTGCCGCCCACGCGCCCTCCTCGCGCCGCGCCCTGCTGTTTACCCAGGCGGCGCTGGCCGGCGGGCATGAGATTGTGCGGCTGTTTTTCTATCAGGACGGCGTGTACAACGCCGCCAATAACATCGTTGCGCCCCAGGACGAGCAGGACATCGCCCGCCAATGGCGCGAGCTGGTCAGCCAGCATCAGCTCGATGGCGTGGTGTGCATCGCCGCCGCCTTGCGCCGTGGCGTGCTGAACAGCGAGGAAGCCACGCGCTATCAGCGCAGCGCGGTGAACCTGGATGCGCCGTGGGCGCTGTCGGGCCTCGGGCAATTGCATGACGCCGTCCAGGCCGCCGACCGCCTTATCTGCTTTGGAGGGGCCTGACATGTCCAAATCCTTGTTGGTGATCAGCCGCCAGGCGCCGTGGTCCGGGCCAGGCGCACGCGAAACCCTGGACATCGTGCTGGCCGGCGGCGCGTTCGATCTGCCAATCGGCCTGCTGTTTATGGATGACGGCGTGTTTCAACTCGCGCCGCATCAGCACGCCAAGGCCGTGCAGCAAAAAGACCTCAGCGCCAACCTGCAGGCCTTGGGGCTGTTTGGCATCGACGACGTGTTCGCCTGCCGCCACAGCCTCGCCGCCCGCGGCTTGACGCCGCCCACCGATGCGCAACCGTTGAGCAACGACGAGATCAGCCAACTGATTGACCGTTACGACCAGGTGATGACCCTCTGATGGCGACTTTACATGTGGTATCTCACTCCCCCTTTGCCGATAGCCGACTCGACAGCTGCCTGCGCATCTGCGCCAGCAAAGACGCGATCCTGCTCTGCGGCGACGGCGCCTATGGGCTGCACATTCCAGCCCTGCACACCAAGGGCGTGAAGGTCTTTGTGCTGGCCGAAGACATGCAGGCGCGCAATCTGCCGCTTCCCGACTGGGCCGACAGCGTGGACTACCCAGGCTTTGTGCAGTTGTCGATCGATTACGACAAGGTCAATAGCTGGCTATGAACACCTTGACCGTAGGCGAGCGCACTTTTGAACTGGACAAGGACGGCTACCTGGTCGACCTGAATGACTGGTCCGTCGACGCAGCCAATGCCCTGGCCGCCGCCGAAGGCCTGGAGCTGACCGCGGACCACTGGCAGATCCTCGACCTGCTGCGCGGTTTCTACGCCGAATTCCAGCTGTCACCGGCCACGCGCCCGCTGATCAAGTACACCGCCTTGAAGCTGGGCCCGGAAAAGGGCAACAGCCTGCACCTCAATACATTATTCAACGGCACTCCCGCCAAACTCGCCGCCAAGCTGGCGGGCCTGCCCAGGCCGACGAATTGCTTATGACCGACTTTGCCCCGCTGACCCTGGAAACCCCTGCCGAGCACCCGTTTGCGCAATTCGTGCGCATCCTCGGCAAAGGCAAGCGCGGCGCGCGCAACCTCACTCGCGAGGAAGCCCGCGAAGCCATGGGCATGCTGCTTGACGAAAAAGTCGAGGACACCCAGCTCGGCGCCTTCCTCATGTTGCTGCGCCACAAGGAAGAAAGCCCCGAAGAACTCGCCGGCTTCACCGAAGCCGTGCGCGAGCGCTTGAACGCTCCGGCGCTGAACGTGGATATCGACTGGCCGACCTACGCCGGTAAAAAGCGCCACTTGCCGTGGTACCTGCTGGCAGCCAAGTGCCTGGCGCAAAACGGCGTGCGCATCCTGATGCACGGCGGCGGCGCGCACACCGCCGGCCGCTTGTACACCGAGCAATTGCTGGAAGGTTTGCAGATTCCGCTGTGCCGTAACTGGCAGCAGGTCGAGGCGGCATTCGAGCAAGGCAACCTGGCGTTTATTCCCCTGGGCGACTGGGCGCCGCAACTGCAGCGCATGATCGACCTGCGCAACACCCTGGGCCTGCGCTCACCGATCCACTCCCTGGCGCGCCTGCTCAACCCGCTGAATGCGCGCTGCGGCCTGCAAAGCATTTTCCACCCCGGTTACCAGGGTGTGCACCGCGATGCCAGCGGCTTGCTCGGCGACAACGTGATTGTGGTCAAGGGCGATGGCGGCGAAGTCGAGATCAACCCGGACACCATCAGCCACTTGTACGGCAGCACCGGTGGCGAAAGCTGGGACGAAGAATGGCCCGCCCTCTCCGCCCAGCGCCACGTCAAACCCGCGAGCCTTGAGCCCGAGCAGTTGAAGGCATTGTGGCGTGGCGACAGCGAAGACAGCTACCCGCAACTGGCGTTGATCGCGACCATGGCGTTGGCCCTGCGTGGCCTGGGCCACTCGCGGCAACAGGCGTTCGAATTGGCCCAGCAATACTGGGATGCGCGGGACAAATCGATTTAATCGATGATTCACGCCCGGTCTTTGCGCTTTTAGTTCGAACTCATCCCTTTAGACTGGGCTCCAACGCTTACTAGCAGAGGAGCCAGTCATGGGTTTGCTGATCGAAGGACACTGGAAAGACCAGTGGTACGAAAGTAGCGCAGACGGCGCTTTCCAGCGGGAACAGGCGCAACGCCGCCACTGGGTGACCGCCGACGGCCAGCCCGGTCCGAGCGGCGAAGGCGGTTTCAAGGCCGAAGCCGGTCGTTACCACCTCTACGTGTCGCTGGCCTGCCCGTGGGCGCATCGCACGCTGATCCTGCGCAAGCTCAAGGGCCTGGAAAGCTTGATCGACGTGTCGGTGGTCAGCTGGCTGATGCTGGAAAACGGCTGGACCTTTGACAGAGCCCACGGCTCGACGGGCGATAAGCTGGATGATTTCGACTTCATGCACCAGCGCTACACCGCCGATACCGCCGACTACACCGGCCGCGTCACCGTACCGGTGCTGTGGGACAAAAAGCTTAACCGCATCGTCAGCAATGAATCGGCGGAAATCATCCGCATGTTCAACAGCGCGTTCAACGGGCTGATCGGCAACACGTTGGATTTCTACCCTGAGCCGCTGCGCGCGACCATCGACGCGTTGAACGAACGCATTTACCCCGCCGTGAACAACGGCGTGTATCGCGCTGGCTTTGCCACCTCGCAGCACGCCTATGAAAGTGCGTTCGATGACGTGTTTGCCGAGTTGGATCATCTGGAGCAGCACTTAGGCGAGCATCGCTACCTGGCTGGCGAATACCTGACCGAGGCCGATGTGCGGCTGTTCACCACGCTGATTCGCTTTGATGCGGTGTATTACAGCCACTTCAAATGCAATTTGCGGCGGATTGCCGATTATCCGAACTTGTCGAATTGGCTACGCGAGATATATCAGTGGCCGGGTGTGGCCCAGACAGTGGATTTTGCGCACATCAAGGGGCATTACTATGCCAGCCATCGCACGATCAATCCGACCGGGATTGTGCCGAAGGGACCGTTGCAGGGGTTTGAGGGTGAGCATGATCGCCAGCGGTTGAGTGGCAACGGCGTGTGGGGCTGATTCAAAAAATGCGCTGTGTATGAAGGGCTCATCGGGGGCAAGCCCCCTCCCACATTGGAACGCATTCCAAAAGGTGGGAGGGGGCTTTCCCCCGATGCTTTTTGGCTCAGACCTGGGACTGAGCGCCTTCAAACCACTTCAGCTTCTCGCGCAACACCACCACTTCACCGACGATCACCAATGTCGGCGCATGCACTTCATGCTCCGCCACCATGCGCGGCAAGTCGGCCAGGGTGCCGGTGAACACGCGCTGGTTGGCGGTGGTGCCTTGCTGGATCAACGCAGCCGGGGTATCTGCCGCGCGGCCATGCTGGATCAGCTGTTCACAGATGATCGGCAAGCCAATCAAACCCATATAGAACACCAGGGTCTGCGACGGCCCCACCAGGTCATGCCAGGGCAGGTCCGAGGTCCCGTCCTTCAAATGCCCGGTGATAAAGCGGACTGACTGCGCATAGTCGCGATGGGTCAGCGGAATCCCGGCATACGCCGCGCAACCGCTGGCCGCGGTGATTCCCGGCACCACCTGGAACGGGATGCCATGGGCCGCCAGCTCTTCGATCTCTTCGCCACCCCGGCCAAAGATGAACGGATCGCCCCCCTTGAGGCGCAACACACGCTTGCCTTGCTTGGCCAGGTCCACCAGTTGCTGATTGATCCGGTCTTGCGGCACGGCGTGATCGGCGCGACGCTTGCCGACATATACGCGCTCGGCGTCGCGACGGCACAGCTCAAGGATCGCCGGCGCCACCAGGCGGTCATACAGCACCACGTCGGCTTGCTGCATCAGGCGCAAGGCGCGAAAGGTCAGCAGGTCGGGGTCACCCGGGCCTGCGCCCACCAGGTAAACCTCGCCTGGCGCATGCGGCGGCGCGCCGTTGACCTTTTCGATCAGCAGGCGCTCGGCTTCGTCGCCCTGCCCAGCCAACTGGCGGTCGGCGATCGGGCCCTGGAACACTTCTTCCCAGAACGCACGACGTTGTTGCACGTCCGGGTACAAGCCTTTGACCTGGGCGCGAAAACGCGCGGCCAAACCGGCCAACTGCCCGTAAGTAGACGGAATCCAGGTTTCCAGCTTGGCGCGGATCAAGCGTGCCAGCACCGGCGCATCGCCGCCGCTGGAGACCGCAATCACCAACGGCGAACGGTCGACGATTGCCGGGAAGATCACGCTGCACAGGGCCGGCGCATCCACCACGTTGACGGGTACACAGCGGCGCTTGGCATCACTGGACACCTGCGCGTTCAGCGGCTCGTCATCGGTCGCGGCGATGATCAAGGTGCAACCATCAAGGTCGGGCTCCTGATAACCGCGCAAAATCAATTCCCCGCCACTGCCCAGCACCAGTTCACGCAACTGGTTTTCGATCTGGGGAGCAACCACCCGCAGCACTGCACCGGCGTCGGCCAGCAGCCGGGATTTGCGCAAGGCAATCTCCCCGCCACCAACGACCAACACGCGACTGCCGCGCAGGTTATGAAACAGCGGCAGAAATTCCATTTAGCGGATGACCTCAACGCCCGCCATGTACGGCTTGAGCACCTCGGGCACACGGATCGAACCGTCGGCCTGCTGATAGTTTTCCAGCACGGCCACCAGGGTACGGCCTACGGCCAGGCCGGAACCGTTGAGGGTGTGCACCAGCTCCGGCTTGCCGGTTTCCGGGTTGCGGAAACGCGCCTGCATGCGACGGGCCTGGAAATCACCGCAGTTGGAGCACGACGAAATCTCGCGGTATTTGTCTTGGCTCGGCACCCACACTTCGAGGTCGTAGGTCTTCACGGCGCTGAAACCCATGTCGCCGGTGCACAGCGCCAATACGCGGTACGGCAGTTCCAGCAGTTGCAGGACGCGTTCGGCGTTGGCGGTCAGGCCTTCCAGGGCTTGCATGGAGGTCGACGGCTCAACAACCTGCACCATTTCAACTTTGTCGAACTGGTGCTGGCGGATCATGCCGCGGGTGTCGCGCCCCGACGCACCGGCTTCACTGCGGAAGCATGGGCTGTGGGCTACAAACTTGATCGGCAGTTGCTTGGCGTCGAGGATCTCGCCCGCGACGATGTTGGTCAGCGACACTTCGGCGGTCGGGATCAGGTACAGGTCGGCTTCGCCGTCGCGGCTGATCTTGAACAGGTCTTCCTCGAATTTCGGCAGCTGGCTGGTGCCCATCAGCGCCGGCGCCTGCACCAGGTACGGCGTGTAGGCTTCTTCGTAGCCATGTTCGCCGGTGTGCAGGTTGATCATGAACTGCGCCAGGGCACGGTGCATGCGCGCGATCGGGCCGCGCAGCAGGGCAAAACGCGCGCCGGACATTTTGGCGGCGGTTTCGAAATCCAGGCCGCCGGTCAGTTCGCCCAGGGCAACGTGGTCCTTGATCTCGAAATCAAAGGCTTTTGGCGTGCCCCAGCGGCGCACTTCGACGTTGCCGTCTTCGTCTTCGCCAATCGGCACGGATTCGTGCGGGATGTTGGGGATGCCCAGCAGGATCGAATCGAGTTCGGACTGAATTTTTTCCAGCTCGACCTTGCCGTCGGACAGCTCGGTGCCCATGCGCTCGACATCCGCCATCAGCGGCGCGATGTCTTCGCCGCGCTGCTTGGCCTGACCGATGGATTTGGAACGCGCATTACGCTCAGCCTGCAGTGCTTCGGTGCGGGTCTGGACGGTCTTGCGCTGTTCTTCCAGCGCTTCGATGCGCGCAACATCCAAGGCAAAGCCACGGGATGCCAGGCGGTCCGCTACGTCCTGAAGGTTGCTACGTAACAGTTTGGAATCGAGCATGTCGGTCTCTCGTTTATCAAAGTTTGGTCAAGGACAGGCCGGCCCAGGTGGCGAGCAGCCCGCCGAACACGCTGATACCCAGGTACCCGAAGGCTACCAGGGCTTGCCCGCTTTCCAGCAGGCGCAGCGTATCCAGTGAAAAGGATGAAAAGGTCGTCAGACCGCCTACAAAGCCGACAATCAAGCCGGCGCGAATCTCAATCGGTACTTCCGGGCGCAACAGAAACCAGCCGTACAACAGCCCGATAATCAGACACCCCACCAGGTTGACCGCCAGGGTCGCCGCATAAAAATGCTTCGGCCAATGGGCGCTGACCCACGTGCCGGTGGCGAAACGCAATAATGTACCAGCGATGCCCGCTACGGACACGGCAAGAATCGTCTTGAGCACTACTTTCTCCGCTGTTTCGGGCTGAGGCGGTCAAGTTGGGCGAGGTGATTGAGCTTTTCGCCGATCTTCAGCTCCAGCCCGCGGGGGACCGGCTGGTAGAACGGCTGCGGCTCAAGCTCATCGGGGAAGTAATCTTCGCCGGCGGCGTAGGCGTCCGGCTCATCGTGGGCGTAGCGGTATTCGTCGCCGTAACCCAGCTGTTTCATCAGCTTGGTCGGCGCGTTGCGCAGATGCAGCGGCACTTCGAGGGAACCGTGTTCGGCGGCGGCACGCAGCGCGGACTTGAAGCCCATGTACACCGCGTTGCTTTTTGGCGCGCAGGCGAGGTAGGTGATGGCCTGGGCCACCGCCAACTCGCCTTCCGGGCTGCCGAGGCGCTCCTGCACGTCCCACGCCGCCAGGCACAGGCTCAGGGCGCGCGGGTCGGCGTTGCCGATGTCTTCGCTGGCCATGCGTACCACGCGGCGGGCGAGGTACAGCGGGTCGCAACCGCCGTCGATCATGCGCGCAAACCAGTACAGCGCGCCGTCGGGGTTGGAGCCACGCACGGATTTGTGCAGCGCGGAAATCTGGTCGTAAAAGGCCTCGCCGCCCTTGTCGAAACGCCGACGCGTGTCGCCCAGCAAGCTCTGGAGCAGGTCGACGCCGATTTCGCTGCCATCTTCGGCCAGGTCCGAGGCGTTCTCCAGCAGGTTGAGAAAGCGCCGGCCGTCGCCGTCGGCGGCGGTCAGCAGAATCTTGAAGCCCTCGTCGCTGACGCTCAGCTGGCGCTTGCCCAGGCCCTTGTCTTCGTTCAAGGCGCGGTGCAGCAGCTTTTGCATCGCCGCTTCGTCGAGGCTCTTGAGTACGTAAACGCGCGCCCGTGAGAGCAAGGCGTTATTGAGTTCAAACGAAGGGTTTTCGGTAGTGGCGCCGATAAAGATCAGCGTGCCGTCTTCGACATACGGCAAAAACGCATCCTGTTGCGACTTGTTGAAGCGGTGCACTTCGTCGACGAACAGAATGGTGCGCTTGCCGTATTGCCCGGCCTGCTGTTTGGCGACTTCCACCGCCTGGCGAATCTCCTTGACCCCGGCCAGCACCGCCGAGACCGTTTCGAAGTGCGCGTCCGAGACTTTCGCCAGCAGCCGCGCCAGGGTGGTCTTGCCCACTCCTGGCGGCCCCCAGAAAATCATCGAGTGCAGCGCGCCCTGCTCCAGGGCTTCGCGCAAAGGCTTGCCGCGAGCGAGCAGGTGTTCTTGACCGACATACTCATCCAGGTTGGTCGAACGCAAGCGCGCGGCCAGGGGCTGGGCAATCGGGTCACTTCGAAACAGATCCATGGGCAGCGTTTGAAACCTCTGGGGGAATTTATTCCTGGATCACGTCGGCACCCTTCGGGATGACGAACTTGAACGTGGACGCGGGCACCGGCTGGTTGGCCTTGACCCCGGAGAACAGGATATCGGTGCGCTGACCGACGCTGTCAACCAGGCGCATGTTGTTGATTACGCCGTTGCCAAACGACAGGGACAGGGTGTCAAACAGCGTGTCCTTGGATTTCGGCTTGAGCGTGAATTCGATCACGTTGCTGGTTTGCTTGGAGGTAATGTCGAAGCTGTCGTTGATTTTCGACACGTCACCGGAAAGCAGCAACGCCGGCGTCTGGTTCAGTCGCGGGTCCAGCTTCTTGATGGTCGCCTGCTCCAGGTCCGGGTCCCACAGGGTGACCTTCTGACCGTCGGAAACGATGGTCTGCTCAGCCTTGCCTTCGGTGTGCCAGTAGAACAGACCTGGACGCTGCACCGCCATTTCGCCTGCGGTTTCCTGCAACTGGGTGCCGCCGGCATCCAGGGTCAGTTGGGAAAAGCGCGCGGTCAGGGTCTGGGATTTGTCCAACAGGTTTTTCAGGCTGGCCACGGAGGCCGGGTCAGCGTGGGCCGAAACAGCGGTCAGGGCCAGTGCCGGCAACAACAGCATGCGGATAAGACGCATGGGAGTCCTCATTGAGTGGTTAGGCTGCGCCGCGTGCTGCCACGCGGCGCGGGGTCAGTCGCGCATCTGCCCGGGGGCGATGACTTCACGCGAGCCGTTGGTATTCATTGCGGTCACGACGCCAGCGTTTTCCATGGCTTCGATCATGCGGGCAGCGCGGTTGTAGCCGATTTTCAGCTTGCGTTGCACCGCCGAGATAGAGGCGCGACGGCTTTCCAGCACAAATGCCACGGCTTCGTCGTACAGCGCGTCGGTCTCGGCATCGTCGTCGCCACCGCTGCTGCCACCGTCAAAGCCGCTACCGGCTTCTTCGACACCCGCGAGGATATCGTCGTTGTATTCCGGCGCGCCACGCAGTTTCCAGGCTTCCACCACGCGGTGTACTTCGTCATCGGAAACAAATGCGCCGTGTACACGGATCGGCAGGCTGGTGCCTGGCGGCATGTAGAGCATGTCACCGTGACCCAGCAATTGCTCGGCGCCACCCTGGTCGATGATGGTCCGCGAGTCGATCTTGCTCGACACCTGGAACGCCATACGCGTAGGAATGTTGGCCTTAATCAGACCGGTGATCACATCCACCGACGGCCGCTGGGTCGCCAGGATCAAGTGAATACCCGCAGCACGCGCCTTCTGGGCGATACGCGCGATCAGCTCTTCGACCTTCTTGCCGACGATCATCATCATGTCGGCAAATTCGTCGACCACCACCACGATGGTCGGCAGCTTGGTCAACAGCGGCGCCTCGTCGTGGATGCTTTCGCGCTTGTACAGCGGGTCGGTCAACGGCGTGCCGGCGTCCTGGGCTTCCTTGACCTTGGCGTTGAAGCCCGACAGGTTACGCACGCCCATCTTCGCCATCAGCTTGTAGCGGCGCTCCATCTCGGCCACGCTCCAGCGCAGGGCGTTGGCGGCGTCCTTCATGTCGGTGACCACCGGGCACAGCAGGTGCGGAATGCCTTCGTAGATCGACAGTTCCAACATTTTCGGGTCGATCATGATCAGCTTGGCGTCATCCGGCCCGGACTTGAACAGGATCGACAGGATCATCGCGTTAACACCCACCGACTTACCGGAGCCGGTGGTACCGGCCACCAGCAGGTGAGGCATCTTCGCCAAATCGGTGATCACCGGCTTGCCGCCGATGTCATGGCCCAGGGCCAGGGTGACCGGCGATTTGAAGTTGTCGTATTCCGGCGTCGACAGCACCTCGGAGAAGCGCACGATCTGGCGGTCCTCGTTGGGAATCTCGATACCCACGGTGGTCTTGCCGGGAATTACTTCGACCACGCGCACGCTGGTCACGGCCAGGGAACGCGCCAGGTCTTTGGCCAGGTTGGAAATGCGGCTGACCTTGACGCCCGCGGCCGGCTGGATTTCGTAACGGGTAATGACCGGGCCGGGGTGGATCGAGTCCACCGACACTTCGACGCCGAACTCTTTGAGTTTGATTTCCAGCAGATGGCCGACGGCCGCCAGCGATTCAGGCGAATAGTTGAGTTGTTTCTTTTCGGCCGGGTCGAGGATCGAGATCGGCGGCAAGGTGCCTTCGACGGCGCTGTCGACAAACAACGGCGCCTGTTTCTCTTTCTGCACGCGATGGCTCGGCTCGGCGGGCTTGGGCGGTGCCGGCGCAATGACCGGTGGCACCTGCTTCTCGCGGTCCGACATGTGTTTGCTCAGGGCCTGCTCGCGCTCGATCAAGCGTTCCTTGACCTTGGCCTGCTCGCGCCGATCCGGCGTGCTTGGGGCGACTACCTCGTTGACGCGGGTGTCTACCTCACGCAACTGGGCGACCATGCGCTTGCGCTCGACCCGCGCCGCCCACCAGCGGTTGGCGGCGCCCTGGAGCAGCTCAAGCAGGTCGAGGGTGATCTTGCCGGTCACGTCCATCACCTTGAACCACGACAGGTCGGTAAACACCGTGAGGCCAAACAGGAACAGCGCGATAAACATCAGCGTGCTGCCCTGGATATTCAGGGTCTTGCGCGCCAGGTCGCCGAGGCTTTCACCCAACGCCCCGCCCGCGCCCGCCGGCAGGCCGGTGGGTGCATGGAAATGGATATGTGCCAGGGCCGCGCCGGACAGCACCAGGAACACCAGGCCGATCAGGCGCCACGAAAACAGCCAGCCGCTCCACTGCCACGGTTCGTGACGCTGGCGGAAGATCTGCCAGGTCTTGATCGCCAGCAGCAACGGAAAGATGTAGGCGAAGTAACCCAGCACCATAAACAGGATATCGGCGCTGTAGGAGCCGGCAGGCCCGCCGAAGTTCTGCACATCTTCGATCTTGCTGTTGTGGCTCCAGCCCGGATCGTCCTTGCCGTAGGTAAGCAAGGCCATCATCAGGAACAGGCACAGGGCGCCGATCGCGATCAGCGCGCCTTCCTTGAGTCGATAGTGCAGGTGCTGGCGCCAGGCCGGCACGACTGCTGCTTTGGGTATTGCGGCGGATTTCTTCAAAACGGGTCTATTCCTGCGCCTTTAGCGCGTCCATCTGTTGAATAACTGCAAATACTGCCCAATCCGAGCAGCTGAAAAATGAACGAACGTGGTTGAATCTACTTTTAACACTGGGCGATTGCTGGATGAAATGGCGATGACGCCACAATGGCCGCATTGTACGGGTTTGTGTCCCTGATGCCACGCCGCCTGACCTTGATCAAGCACCATAGCCAATGGTGTGTCACAACATGTTCAATTTGAGCATGCATTGTCTTTGCTGACAAAGGCTTATGAGCTGTTTTTACCAATCCAGGCAAGCTTGGCAAATGGCCTGCATCGGCCAGACCCGATTACGACCACGCCTTATGCACAGAGTTGCAGAAACACCCGCTAACGCTAATGCACGCCAATTGCCGATTCGGGCTGGCTCGATGCCGCTGCGTCGACAATAATCCCCCCTGGGGCAGGCGACAATCCTGCCACTCCCCTCCCCTTCCGCAAGCCTGGATGCCATGCTGACCTGGTTACAACGCAACTCCCTGAACTTCCCACCGCTGGCCAAGGCCATGCGCGAACCCAATGGCCTGCTCGCCGCCGGTGGCGACCTGTCGGCCGAGCGCCTGGTCCAGGCCTACCGACACGGCTGCTTTCCCTGGTTCTCGGAGGGCCAGCCGATCCTCTGGTGGTCGCCCGACCCGCGCACCGTGATTTTCCCGGACGAGCTGCATGTCTCGCGCAGCCTGGGCAAACTGTTGCGCCAACAGCGCTACAGCGTGACCTTCGACCAGGACTTCGCCGCCGTCATCCAGGCCTGCGCTGCGCCGCGCGCCTACGCCGATGGCACGTGGATCACCGAAGGCATACAAAGCGCTTACCTGGAGCTGCACGCGCGCGGCTATGCCCACTCGGTAGAGGTGTGGGACAACGGCGAGCTGGTAGGCGGCCTGTATGGCCTGGCGATGGGGCAGCTGTTTTTTGGCGAGTCCATGTTCAGCCGAGCCGACAACGCCTCCAAATTCGGCTTCGCCACGCTGACGCGGCAACTGCAGGCCTGGGGTTTTGTCATGATCGACTGCCAGATGCCCAACGATCACCTGCACAGCCTGGGAGCCCGTGGCATTCCCCGCAGCGAATTCGCGAACTTCCTGCGCGATCACCTGGACCAACCCAACACCGGACCGTGGGTTTCCTAGGCGACTTGCGCGCACCTGGCTTACACTTATTTCAAAGCTTATCCGAGGGTTGATCATGACCGAGTTGGCGCGCTTGAAGTTTTATGCCACTCAACCCCACTCTTGCAGCTATCTGCCCGACGAGCAGGCCACCACGCTGTTCCTCGATCCCAGCCAGCCAATGGACGTGCATGTGTACGCCGATCTCTCGGAAATGGGTTTTCGGCGCAGTGGCGACCACCTGTACCGGCCCCATTGCCAGAACTGCAATGCCTGCGTCCCGGCACGTATCCCCGTGGCGCAGTTTGTACCGGACCGCAATCAGAAGCGCATTCTCAAGCGCAACGCCGATCTCACGGTCACCCCGGCCAAGCCCAAGTTCAGCGAAGAATATTTCGACCTTTACCAGCGCTACATCGAACAACGGCATGCCGACGGCGATATGTTCCCGCCCAGTCGCGACCAGTTTTCCACCTTCCTGGTACGCGAACTGCCCTTCTCGCGTTTTTACGAGTTCCGCCTCGAGGGTCGCCTGGTGGCGGTTGCCGTGACCGATTTGCTGCCTAACGGCCTGTCAGCGGTCTACACCTTCTATGAACCGGCGCAAGAGCGCCGCAGCCTGGGGCGCTTCGCGATCCTCTGGCAGATTGGCGAAGCCATGCGCCAGGAACTCGAGGCGGTGTACCTCGGTTACTGGATCAAAAACTGCAAAAAGATGAGTTACAAGACCCAATATCGGCCCATAGAACTGCTGATTAATCAAAGATGGGTCACGCTTAACTAGAACCCCTTGGCTTAAACACCCTTTTTCGGGCACAATGCACGCCGCTTTTGCCTGGCGCAGTTGCACCGGGCCATTCACTGGATACCGAGGGCTTTACTGCATGTCGAAAGAAGACAGCTTCGAAATGGAAGGCACTGTCGTCGACACCCTGCCCAACACCATGTTTCGTGTGGAGTTGGAAAATGGGCACGTCGTAACCGCGCATATCTCCGGCAAGATGCGCAAGAACTACATTCGTATTCTTACCGGTGACAAAGTGCGCGTCGAGCTGACGCCCTATGACTTGAGCAAAGGGCGCATCACTTACCGCGCTCGTTAAGCAAGTCAATACAAAACGCCCGGTTATGCCGGGCGTTTTTGTGTGTGTGCAGTTTGCCCACCACTGCAAACCTTGTGGGAGCGGACTTGCTCGCGAAAGCGGCGGACCAGTCAACTCACCTGCGACTGAAACAACGATTTCGCGAGCAAGCCCGCTCCCACATTCGATTTGCGATGCTTGAAACAGACAGTAAAAAGGCGCCTTTCGGCGCCTTTTTGTTTTACTGCAGTAACGATCAGGCCATTTCGGCGGTGGTTTCGAAATCGAAGGTCAGCTCGCCATCCTTCAAGTCGATATGCACCACGCCACCATGGTCGGACAGCTCGCCAAACAGGATCTCTTCGGCCAATGGCCGCTTTATCTTGTCCTGGATCAGACGCGCCATCGGGCGTGCACCCATCGCCGCATCGTAACCACCTTCGGCCAGCCAGCTGCGTGCCGCATCTGTCACTTCCAGCTGTACGCGCTTGTCTTCCAACTGCGCTTGAAGCTCGGTAAGGAACTTGTCCACCACGCTTTTGATAACCTCGTGACTGAGGCGACCAAACTGGATAATCGTATCCAGGCGGTTGCGGAACTCCGGCGTAAAGCTTTTCTTGATCACTTCCATCGCATCGGAAGAGTGATCCTGATGGCTGAAGCCAATCGAGGCCCGCGCGGCGGTTTCGGCACCGGCGTTGGTGGTCATGATCACGATCACGTTGCGGAAGTCCGCCTTGCGCCCATTGTTGTCGGTCAGGGTGCCGTGGTCCATCACCTGCAGCAGCAGGTTGAAGACTTCCGGGTGAGCCTTCTCGATTTCATCGAGCAGCAATACGCAATGCGGCTGCTTGGTGATCGCTTCAGTCAACAGGCCGCCCTGGTCGAACCCGACATAGCCTGGAGGCGCACCGATCAGGCGCGACACGGTGTGGCGCTCCATGTATTCGGACATGTCGAAGCGTACCAGCTCGATCCCCATGGCCTTGGCCAACTGGCGTGCCGCCTCGGTCTTGCCGACGCCGGTCGGACCAGCAAACAGGAACGAACCCACTGGCTTGTCCGGCGACTTGAGCCCCGCACGCGACAGCTTGATCGCGGTGGACAGCGAGTCGATGGCCGCATCCTGACCAAACACGGTCAGCTTCAGGTCGCGCTCCAGGTTACGCAGCAGCTCGCGGTCGGACGTGTTGACGTGTTTTGGCGGAATTCGCGCGATTTTCGCCACGATGTCCTCGACCTCAGGCACATCGATGCGCTTAACGCGGTTTTCTACCGGCTGCAGGCGCTGGTAGGCACCCGCCTCGTCGATCACATCGATGGCCTTGTCCGGCATGTGCCGGTCATTGATGTAGCGCGACGCCAGCTCGGCAGCTGCACGCAAGGCTTCATCGGTGTACTCGATGCCGTGATGAGCTTCGAAGCGGCCCTTGAGCCCGCGCAGGATGCCGATGGTGTCTTCAACCGAAGGTTCGGACACATCGACTTTCTGGAAGCGACGCGCCAAGGCACGGTCTTTTTCAAAGATGCCGCGAAATTCCTGGAACGTGGTCGAGCCGATGCAACGAATATCGCCTGACGACAGCAGCGGCTTGAGCAGGTTGGAGGCATCCATCACCCCACCGGACGCCGCACCGGCACCAATGATGGTGTGGATTTCATCGATGAACAGGATCGCCTGCGGGCGTTTTTTCAGCTCGCCGAGCAACGCCTTGAAGCGTTTCTCGAAATCGCCACGGTACTTGGTCCCGGCGAGCAACGCGCCCAGGTCAAGGGAGTAGACGACGCTATTAGCCAGCAGATCAGGCACCTGGTTGTCGACAATGCGCTTGGCCAAGCCTTCGGCAATCGCGGTTTTACCCACGCCCGCCTCACCCACCAGCAACGGGTTGTTCTTGCGACGACGAGCCAGGATCTGCGCTACACGCTCAACCTCAAGCTCACGCCCCACGAGCGGATCGATCCGCCCCTGGCGCGCCAGTTCATTGAGGTTGCTGGCATAGGCATCCAATGGATTGCCCGAAGAAGAAGACTCACCGCCCTCGTCGTCCTGCATATCCTGCTCACCCTCGGAATGATCGCCGTGCCCCGGGACCTTGGAGATACCGTGGGCGATGTAGTTGACCACATCAATACGGGCAACGCTCTGCTGCTTGAGCAGGAACACTGCCTGGCTTTCCTGTTCGCTGAAGATCGCCACAAGCACGTTGGCGCCCGTGACTTCACGCTTACCGGAGCTCTGTACGTGGAATACAGCACGCTGCAATACCCGCTGAAAGCCCAGGGTTGGCTGGGTTTCACGGTCCTCGTCATGCACGGGGATCAGTGGCGTGGTGGAGTCGATAAACTCCTGCAGGTCATGCTTGAGTTTGTCGAGGTTGGCGCCGCACGCACGTAGAACGGTGGCGGCAGCTTCGTTATCCAAAAGTGCCAGCAGCAGGTGCTCGACGGTCATGAACTCATGACGCTTCGAACGGGCCTCCTTGAAGGCAAGATTGAGGGTGACTTCGAGCTCGCGGTTTAACATAGCTTCACCTCATACCCAAGTGGTCGGCGTTAACCGTCCTTCTCGATTTCACAGAGTAGCGGATGCTGGCTTTCCCTGGCGTACTGGTTGACCTGCATGGCCTTTGTCTCGGCGATGTCGCGGGTAAACACTCCACATACTGCCCGTCCTTCTGTGTGAACGGCCAGCATTACCTTGGTCGCCAACTCGCGGTTCAGGTTAAAAAACACCTCGAGTACTTCGACCACGAAATCCATCGGTGTGTAGTCATCGTTGAACAAAACCACCTTGTACATCGGCGGCGCCTGTAAAGCAGGCTTGGCCTCCTGAACAGCAATGCCTGCAGAACCGTCGTCATCGTGCTCGTGATCCGGTCGATCCTGATTGAATGTTAGTCGAATCTGGCTGTTTGCATGCATGGAAAGAATGGTTCGTCAGTGGTTCAAATACAGTGGTGGGGGCGACCTGTCAGAATTTCAACTGCTGACCGACTGGTCGCCTTGACTATCGGCGAAACGGTGTTACAACCAATAGAACCCACAGTGGGTAAAAAAGGTCCGCGCAGTCAACCTTATTTATTCGGGTTAGGACGGATAAACTGGATGATACTCCAGTGATGGAGTCTGGTGCAGAGGGATATGGTTATGTCTGGCGTCAAGATCAGTGGCAAGGTCAAATGGTTTAACAACGCGAAGGGCTACGGATTTATTATCGAGGATGGCAAGTCCGAGGACCTGTTTGCGCATTTTTCAGAAATCAGGATGGATGGATACAAGACCCTGAAAGCTGGCCAAGGTGTGGAGTTTGACATCATCCAGGGCCCTAAAGGGCTGCATGCAGTGAATATCAGTACAGAGCAAGCCGACACGGTTGCAGCGCCTGCCGCATCGCACGCTGGCGAAAAAGAAACGCATACGGCCTGAATCGCTGCCGAGCATGCAGCTAACGATAAAAAACGGCCGCCCCAATCAACATGAGGCGGCCGTTTTTATGGTTAGCTTGCTTACATATGCGAAATCAACGCATCACCAAAGCCGGAAGACGACACCAGTTTCGCGCCGTCCATCAGCCGCTCGAAGTCATAGGTCACGGTCTTGGCCGAGATCGCGCCGTTGGTGCCCTTGATGATCAGGTCCGCCGCCTCGACCCACCCCATGTGGCGCAGCATCATTTCTGCTGACAAGATCAATGAGCCTGGGTTGACCTGGTCCTTGCCCGCGTATTTCGGCGCGGTGCCGTGGGTGGCCTCGAACATCGCCACGGTGTCGGACAGGTTGGCCCCCGGCGCAATACCAATGCCGCCCACTTCCGCCGCCAGGGCGTCAGACAGGTAGTCGCCATTCAGGTTAAGCGTAGCAATCACGTCATATTCAGCCGGACGCAGCAGGATCTGCTGGAGCATTGCATCGGCAATCGCGTCCTTGACCACTACTTTCTTGCCGGTCTTCGGGTTCTTGAACTGCATCCACGGGCCGCCGTCGAGCAAGGTCGCGCCGAACTCCTGCGCCGCCACTTCATAGGCCCACTCCTTGAAGGCACCCTCGGTGAACTTCATGATGTTGCCTTTGTGCACGATGGTCAGCGAATCGCGATCGTTATCCACCACGTATTGCAGGGCCTTGCGCGCCAGGCGCTGGGTGCCCTCCTTGGAGACCGGCTTGATGCCAATCCCGCAATCCTGGTCGAAACGGATCTTGGTAACGCCCATTTCCTCTTTCAGGAACTTGATCACCTTGATCGCTTCCGGCGAACCGGCTTTCCACTCGATCCCGGCGTAAATATCTTCGGAGTTCTCACGGAAAATCGTCATGTCCACGTCGCCGGGTTTCTTGACCGGGCTGGGCACGCCTTCGAACCAGCGCACCGGGCGCAAGCACACGTACAAATCGAGTTGCTGGCGCAGGGCCACGTTCAGCGAGCGGATCCCGCCACCGACCGGCGTGGTCAGCGGGCCCTTGATGGACACCACGTAATCCTTGACCGCGTCCAGGGTTTCCTGGGGCAGCCAGGTGTCCTGGTCGTAGACTTGAGTCGCCTTCTCGCCGGCATACACCTCCATCCAGGAAATCTTTCGCTTGCCGCCGTAGGCTTTTTCAACAGCTGCGTCGACCACCTTGATCATCACCGGGCTGATGTCGACGCCAATACCGTCACCTTCAATATAGGGGATGATCGGTTGGTCAGGAACATTGAGAGAATGGTCTGCATTGACGGTGATTTTGTCGCCGACTGCCGGAACCTGAATCTTCTTGTATCCCATGCTGAACTCCATCTATGGATTGAACATCTGGCTGCGTTCGAGCCTACTCCAGATAAATGGCGACTGAAACCTCGCGCCATGCTCATTTGCATCGAAAACAGCATAAATTGTCGCCTACAAGCCTGAAAGCAAAGGCAAAATCGCCAATCTTGAGCACATCGTGCGACTTTGGTCGGGGCTGGGCGCCTGCGACCTTTAGACCAATGGACGACACACCTTTTGTATGAAGGCTCGGCGTAAGCATAGCGACCTATGTATAATGCCGCCGCTGACCAAAGAGTCACGACGGCTGACCGCTCTAGACAGATGCCCTCAGCCCACAAAGCAGGACTAATACAATAGTCCACCCGCTTGACGCTCGACTGATGCAACCCAACATCACCGCGAAGAAACCTCGACATTTCGCTCATGGATGACTTTGAACGAACGCGCTCCACCCGGCGCATCTCGAGTTTCTGCGCACGCTTTCAGCAAAGAAGAGAGTTAATCCGAATATGCCCACCCGCTCGAAGATCATCTATACCTTCACCGACGAAGCCCCAGCCCTCGCCACCTATTCACTGCTGCCTATCGTAGAGGCCTTCACCGCTTCCGCTGATATTGCTGTGGAAACCCGCGACATCTCCCTCGCAGGGCGCATCCTCGCAAGCTTCCCCGAGCAACTGGGCGACAAGGCTATCCCGGACCACCTCGCCGAACTGGGCGACCTGGCCGTTACGCCTGAAGCCAACATCATCAAGCTGCCTAACATCAGTGCCTCGACCCCGCAGCTGCAAGCGGCGATCAAGGAACTGCAGGCCCTGGGCTACGCCCTGCCGGACTACCCGGAAACCGTAACCACCGACGCGGAAAAAGAAACCCGTGCACGTTACGACAAGGTCAAGGGCAGCGCCGTGAACCCGGTACTGCGCGAAGGCAACTCCGACCGCCGCGCACCGCTGTCGGTCAAGAACTACGCGCGCAAGCACCCGCACAAAATGGGCGCCTGGGCGGCCGACTCCAAGTCGCACATTGCCCACATGACCAGCGGCGACTTCTACGGCAGCGAAAAAGCCGTGCAGATCGAAGCAGCCGATGCTGTCAAAATCGAGCTGATCGCCAAAGACGGCACCGCGACCGTCCTGAAAGAGAAGACCTCGGTTCAAGCCGGCGAGATCATCGACACCGCCGTGCTGAGCAAGAACGCCCTGCGCAGCTTCATCGCCGCTGAAATCGAAGACGCCAAGAAGCAAGGCGTGCTGCTGTCGGTTCACCTCAAAGCCACGATGATGAAGGTCTCCGACCCGATCATGTTCGGCCAGATCGTTGCCGAGTTCTACAAAGACGCCCTGGCCAAGCACGCTGCCGTGCTGGAGCAGATCGGCTTCAACCTGAACAACGGCATCGGCGACCTGTACGCTCGCATCAAGGCCCTGCCGGCCGACCAGCAAGCGCAGATCGAAGCTGACATTCAGGCGGTCTACGCCGCTCGCCCTTCGCTGGCGATGGTCAACTCCGACAAGGGCATCACCAACCTGCACGTGCCGAGCGACGTGATCGTCGACGCCTCGATGCCAGCCATGATCCGTGACTCCGGCAAAATGTGGGGCACCGACGGCCAGCTGCACGACACCAAGGCCGTGATCCCGGACCGCTGCTACGCCACCATCTACCAGGCGGTCATCGAAGACTGCAAGGCCAATGGCGCATTCGACCCAACCACCATGGGCAGCGTGCCAAACGTTGGCCTGATGGCGAAGAAAGCCGAAGAGTACGGTTCCCACGACAAGACCTTCCAGATCAAGGCTGACGGCGTAGTCCGCGCCACCGACAGCAAGGGCAACCTGCTGATGGAACAGAACGTCGAAGCCGGCGATATCTTCCGCATGTGCCAGACCAAAGACGCGCCGATCCAGGACTGGGTCAAACTGGCCGTCAACCGTGCACGCGCCAGCAACACCCCAGCCATTTTCTGGCTGGACCCACAGCGCGCGCACGACGGCGTCGTGGTCGAGAAAGTTCAGGCTTACCTGAAAGACCACAACACCGACGGCCTGGACATCCGCATCATGTCGCCGGTCGACGCGATGAAGTTCACCCTGGAGCGCACCCGCAAGGGCCTGGACACCATCTCGGTGACCGGTAACGTACTGCGCGACTACCTGACCGACCTGTTCCCGATCATGGAACTGGGCACCAGCGCCAAGATGCTGTCGATCGTACCGCTGATGAACGGCGGTGGCCTGTTCGAAACCGGCGCCGGCGGCTCGGCGCCCAAGCACGTGCAGCAACTGGTTGAAGAGAACTTCCTGCGCTGGGATTCCCTGGGCGAGTTCCTGGCCCTGGCCGCGTCCCTTGAGCATTTGGGTGTGACGTACAACAACCCGAAAGCCCTGGTGCTGTCCAAGACCCTGGACCAGGCCACCGGCCAGTTCCTCGACAACAACAAGTCGCCATCGCGCAAAGTCGGCAACATCGACAACCGCGGCAGCCACTTCTACCTGGCGCTGTACTGGGCCCAAGCCCTGGCCGCCCAGACCGAAGACACTGCACTGCAAGCGCAGTTCGGCGAACTGGCGAAAACCCTGGCCGACAACGAGGCGACCATCGTTGCCGAGCTGAACGCCGTACAGGGCAAGCCCGTGGACATCGGCGGCTACTACGCGCCGAACCCCGAGCTGACCAGCAAAGCCATGCGCCCAAGCAACACACTGAACGCGGCCATTGCCAAGTTGAAGTAAGGTTGTAAGGATGCATCACACACCCCGGCCACGTGCCGGGGTTTGTGTTTTCAGCACTTACGCAATGCCGTACTCGTTGCGCCACGCGGCCTCGATAATTGCCAGGAGCCGGGGCCTGTACCAAGGCTCCCAGCCCACCCTCTGCTTGAGCTCGACCCCAAACCCCGGCAGCGCAGGCAAATGCGCCAGCGCTTCGAGGTTTTTCAGGCCCGGCACTTGAGCAAGCCATGGTAAAAGCGTCACGCCGACTCCCGCCTGGACCGCTGAACGCAGCGACATCAAGTCTTCACATTCGTACACACAGCGCCACCTGATGCCGCTCTCCTCCAAACGCCGAATAGCCAAGCTCCTGAACACGCAGGGCGCCTTGAACAGGGCCAGCGAAATCTCCTGCCCTTCGACCGGGGCTAACGCACGCTCGCCCCCCAACCACATCAACGAAAGCGTATGCAAAGGCACGCCAGCGACTTTTGGCAGCTCATCAATCATCAGGCCGATATCGATTCGCCCATCACTGAACGCCTCTGCAAGCAACATGGAACGCGCGACCTTGACCACAATTCGGACTGAAGGCAACTCAAGCGCCACAACAGGAATAATGCGCTGCAGGATTTCCTCGCTGAAATATTCGGGAATACCCAGCGTCACGGACTCTTGAGCGCGACTGACATCAAACAGGCTACCCACCTTGTCGTTAACGACGACCATCTGCTGGGCATAACCGCTCAGGCGCTCTCCTTCGAGGGTGAGCAACACCTGTCGATTGTCGCGGGCAAAAAGCGCGACGCCCAGCAAATCCTCAAGTCGTCGAATTTGCTGGCTGATTGCCGGCTGGGTCAGGCTCAACGCTTGCGCAGCC
Organism: Pseudomonas sp.; assembly: GCF_049590575.1. Lineage (GTDB taxonomy): Bacteria > Pseudomonadota > Gammaproteobacteria > Pseudomonadales > Pseudomonadaceae > Aquipseudomonas. The sequence continues at coordinate 30,363 of NZ_JBAWDE010000287.1, forward strand.
CGGGTGAAACTGCCCAGCTCTGCGACCTTGAGAAAACTTCGCAGCGACTGAATATCAAGATTGACTCTCATGAAGCACCCATGCGAGTGAGTGAATATTCCTCGCCATTAGTGCAAGGCGCTCGCTATATCTGTCAAGACCAGCTACTTGCCACGTACATGATTCATCCAGTAAACCCCACAGCCAGAAACAACAAACCCCACAATCGCCACCGCACTCGGCACCTCACCCAACACCAACGACGCCATGATCTGGGTGACGGCCGGAATAACATGAAACAAGTTGGTCGCCTTACTCGCCTCCCCTCGCCTAATCATCAAATACAACAACGTCAGCGCCCCTACGGAGTTCATCACAGTGATCCACGCCACAGAGGCGGCGAATGGCGCCCACTCGGTGACCTGCATGGTTTCCGTGGTGTAAGCGAGTCCCCCCATGACAAACGACGCGATGGCCATCTGAATGAAACAACCCACCCATAAATTGACGCCGCCGAGAAAGCGCTTCTGATAGAGCGTTCCAAGCGTGATTCCCAGCAAAGCCAAGCCAACCGCGCCATAACCGCCGAGGGCTGCCTCGGAACCAGAAAAACTGCTGGCCACGACGATGGCAACGCCGCCGACGCCCAGGATCGAACCGGGCAGGTCACGCCATCGCAAGTCTTCGCCGAGGCAGAAATACGCACCGATCACCACGAATACCGGCATCAAACCCACAATCAAGGCAGCCTGCCCAGCTGGAACGCCCTGGCTGATCCCGGTGTAGAGCCCACCGAACTGCAGGGCCTGCAGGAGCAGACCCACGGCGGCTGCATGGAGATAAGGCGTCAGCCGTTTCGGCCACTCAGCCTTGATGGCGAGCGCCACCCCCAGGAAAACCAAAGCCGCCAGGGCAAAGCGATAGAACGTCATGGTGAAGGGCTCGCCATAGCGCACACCGAATGCGCCGCCGATGTACCCGGAGCTCCACAGAAGAATGAAGGCAATGGGCAACGGCGATGTAAGACGTACTTCATAACTTTTGTGGGCAATGGGCTTCATTACATTTCTCCAGTGGCGACTGCTCTGGAGCGTTAAACTGCGCCGCAGCCACGCCTGGGTAAAATCATAAAATGTCAGGCGCGACATGCCGTTTGCTTATGCACCCGCCCACATCGAGAGCCGCTTATGACCTGGCAACCCCACATCACCGTCGCCACCATCGTCGAAGACCACGGCCGCTTCCTGATGGTCGAAGAACTCAAGGGCGGCCGCGCCGTGCTCAACCAGCCCGCCGGCCACCTGGACCCGAACGAAACCCTGACCGAGGCCGCCGTGCGCGAAACCCTCGAGGAAACCGGCTGGGACGTCGAAGCCACCGGCATTGTCGGGATCTACCTGTACACCGCGCCCAGCAATGGCGTGACCTACCAGCGCGTGTGCTTCACCGCCAAGGCGCTGAAACACCACCCAGACTATCAACTCGACGAAGGCATCGTGCGTGCGCGCTGGCTCACCCGTGACGAGCTGATGGCCCTGCGTGACGCCTGGCGTAGCGAGCTGATCATCCGGTGTATCGATGATTATTTGAGCGGCCAGCGCCACAGTCTCGAATTGATCCGGCCTTCTCTTTAGCCTTGAGGGCTAGGGCCTGATAGAATCGCGTCCTTTTTCAAGACACCCGTTGAAACCCTATGCGTGATCCAGCCCCTTCTGACACACAAAAGAAGCGCGTCATCGTCGGTATGTCCGGCGGCGTGGATTCTTCCGTTTCCGCCGTTCTGCTCATGGAGCAGGGTTATGAGGTGGAAGGCCTGTTCATGAAGAACTGGGAAGAAGACGATGGAACGGAATATTGCACCGCCATGGACGACCTGGCGGACGCCCAGGCCGTGTGCGACAAGATCGGTATCAAGCTGCACACCGCCAACTTCGCCGCCGAGTACTGGGACAACGTGTTCGAGCACTTCCTGGCTGAATACAAGGCCGGCCGCACGCCGAACCCGGACATCCTGTGCAACCGCGAGATCAAGTTCAAGGCGTTCCTCGACTACGCCATGATCCTTGGCGCCGACCTGATTGCCACTGGCCACTACGTGCGCCGTCGTGATATCGACGGCCGCACCGAACTGCTTAAAGGCCTGGACCCGAACAAGGACCAGAGCTATTTCCTGCACGCCGTCGGCGGCGAACAGATCGCCAAGACCCTGTTCCCGGTGGGCGAGCTGGAAAAACCCGAAGTGCGCAGGATCGCCGAGAAACACGGCCTGGCCACCGCCAAGAAAAAAGACTCCACCGGGATCTGCTTTATCGGCGAACGCCGCTTCAGCGACTTCCTCAAGCAGTACCTGCCGGCCCAGCCAGGCGAAATCAAGACCACTGAGGGCGATGTCATCGGCCGCCACCATGGCCTGATGTACCACACCATCGGCCAGCGCCAGGGCCTGGGCATCGGCGGCTTGAAAGACGCCGGTGAAGAGCCGTGGTACGTGCTGGTCAAGGACCTGGAGCACAACGTGCTGATCGTCGGCCAAGGCAACGAACACCCGCTGCTGTTCTCGGGCGCGCTGCTGGCTTCGGAGATCTACTGGGTCAACCCGATCGACCTGAGCACCCCGCGCCGCCTGACCGCCAAAGTGCGCTACCGCCAGAGCGACCAGCCCTGCACCCTGGAAAAAACCGCCACCGGCTACCGCGCCACCTTCGATGACCCGCAACGCGCGGTCACCCCGGGCCAGTCCGTGGTGTTCTATGACGGCGAAATCTGCCTGGGCGGCGGCGTGATTGAAGTCGCCGAAGCCTGGAGCAACCCGGCATGAGCCCGACCCAGGAGCAATTGACGGCGCTCGGCGGGGTTTTCCTCGCGGCGGTGCTGGTGGACAAGATCGCCAAGACCGGCCAGGTCACCGAGGCCGGCCTGACCTGCATGCTCGGCAGCCTGCTGATCCGCGACCCCAAGGACACCCTCGAAGTCTACGGTGGCGATGACCTGGCGCTGCGCGAAGGCTATCGCGCGCTGGTCGGCGCGCTGGAGCGCGACCCCAGCACCCTGCAGCGCGAGCCGTTGCGCTACGCGCTGTCGATGCTCGGCCTGGAGCGTCAATTGGCCAAACGTGAAGACATGCTGGAGATCATCGGCAAGCGCCTGCCGCAGATTCAGTCCCAGGTGGAACACTTCGGCCCGGCCCACGAAAACGTGATCGCCGCCTGCGGTGCGCTGTACCAGGACACCCTGAGCACCTTGCGCCAGCGCATCCAGGTGCACGGCGACATGCGCAACCTGCAACAACCGAACAACGCCTCGAAAATCCGCGCCCTGCTCCTGGCGGGTATTCGTTCGGCGCGGTTGTGGCGGCAGTTGGGCGGGCATCGCTGGCAGCTGGTGATCAGCCGACGCAAATTGCTTAAAGAGCTTTACCCGTTGATGCGCAACGAATAAGTCGCCGCAACCGAATTTTTATAGCCTCACGCGTAATACGCCGGTCAGTTGGCAACGGACCGGCGGATTTTTTCATGTATGATACGCGCCCCATTTCGTTGCCCGACTGTCCGAGAACACCCCATGCAGCTTTCTTCGCTCACTGCGGTTTCCCCTGTTGACGGCCGCTACGCCGGCAAAACCCAGGCCCTGCGCCCTATTTTCAGCGAATACGGCCTGATCCGTGCTCGCGTTCTGGTTGAAGTGCGCTGGCTCCAGCGCCTGGCCGCTCACCCTGCCATCAGCGAAGTGCCGGCGTTTTCCGCCGAAGCCAACGCCGTGCTCAACACCCTGGCGGAAAACTTCTCCCTAGAGCACGCCGAGCGTGTGAAAGAGATCGAGCGCACCACCAACCACGACGTCAAAGCCATCGAATACCTGCTCAAAGAGCAAGCGGCCAAGCTGCCGGAACTGGCCCAGGTCAGCGAGTTCATCCACTTTGCCTGCACCAGCGAGGACATCAACAACCTGTCCCACGCCCTGATGCTGCGCGAAGGCCGTGATGACGTGATGCTGCCACTGATGCGCCAGACCGCCGAAGCCATCCGCGAACTGGCCATCCGTTTCGCCGCCGTGCCGATGCTGTCGCGCACCCACGGCCAACCGGCTTCGCCGACCACCCTGGGCAAAGAACTGGCCAACGTGGTGTACCGCCTGGAGCGCCAGATCGCTCAAGTCGCCGCCGTACCGCTGCTGGGCAAGATCAACGGCGCAGTGGGCAACTACAACGCCCACCTCTCCGCCTATCCAGAAATCAACTGGGAAGAAAATGCCCGCGCCTTTATCGAAGACGAACTGGGCTTGGGCTTTAACCCGTACACCACGCAGATTGAACCGCACGACTACATCGCCGAGCTGTTCGACGCCATTGCGCGCTTCAACACCATCCTGATCGACTTCGACCGCGATATCTGGGGTTACATCTCCCTGGGCTACTTCAAGCAGCGCACGATTGCCGGTGAAATCGGTTCGTCGACCATGCCGCACAAGGTCAACCCGATCGACTTCGAAAACTCCGAAGGCAACCTCGGCATCGCCAACGCCCTGTTCCAGCACTTGGCCAGCAAGTTGCCAATCTCCCGCTGGCAGCGCGACCTGACTGACTCCACCGTACTGCGCAACCTCGGCGTGGGCTTCGCTCACAGCGTGATCGCGTACGAAGCCAGCCTCAAGGGCATCAGCAAGCTTGAGCTGAATGAGCAGAAAATCGCTGCCGACCTGGACGCCTGCTGGGAAGTCCTGGCCGAGCCAATCCAGACCGTGATGCGCCGTTACAACATCGAAAACCCGTACGAAAAGCTGAAAGAGTTGACGCGCGGCAAGGGCATCAGCCCTGAAGCACTGCAAACTTTCATCGACGGCCTGGACATGCCAGCCGCCGCCAAGGCCGAGCTGAAACTGCTCACTCCGGCCAACTACATCGGCAACGCTGTAGAGCAAGCCAAGCGCATCTGATCATCGCTCGACCCTTTGAGACGCCCGGCCGCGCCGGGCGTTTTTATTCAAGTCTGAAAAGTGCTTTTTTTCAATAGGTTACACATGAATCCTGATATCCCTCTTCAACTTCTTGGCGGCATCACTGCACGGGAATTCCTGCGCGACTACTGGCAGAAAAAGCCGCTGCTGATCCGTCAGGCCATTCCTGATTTCGAAAGCCCGATCGACGCCGACGAACTCGCTGGCCTGGCCCTGGAAGAGGAAGTCGAATCGCGCCTGGTCATCGAACATGGCGAGCGTCCGTGGGAACTGCGCCGCGGCCCGTTCGCCGAAGACACCTTCAGCACCCTGCCGGAGCGCGAGTGGACCCTGCTGGTGCAGGCAGTCGACCAGTTCGTGCCGGAAGTCGCCGAACTGCTCGAGCAGTTTCGCTTCCTGCCGAGCTGGCGCATCGACGACGTGATGATCAGCTTTGCCGCGCCCGGTGGCAGCGTCGGTCCGCACTTCGATAACTACGACGTGTTCCTGCTGCAAGCCCAAGGCAAGCGCAACTGGAAAATCGGCCAGATGTGCAGCTCCGAAAGCCCATTGCTGCAACACGCCGACCTGCGCATCCTCGCCGAATTCGAAGAAAGCGCCGAATGGGTGCTGGAACCGGGCGACATGCTGTACCTGCCGCCACGCCTGGCGCACTTCGGCATCGCCGAAGACGATTGCATGACCTACTCGGTCGGCTTCCGTGCACCGAGCGCCGCCGAAGTGCTGACCCACTTCACCGACTTCCTCAGCCAGTACCTGACGGATGAAGAGCGCTACACCGACGCCGACGCCCAGCCGGCAAGCGACCCGCACCAGATCCAGAGCGACGCCCTCGACCGCCTCAAGAGCCTGCTGGCCGAGCACATGAGCGACGAGCGCATGCTGCTGACCTGGTTCGGCCAGTTCATGACTGAGCCACGCTACCCGGAACTGGTCGCCGGCGAAGAACTCGACGAGCAGGACTTTATCAGCAGCCTGGAAGACGGCGCGATTCTAGTGCGCAACCCAAGCGCACGCCTGGCCTGGTCCGAGGTGGACGACGACGTGCTGTTGTTCGCCAGCGGCCAGAGCCGTTACCTGCCAGGCAAACTGCGTGAGTTGCTGAAACTGGTGTGCGCCGCCGATGCCCTGCACGCCGAAAACCTCGGCGCCTGGCTGGCGGACGAAGACGCTCGCGACCTGCTGTGCGAGCTGGTCAAGCAAGGAAGCCTGGGGTTTGCCGATGAATAGGATTCACGTAAGTGTCGCGGACTGGCATAAGGATATAGTCGAGATTCGGCGCATTCGTGAAGCGGTATTTGTCGCTGAACAATCGGTTCCCCCGGAGCTTGAGTGGGATGCCGACGACGCAGACGCCATGCATTTCCTGGCGTTCGAGGGCGACTTTCCGATTGGCACCGCACGCCTGCTGCCCAGCGGCGAGATCGGCCGCGTGTCGGTGCTCAAGGACTGGCGCGGGCTGAAGGTCGGCGACAAGCTGATGGAAGCGGTGATCGGCCAGGCCGAGAAACGCGGCCAGACGCGGCAGTTCCTCAGCGCGCAGGTGTACGCGGCGCCGTTTTACGAGCGACTGGGCTTCAAGATCGTCAGTGACGAATTCCTTGAAGTCGGGATTCCGCATGTGGATATGGTGCGCGAGGGCTGATCTAAGACCGAGTCGCTCTTATCGCAGGCAAGCCTGCTCCCACATTTGGAATGCATTTCCCTGTGGGAG